>NZ_JBHVRW010000016.1:0-178698 GCF_042885475.1 Streptomyces sp. NPDC058051
CGCGCCGCCCGCGCCCGCGCCGCCCGCGCCCGCGCCGCCCGCGCCCGCGCCCCCCGCGCCCGCGCCCATCCGTGTCCCGTCATCGGCCCGCCTTGCAGAGCTTCAGGGTCCTGCTGATCAGTGAGCCGAGGCTCACCTTGTCGCCGCTGTCCCCGGACACCCGCACGGGTGCGATGTCGTCATAACCGGCGTCCCGAGCACGGTCGTTGAGCGCGTACGTCATGCCGTCGGGGACGGTGAAGACGGCCTGGTCGCCCTTACGGCATTCGGCGGTGCCGTGATCGACCGTCAACGGCCAGGTGTAGCCGAGGTTCTTTTCACTGATCCGCTGCTTGGTGGCGGTCGGGCTCGGGAGCGGTACGGGATCGGTGGTGGTCGGCTCGCTGCGGCCACTGCCCCCGCAGGCGGTCAGTGTCAGCAGCGCCAGACCTGCCACGGCTGTGACGGCTGCGTATGTGACGGCTGCGTACCGGTTCTTCGCGATCACGTGTCGGCTACCTCACTGTCGGAATGCTGGTGGGGTGTGCCTGGCCGTCGGCGTCCAGCAGGGCGGCGTAACCGTCCTCCAGAGTCGGCTCGACCGGGCGGGCACGGGTGGGTGGTGTGGTGGTGACGACGCGGTACTCGGTGCCTTCGGAGGTGGTCACCGCGCTCACCACTTCGGCGCCCGGCGGCGGCCCTTCGGTGGAGCTCCCGGCCCGCCACACGTAGGTGCAGCCGGCTGCCTGGCTGACCAGAGCGGTGGTCGAGTCGTGGAAGACCAGACGGCCGGCGGCGAGCACGGCCACTTCGGGGCAGGTCTGGGCGACATCGTCGAGGATGTGGGTGGAGAGCAGCACGGTGCGGCCGTGACCGAGACGGGCGAGCAGCGCGCGGAAGCGCATCCGTTCGTGCGGGTCGAGGCCGGTCGTGGGCTCGTCCACGATCAGCACCGAGGGGGCGCCCATCAATGCCTGTGCGATGCCGACCCGTCGCTTCATACCGCCGGAGAACCCTGCCAGCCGCTCGTCGGCCCTTTCGTCCAGGCCGACTTCGGCGATCCGCTCGTCGACCTGACGGTGGCGCTCACGCTTGTCGTGCATGCCCTTGAGCACGCCGATGTAGTCGAGGAACTCGCGTGTGGTGAGGTCGGGGTAGAGGGACAGTTCCTGCGGAAGATAGCCCAGGGTGCGTTTGACGGCGGCGAGTCCGGCGCCGGTCGACAGGTCGTGTCCGGCGACGAACACCCGGCCCGAGGTGGGCCGCAGCACGCCCGTCAGGATGCGCAACAGGGTGGTCTTGCCTGCTCCGTTGGCGCCGAGCAGTCCCACCGTGCCGCTCTCGATGTGGAGATCGACTGCGTTCAGCGCGCGGAAGCCGCCGGGGTGGACCTTGGTGAGTCGTTCCGTGGTGATGTTCATGATGCTCCGTGTCGTCTGATGCGGGCGACGAAATGGCCGAGCGCGTAGCAGACCGCGGCCATCGTGAGGACGAGGGCGACGTTCACCCCCGCGGTCGCGTCGCCGACTGCGGGCCGCAGCGCGCCGGTGCCCTGCCGGGCTGCCCACACCTCGGGGGCGTGCGCCCAGGCGACCAGCGGGTAGCCGCCGAGCGGGGAGAGGACGGTGCCGGTCGGCGTGGGAAGGGGTGAGAAGGCCGGTGGGAAATGACAGGCCCACAGCCACACCACGACCGTGACGGCGCGCGCCGCGGCCACCGGAAGCAGTACGCCGAGGAGTCCGGCGAAAGTGGTGACCAGCAGGGCCGCCGGAACGATGACCGCCACCAGCGAGACGACCGCCGAGCCGAACGGTGCCGGGGAACCCTCGGCCACCGAGAACACCGCGGCGTACAGCAGGAAGAGACCGGCGACCGGCGCCAGGGCGGTCAGGAGGGGGCCGCCCAGTATCCCGGCGGTTCGCGGAAGCGGTCCGGCAGGAGTGGCGGCCAACAGCTCCGTCATGCCGCGGGCTTCGAGGGAGCGGTGCAAGCGGTCGGCGAGCGCGATGCCCACGCCGAGGGTGCAGAAGGTGTTGATGACCACCGCTGCCGCCCCGGCTCTGGCGGCCGGATCGCTGTGGCCGGTGATGACGGGTGAGGTGGCGACCAGGAGCAGGCTGAGCAGGACCAGGGGCAGCACCGCACCCCATACGACCTTTCGGCGAGCCGCCATCAGGGCTTCGTAGCGCAGGGTCCACAGCAGGGCGGTCATCATGCCTCCCGGGGGCCGACATGTGCGCCCGCACCGCTGCCGAGCCGGGCGCCGGGGCGTCCGGCCGGGCCGAGCGCACGCAGTGCGAGCGCGGTCAGCCAGGCGCCGGCCAGCAGCGCGGGAATCGCCTGCCCCACTCCTTCCGGTACCACCTGGTCGATCAGGAGCAGTTTGGCGAGGACGACGGCGACGACCAGACCGGCGGACGGCGCGGCCGATCCGGTCCGGACCGCCGACCACACGGCGGCCCCGCTCAGGAACGCGGTCAGACCGGCCAGTTCCAGCAGGGTGACCACGGGGCCGGGGCGATGTCCGGTGGCAGCCACCAGCCCTGCCAGAGCGAGAGCGGCGATCGACGCGACGGAGCCGGGCCAGGCCAACCGGCGGGCGACGGTGCGTGGATAGGGGGTGGGCAGCGACAGATGGAGCTCCAGCATCGGCTCGCGTGCCACCGCTGCCGCACAGACCAGGGCCGTGGCGGTGGGGAGCGCGCAGCTCAGCAGCGCGCGGTCCAGGACCACTCCCGCGCCGGGGCCTGCGGCCACTGCCGCGGATGCCAGGAGCGCGGCCAGAACCGGCAGCACGATCGCTTGCTTTCCACAGCGGCGTGCTTCGTGGGCCCACCATGATGCAGCGGCCATGGCGCTGCTCCTCCCGTCGTTCCCCAGCCTCCCGTACACCCCGTACGTAGCGGTCCGGCCTGTGGCGGTTCACGCCTGGAGCCGACGACCAGCCGTGTGAGCGACGTATCGCGCGCGGGCGCCCGGCCGGTGCCGCGGCGGGCAATCCCTGTCTGTTGCGGCACTAGGACGGTGCGGGCTCGCGGTAGGACCGCATGGCACGAGCGGCCCAGGCCAGCAGGACGGCGGCCGAGGCGATCGTCCACGGTGTCGTCGCGAGGATCACGTCCAAGAACGCGTCGACCGGTGTGCTGAACAGTCCGTGCGGACCGCCCACCACGCCCAGGAACCAGAGCGTGCCGCCCGCCGCCGCGCCCACCGGTGGTGAGAAGCGGACGGAGAGCGCGAGCGCGAGCGACGCGGCCAGCAGTGATTCGCCGAGCCAACTGGCCACCACCGCCCACCAGCCGGGCCCCTGAACGAGCACCGAACAGATCATGGCGAGTGCCAGATCGACGCAGAGAACCACCGCCAGCCTGGCCAGGAACACCGCTGCGGGCGGCACCGGCAGCGTGAACAGCAGCTCGCGCCGGGGATCCCGCCGTGGCGAGGCGACGATCAGCGCCCCGAACAGCACCAGCAGCACGACGGACGCGCCGAACAGCCGCACCCCGAGCCGTTCGTGCACCTGGGCCGATGCCACAAGGGCTGCGGCGACCAGGAAGATCGCGCTGAGCGGTGCCCACAGCCCGGGCATCAGCAGCGCCTGTCCCCTGGCCAGTTGCCACGCGGTCCGCCAGGGCCGGGCGAGGCCGGGAGCCGCGCGGCGTCCGCCGTTCGCGGCCGGTCCGGGCCGGGCCGGGGGGATGCGCAGGCTGCCGGACCCGACGCGGGCGCTCCGTCCGTGCACGGCGACCGGCACGGCCGGGGGCCCGCCGCTCGTGCTCACGGGGCCGACAGCGGTGGGCAGGGCCCCCAGCAAGCCGTCGAAGGACGGTACGGGCACGGCCTCTTCCGCCGCTTCGGCGCGCACGGCACACGTGATGTCCTGCCAAACTGCCAATCTCGTACGGCAGTCGGAGCAGTCGGCCAGGTGTCCACCACGGTGCGGGGCGAGGGCTCCGGCTCGCGCCAGACATGCCAGGACGTCGTCTGAGAGGTGATCGCTCATAGCTGTCCCGATCCTTCCAGCCGGGTGGCGGCGAGCATGGCGCCCAGGCGCCTTCGGGCGTGGGACATGCGGCTCTTGACGGTGCCCACAGGAATGGCGAGCGCGGCAGCCACCTCCGGGTAGGCCATCTCCTCGAACAGCACCAGCGCGAGGACCTCACGCAGATGCTCGGGAAGCGCGCGCACGGCTGTCCGTAAGGCGGTGTGTTCGGACTCCACCACGATCTGGTCCTCGACGCTCGGCGCCGAGTCGGCCACATGCCGCGCCTCCGACAGATCCGTCAGGTGCGGCCGTGACCTGCGGAGCTGGTTGTGTGCCTGCCGTCTGGCCACGCCCATCAGCCAGCCCCGTACGGAGGAGTCGCCACGGAATCCCGCGGCCGAGCGCCAGACGGCCAGCCAGGTCTCCTGCAGGATCTCCTCGGACACGCCCTGGTCCGAGGTGAGTCTGCGGATGAGGCGGAGCATTGCGCCGGCATGCCTCTCGTAGAGGGTTCGTAGAGCGGTCTGGTCGCCGTGGGCGACGGCGGATAGCAGAGCTTCGTCCGAGCACACACCAGGTACGTATCAAGAAAGTGACGGCCGGTTCACTGTCCGTCGCCACGAGGGCCGATTTTTCAGCCGGGGGAGTGGTGTGCGACAGCCGCGCCACGGGCCTCCGTGGTAATGAACCCGGCCCGCCGCGGAGCGGACTGCGGGGACTGCCCGGACTGCCAGGACTGCCAAGCGGAAGCGAACCTATTGAACGGCGGTGGGCGGCCATGGATGGTGAGGGACAGGTCACGATCCGTGACCATCGTTCGGTTTTCCGTAAGGAGCCAGCATGGGAATCAAGGCCAGTCCGCAGTCACAGAACGATACGAACCTGTTCGATCTCGACCTGGAGATCGGCGTGGAGCAGTCCGTCGCCGGACCCGCCATCACGAGCGTCTCCTACTGCACCCCCGGCTGCACCAGCGAGGGCGGCGGCTCCGGCTGCAGCCACTGCTGTTGACGGCGCGCATCCCTGGGGTCGGGCGGATACCGGCCCGGCTCCACGGGCTGTTCCCGGGCCTGCCGGGACGAGGACGAGAGGGGGGACACCCGTGAGGGAACCGCCGCGGGAGGCACCGTTCGAGGCACCGTTCGAGGCGAGGGACGTCTTCCTGTACCGTGCGCCGCTGCTTCCGGCAGAGGCCCGGGACCGGGGAGGATCCGGTCTGCGCGTCCCCGTCGGGGCCGACCCCCGGTCCCTCGCCGCCTGCGCCGACCTGCTCGCCTCCGTTCCCGTGGACGGGGTGCTGGGCGAGGCCCTCGACCTCGCGTCCCCCAGCCTCGCCTCCATGGTCCGCCGCGTCACCGACCACGGCGCGGCCGGCATCAAGGCGGGGCAGCTGCGCCGGGCCGCGCTCGCCCTGCTCCGCTACGACATCAGGATGCGGACCAGGCCCACCCCCTTCGGCCTGTTCGCGGGTGTCGCCCGAGGGCAGTTCGGCCCCACGGCCGAGGTCGAGCGCGGCACGGCGCACCGCACCCGTACCCACGCCGACATGCAGTGGCTCACCCGGATCGGCCATCGTCTCGAACGAGACCCGGCCGTCCTGTCCACGCTCACCGTCCAGGCCCACCAGGCCCTGGTCCCGCGCGGCAACCGGCTCGTCCTCACCGCGCCCTCCACCCAGGGGGTGCCTCCGGGCGCGGGCGGCGAGGGACGCTCCACGGTGTCCGTACGCAGGACCCCGGTCGTCGAACGAGCCGTGGCCGAGGCCGCCTCACCCCTGCCGTACGAGGAACTGCTCCGGCGCACCACCGAGGCGTTCCCCGGCGCACCACCCGAGCGGGTACGCGGCCTGCTCGTCGATCTGGTCCGCCAGGAGATCCTCGTCACCGGGTTGCGCCCGCCCCTGGACGGCGGCGACCCGCTGCACCATGTCCTCGGTCTGCTCGCCGCGGTCGTCGACCCGTCCGAGGAGACCCGGCGGATACGGGACACGCTGCTGGACGTGGAACGGCAACGGCAGGAGTACGACGCCACGCCCGTCGGGGACGGGCGCCCGCGTCTGAACCGGCTGTTGAGCACGGCCCGTTCGGCGGAGCCCGACGACACGCCCCTGCACGTCGACACCCGCCTCGATGCCGCTGTGCGCCTGCCGTACGCGGTGCGGGAGGAGATCGAGGCAGCCACCGGTGTGATGTGGCGGCTCTCCCGCCCCAAGCTCGGGCTGCTCGCCCTGCGCGACCACCACCGCCGCTTCCTCGACGTGTACGGGGCCGACCGGCTCGTGCCAGTCCTGGAGCTGCTCGACGCATCGACCGGACCGGGCGCCCCGGCCGGCTACGGCTGGCCCAACAGCGAGGCCCCGCCCGTTTCGCCCGACGTCCCCCGCACCGCCCGCCGGGACCGTGCCATGGCCCGGCTGGTCGCGCTCGCACAGCGCGCCGGACGGCGCGAGGTCGTCCTCCGCGACACGGACCTCGACGAGCTGTGCCACGACACGGCCGACCACGCGGACGTACCCAACTCCTGCGAGGTGACGGTGCAGGTCGTCGCCCCCTCGGTGGAGGCGCTGGACGAGGGCGAGTTCCGCGTCTTCCTGTCGCCCTCGCCCGGATCGCACCGGGCCGGTTCCACCTTCGCCCGGTTCGCCGACCAGCACCCCGACTGGCGCGCTGAGTTCGCCGCACTGCACCGGGACAACCCGGTGCACATCCAGGACGCGTTCCCCGTCGATCTTGCCTTCAGGCCGCGTTCGGGCCGGGCCGCGAACCTCGCCCACACCGCCCCGGCCACCGGCCGTCGCATCGGTGTCGGGCTCCCCGACGCCCCCGACACCGAGGAACTGCGCCTGAGCGACATCGGGATCGGTGCCACTCTGAACCGGCTGACCGCCGTGCACATGCCCACCGGCCGCGAGATCGTGCCCGTACTCGGCAACATGATCAGTGCACCCGCCCAGGCCCCCAACGCCGTGCGGCTGCTGTGGGAGATCGGACTGGAGGGCCAACGGCTCTGGGAGCCGTGGAACTGGGGCCCGTTCGCCGACGCGCCCTTCGTGCCGCGGGTGCGCTACGGACGGTTCGTACTGGCCTGTGCCGTCTGGCGACTGGACGTGCTCCACGCGCGGGCCCAGGAGACGCGCGCGCGGAGCGACGACGCGCGCGTGGCCGACCGGGAGCGGTCGATCGCCGACTGGCGGGCCGCCTGGGACGTACCGCGCCACATCCTCGCGGTCACCGCCGACCAGCGGCTGCTGCTCGATCTCGACGACGCGTGGCACCGCGAGTTGCTGTTCGACCAGTTGCTGCGCCATCCCGACCTGATCGCCCAGGAAGTCCCCGGTGAGTACGAGAACTGGCTGGACAGCCCACTCGCCGGGCACACCGTCGAACTGGTCGTGCCGATGGTCCGCCGCGAGGCCGGCCATCCCCGCCGCAGGCCGTATGCAGGGGCGCGCCGTGCCACCGAAGCCGACGCTGCGGCCGCACGCACCCCATGTACCGCACACGCCCCACCTACCGCAGACACCCCACGCATCGCTCACACCCCACCCACGGCACACGCCCCACGCACCGCTCACACTCCACCTACCGCACCCATCGCACGTTCCACCCGCACTGTCCACGGCCTCGGCGGAGAGTGGCTCTACCTCAAACTGCACGGCTCCGTCCGTACCCAGGACGACCTGCTGCGTGATCACATCCCCGAACTGGTCGACGTGGCAGGGCGGAACGGCGCCGACGGATGGTTCTTCGTCCGGTACACCGACGACACCGGCCACCATGTGCGCCTGCGGTTGCACGGCGCCCGTCCGGACGAGCTGTGGGGGGCCGTCGCTCCGGCGGTCGGCGAGCTGCTCCGGGGGTGGCAGCTGGCGGGGCTGCTGCGCGGCCACACCCTCGACCAGTACGACCCGGAGACCGAGCGCTACGGCGGACCCTCCGCCCGGCGGCAGGCCGAGGAGGTCTTCCGGTACGACAGCGAAGCCGCCGTCGAGCTGCTGCGCGTGGCCAAGGACCCGGCGAACGGCTACGACGTCGACGATCTCGCCGTCGTCTCCTGCGCCGCGCTGGCCCACGCCTTCGGACCGCCGACCCGCACCGGTCCGCGGTTCACCGAGAGCTATGGCGACGACTGTGCCGCGACCTGGCTGTCCATGACCGGCGAGCGCCGCGACCTGCCCACGGCCTTCCGCGCCCGTTCCGCACGCTGGCGCCACCTCGTCGACCCTTACGGCGGCTGGCCGGCGCTCACCGGGGATCCGGCCGGGATCCGCGTCCTCGACGCGCTGCGCCCGCGCGACCGGGAGGTGCGCCGACTGGCGGCACGCGTACGGGAGTCCGGGGACACGGCGGAGGGCCGGGTCGTCGGCAGTCTGCTGCACATGGTGTGCAACCGCCTCTTCGGCGGTTCCAGCGCCCGCGAGCTGACCGTGCTGGGCGTCGCCCGCGGCGCTGTACAGGATCACGCCAACCGCCGGAGGTACCGACAGTGAATCCCCCCAGCGATGTCGGAACCGACGAGTCCGCCCGGACCGACAGCACCACTGGAACCGACAGCACCACTCGAACTGACAGCACCACTCGAACCGACAGCACCGCCCCGACCCACGGGTCCGCCTCGACCCACGAGTCCGCCCGAACCGATGAGATCGTCCACCTCGTTGCCGAGCGGCTCGCCGACCCCGAACACATCGCCGCCGTGGCCTCGCACGACGACAACCGCGACCCGGTCTACGGCGCCGTCATGTGGGGCCCTCTGACGCTCGCCAACGGCCTCCCCGGCACCGCGCTCCTCCATGGCGAACTGGCCCGTACCGACGACGCCCGGCGGCGAACCGCTCACCGTCACCTCGCCGCCGCCGGGCGCGTCATGGGGGCCGCGCCGAGCCGGGGCCTGTTCTCGGGACCGGCCGCGCTGCTCGCCGCCGCCCAGACCTGCGCGGGCCCGGAAGGGCACTACCGTTCCCTGCGGCGGGGGCTGGCGGCCTGGGTCGCCGAGGACCAGACCGAGCGGCTGCGTCTCTTCCGTGCCCGCGCCCAGGGCGGTGCCACCGGTGTCGACTGGGCCGCGTACGACCTGGTCAACGGTGTTTCGGGGACGACCCGACTGCTCCTGGACTCGGTGGCCGACCCCGCCGAGGCCGGTCCCGCCGTCGAGGCGGCGCTCGCCGCTTCCCTCCGCCACCTCGTCGACCTCACCGCTCCGGTCCCGGTCGACGGCCATCAGATCCCCGGATGGTGGGTGCCCGCCGGGCTCCAGGTCGGCGCCCGGGACCGCGAGACCTACCCCCGCGGGGACTTCAACCTCGGGATGGCCCACGGCATCGCCGGACCGCTCGCCGTGCTCAGCTCGGCCTACGAGGCCGGGCACGGGACGCCGGACATCCGCGACGCCATCCACCGCATCGCCGACTGGCTGCTCGGCTGGACACTGCGCGACGAGACCGGACCGTACTGGCCCGCGCGGGCCGCCTGGGAGCACGAACTGGCGCCGCGGCGTCCACGCGAGCTGTTCACCCGTACCGCCTGGTGCTACGGCACCCCGGGGGTCGCCGCAGCCCTCTTCCGGGCCGGGACCGCCCTGGACCGGCCGGACTGGTGCGCCACCGCTGCCGACGCGCTACGGGTCGCACTCCGGCGCGACGAATCGGCGTGGGCGATCGAGGGGGCCACGGTCTGCCACGGCTACGCCGGCCTGCTGCGCATCGTGGCCCGCGTGGCCGAGGCGACGGGCGATCCCGAACTGCACGCCGGACGCCGTCGCCTGACCGGCAAGGTACTGGCGTGCGCCGATGAGAACGCCCCCTTCGGGTTCCGCCACCTCATGCGCTTCCCCGCCGCCGCCCGCTCACCCGTACCGCACCGTGCGGTGAACACCGCGGGCATGCTGGAGGGCGCCGCGGGCGTCGCCCTCGCGCTCCTGCCCGTCGGCCGCGGCCCCCACCCGTGGGACCGCACCCTGGGGCTGGCATGACCGGCCGGCCGACGCAGGCGGGCGACGCGTCCGGCACTTCGGCCGAAGCGCCCGCAACCCCGTCCGAAGCGCCCGCAACCCCGTCCGACGTGCCCGCAACCCCGTCCGAAGCGTCCGCAACCCCGTCCGACGCTCCCGCAACCTCGTCCGAGGCGCACGGCCCTCCCGCCTTCGAGGTGATCGGTCTCGTCGTGCGTCACGGCCGGGCGACCGCCGTACAGGGCGTGTCGATCAGCTCGCCACCGGGCCGGGTCACCGCGCTGCTCGGCCCCAACGGTGCGGGGAAGTCGAGCCTGCTGGGTGCGGTGTCGACCGCGTCCCGGCCCGATGCGGGGACGGTCCGGATCTTCGGCCAGGACGTCCGCGAGGCCCCGGCCGCCGCACGCCGCCGCCTCGGGCTCGTCTTCCAGGAACGCACCCTGGACAAGGAACTCTCTGTCGAGCGCAACCTGTGGTTCCACGCCCGCCTGTTCGGCATGAAGCGGGCGGACGCGCGAGCCGGGATCGACCTGATGCTGGAGCGCTTCGACCTCACCGACCGGCGGCGTCAGCCCGTCGAGGAGCTGTCCGGCGGACTCGCCAGACGGGTCGAGATCGCCCGCGCCCTGCTGCACCGCCCCGGCCTGATCATCCTGGACGAGCCCACCAACGGCCTGGACCCGACCGCGCGCGCCACCGTGTGGAACGATCTGCTGCGGTTGCGCGACGATCTGGGCGTCACCGTCCTGTACGCGACGCACTACATGGACGAGGCGGAGTATGCCGACGAGATCGTCATCCTGCGCCAGGGCCGGGTTGTCCGGCGGGGCAGCGTCGCCCAGCTCAAGAGCAGCCTGGAATCGTCCCGTTGCGTGGTGAGCTGCGCGGACGACGAGGCCGCCGCCCGGCAGCTGCGCGCCGCCGGCTTCGAGCCGCTGATCGGGCCCGGCGGAGTCGCGGTGCACTGCGCCGACCCGGAGGCCCGGGTCGCGGAGCTGGTACGGGCGCTGGACGTCCCGGCACTGACCGTGTCCGTGCACCATCCGTCCATGAACGACGTCTACGTGGCGGCTGCCGGCCGGAGCGGACCGGAACAGACGCGGGAAGGCGTGGGCACACCATGACCGTGACCATCGCCGGCGCACTGCCCCGTGGCGCGCGTGACGGCCGGCTGAGGGTGGCGCTGCTCGCCGTCGGCGTCATCGCCCATCGCGATCTGCTGCGGCAGGGCAGGCGTCCCGGTGTGCTGCTCAGTCAGGCCGCGCAGATCCTCTTCTTCGTCCTGGTCTACGCGGTCGGCTTCGACGGGATGATCGGCGCGGTCGGCCAGGTCCCGTTCAGCGCCTATGTCTTCCCCGGGATCATCGCCATCCAGGTCGTCTCGATCGGGGTCGCCTCCGGTCAGACATACGCCTGGGACCGCGAGTACGGCGTCCTGCGTGAACTCCTCGTCGCTCCCGTGCCCCGTGTCTGCCTGCCTCTGGGAAAGGTCGTGGCGGGAGCGGGGACGGTGACCGTGCAGAGCGCGGTGATGCTCGCCTTCTCGCCGCTGATGGGGGTGGAACTGACCGCGGGCCGGTTCGCCGCCGGGGTCGGCTGCTACGCGCTCGCCGCCACCGTGTTCAGCGTCATCGGACTCTGTCTGGCCACCGTCATCACACGGGTCCAGACGCTCCAGGCCACCGTCCAACTCGTCATGTTCCCCATGCTGTTCCTGTCCGGATCGGTCTTCAGCGCCAAGGACGTTCCGGCCTGGCTGGGCTGGATCATGCACATCAACCCCATGACGTACGCCGTCGATCTGGCCCGTCAGACCCTGCTGGACGGCGGCGGCCTGCTGCCGCCCCTGGTGGACCTCTGCGCACTGGCCGGAATGCTCGTGGCCGGCCTGGCGCTGCTGAGACTGCGGAGCGGACGATGAACGCCGACTGGCCCGCGCTCCCGGCCCACGCGCGGGCCGTCGGTGCGCCTCTCGACGACGAGGAGCAGGCGGCCCGGCGGGTGCTGACGGGTGCGTTGCGCTGGATCGAGACGCACCTGGAGTGGTTCGCGCCGCGTCGCTGGGAGGAGTTCCTGCCCCGCCGCCCTTTCCGTCCCGGCCCTCTCCTCGAACTCCTCGCACTGGTGCGGGTGCTGGACCGGTCGGGCATCGTGACCAGGGACGCACCCGTGTGCCGTCGCGCACTGACCCTCGCCGAAGAGGCCGTCCACGACGCCGACTTCGTGCGCGGCCTGCACCGTGGCGACGCGTTCTTCCCGTACCACCTCAACCTGACCGCGCTCCTGGAATTGCTCGGCCGCCCCCATCCCGCGTTGCGCACGGCCTGCGAGGCACTGCTCGCGGCGGACGCGGGCGGCCACTGCCGCCCGTACAAACCGGTCCTCTCCAGGGCCGAGCTGCGCTACTTCATCGACCGCGGCGGCTTCACGGCTCCCCCCGCGCTGCCGGGAATCGGCGCGCTCTACCGGGAGAGCGTCGCCGCCCGGGGCCCCGACGTCCTCCAACTGACCGGGAGCGAGACGTACGCGCTGACCCATGTCCTCTTCTACGTGACGGACTTCGGACACCACCGCCGTCTGCCCGACCGGAGCGGGGCGGTGGCCGAGGTGCGCGAGACGGTACGGGTGCTGCTCGGCGTCCACCTCGCCCGGGGCGGTCTGGACCTCCTGGCGGAACTGCTGCTGTGCGACGCGGCCCTGGACGACGGCTGGGAGAACGAGAACGAGAACGAGAACGAGAACGAGAACGCGGGGCCGGGGCCGCTGAGGCTCGCCGGGTGGAACGCCCTGGCCGCCGCCCAGCACGCCGACGGTGCCGTGCCCAGCCCCGTGCACCACCCCGAGGTCCTGGCCGGTCTCACGGGCGACCGCGCCACCGCCTACCTCTTCGGCACCTGCTACCACACCACCCTCGCGGCTGCCCTCGCCGCCACCGTTCGAAGCCCGGACACGCAGCGCACCCGGGCCCCGGACCTCACCGGATTCCCTTTGCCACGCGCGGACCCCGAGGAGATCCGGCAGTGGCTGCGCAGGGCGACCGAAGCGGCCGGGACCGCCCCGGCCCCCGTACGTACGGCCTGGGCCGTGCACCTCGATCCGCTGCTGGCACTCGGCGTCCAGGCACACGATCCGGACGTCCTGGCCGATGTCGTGCGGGCCGCCGAGCGGTTGGGACACGCCGGGCGTCCACTGGTGCGCTCGGCGGCGGCACTTCTCGCCGCGTGGGGCCCGGCAGGGCCGGTCGGTGTCCGCGCCTCTGGACTCAGCCCCGGGGGAACGCTCCGCGGCGCATCGCACAGTGGACCACGGTGACCGGCTCTCGCGGACTTCGCTGGCGCTCCGGCACGACGACGGCCCCCGCTGTCGGGCGAGGGCCGGTCGTTCGAAGGCTGTCGCGTGGCTCAGACGGTGAAGTCCCCGCCCTTGGCGGCGGTCACGAACGACGACCAGGCGGCCGACTCGAAGATGAGCGCGGGGCCGTCCGGGTTCTTGCTGTCACGCACGGGCACGACGGCGGGAAAGCCGTCGGCGACCTCGATGCACGCGCCGCCGTCCGAGTTGCTGTAGCTGGACTTGCGCCAGGCGACGGCGCTCAGGAAGTCGTCGGAGACCTCGATGCAGTTGCCGCCGTCCGTGTTGCTGTGGCTGCTCTTGCGCCATGTCACATTGCTCAGGTCGATGGCTCGCACGGCACTTCCTCCAACATCCGCATGATGAACTTCCGTGACGCGACCGGGGACAGCGCCAGGTCACGCACCGCATCATATCTGCGCTGCACACGCTCGACTCTGCTTGATTCCTCGATCAGTTCACCACGTACGTCGTTCTCGGTGTAGGCCACGGTACGACCGTCCGGCAGCCGCAGGAACATGGTGTCGGTGTTCATCAGACCGTGAGGACCGGCACTGAACGGCAGTACGTGGAGGGTGATGTTGGGGCGGTCCGACGCCTCGGCCAGATATTCCACCTGCTCCCGCCATGCCTGGGCGTCGCGCAACTGCGTGCGCAGCACCGCCTCGGAGAGGATGACGCGGAACGGCGGTGCGTCGTCCCTCTCCAGCAGCTTCCGTCGCCCTATGCGCGCTTCGACCTGCTGGTTCAGTTCTTCGCTCCGGATGCCGCCCGCCGCGAGTGCTTCGCGTGCGTATCCGCCCGTCTGGAGCAGACCCGGCGGGGCGCTCACGGAGTGCTGCCACAGGCTCACCGCCTCCGCCTCCAAGGTCATGTACCGGCGGTACTGCTCGCGGAACTGGGTCGGGTCACCTACGGCCAGCTCCCACAGCGTGAGCAGGAGGCCGGGCGTCCCGTAGTACTGGTCGAGTGCCTGCACGACCTCCGGACCGCCCAGGGTCTCGCCGCTTTCCATCTTGCCGAACAACGACCAGTCCCAGCCGAGCACTTCACCCAGCTTGCGCAGGCTGTGTCCGCGCTGCGAGCGGAGTAACCGCAGCTCCTCGACGAACCGTTGACGTGGTTGCTGGCTCCGCCCCGTGACCACCCGTCTCGGCGGCATGACGTGCTCCTCCGTGGAAGGTGTGGAACTACCGCCGGGGCCGGGGAAGTACAGCCCGCCGATGGTGTTCGTTCCCTGTTCCGGGTCCATTCTCGTAATGCCCGGAACACGCACAGTAGTCGAAGTCCTCGCATCTCACGCAGGTGTTGGGCGAACGGAGCGGAACTCATGACGACGCAGCGGCGAGCGGTCAAGAAGATCAACGAAGCCGAGGAAGCGCGCGACGCGCTCGGCGCGGCGCTCCGGCGGGCAGGCATCCAGCTTCCCGCGCTGGACGTCCGTCCCGTGGCGCGCACCGACGGCGCCGGATACGCCCTGGTGACCCTCGGCGACTGCTCCGCGCCCGTGGCCTGCGCGCTGGCGGCGGTCATCGAGAAGGGGGCGGCGCGGTGACCCGGCGGGACTTCCGCCACGTCCCGTTCACCATCGAGCAGGGCGCGACGGCGGAGCCGGAGTACGAGGCCCGTCGCGTCTCCGACGACGCGACCGGACGCGCGGGATGATCTTCGCCCCGGCCGTCGCACGTCCGTGGCGCGACGCGTGGCCGCTGGTCGCGCAGCCGGACGACGGCAACGCGTGGGTGACGGGGACCTGTTGGCTGTACTGCCGACGCGCGGGCGTGCGCGTGCTGTGGATCGGCTCCGTACGCACCCCTGGTGCGACGGGTGACATGTATGCGTGCGGCCCGTGCGTCGCGGAACTCAACCACATGGTGCGCCTCCAGTCGCACGACAGGGACGCACCCGCTGCCGCCCCCACCGCGCAGCCCGCCGTACCCGCCCGCGGGGGAGACCTGACGGAAAGGACGGAGGCCAGGCACACATTCAGGAGTACGACCGGGAGCACGTACGGGAACAGGGCGGGGAGCGCGTCCGGGAACAGGACCACGGACCCGGCCACGAACAAGCCCCTGACGTGCGAGCACCGGCAGACCGAGCAACGCGACGGCAAGACCCACTGCGGCACCTGCAAGCGCCAGCTCTACCTGTGAGCGACAGTTTCACTGCGAGCCTGCGAGGCATCCGGCGCGTCGGCACCCGGCAAGGACGGTGCCAGGACGTCGAGCAAGAAGCAGGGACGGCATCGACAGACCTCGGACCGGGGGCGCTGCCTCGCGTACTGGTGAAGCGTGCCGTGTCCGGGCAGCTCTCTCCGCCATGAGTTGCGGTGCGGGTCAGATCTTCACCACGCGTACGCCGGGGCCGCTCAGCATCAGGAGATCTTCGGGGGGCTGAGGTCAAGACGGTTCCTGGAGCGGGCGAGGCCAGTGCGGTGGCAGCCGCGAGGGCGCCGAGGGCGCCGAGGGCGTACTTGTGGCCGTGCAGGCCGACGGCGGCGAGCAGCTTGCCGGCGTGGCGGGCGATGGCTTCGGTGGGCGGGACGATGCTGCCGCAGACGACGACGATCACCGGCCGAGGCCCGGAGTGGGCGGCCGATGAGAGGGGTTGTGACACCGGGCTGCTCCGCAGCCGGGGCGCAGGGCCCGATGTCACCTGCCCGGGACACAGAGTTGACCGGACGGGCCACCGTGCAGACGACACCGGCCGGCCGTCCGGGCGGCTTCGGTGACGAACGTGTTCTCACCTCGTGCGAGACCGGTAACAGCACCCCACTGTCCTGTCGGCCTGTTGTGACGTCGGGCTACGCTCGTCGGCGTAATCGAACCAACGGCAATGAAGGGGGAACGCCTTGAGACGAACAGTGACGGCATTCGTCATATCCGCGATGGCGATGACGGGGATCATATCGACCGCCGGATCGGCGGCAGCGGATTCCGAGACCCGCTGGGGATGCAAAGCGAAGTTCTACGCCATAGACGCAGACCAGGGCGGTGGCACCGGATATTCGTCCTGTCCGCAGCTTCCGTCCAATCGCCGCCACGCCGTCATGCTCTACTGCAATGGAAAATACTCGGGAGTCGGCCCCTGGGTGAAGGCCGGTATACTCTCCACCAGTCATTGTGCAGGTGGAGTAAAGGCCACAGCCGCCTATGTGACGACCATTACCGTGTAGTTGCTGTCGACCGGGAGGCAGGCGCCCACCCCGGTGCCTGCCTCCGCGTTTCGGATGCGGTCCTCGCAGCGTGATCGCCGGGGTCGAACGGGTCCTCCTTGCTTCCTGCTCGCGCCCGCAGCCTCCTTGCCTTGGCCGCCGGGCTCCGGACCCACTGTTCCGGACCCACGTAGCCCCGGTTCGCAACGGTGTCCTACGGATGGGAAGTTCCCGCATTTCCCTGGTGTCACGAACGACTGGGCATCCACCACTCCGTGTGTCGGACGCGCCTCCGACAGTCAGTGACGGGACGTCATTGACGCTTCAGGGGGTGGGCATCTCCTGCGGTGTATCAGGGAGCTGGATCACGTCCACGTACTGGCTGAGCTGTTCCAACTACGTGTGGCGGCAGTGCCTGCGAGCAGTGGGTCTGCGAATGCGATGACTAGGCCGACCACGTCAGTGAAGAGATTCGGATAGCCGGCCGAGGAAGGCCCCTGTCGGCGGAGCCAGGCGGCGTAGGAGGATTGGCGGCGCTTGGCGAGGTCGGTGATCGCGGCGCTGAGGGGCTTCAGCTCGATGCCGCGGTGTGTGGCGGTGGCGGTCAGGGCTGCGGCCAGTTCTTCGCCGTTGAGGTTGTTGAGCGTCAGCAGGCGGTAGAGGTCCGCGTAATCCCGGTCGCGGGTGTTGAGATCGCCGAGCGAGATGGCGGTGGAGAGCTTCTCGGCGATGACGGTGGCGAGCGGGTAACCGAAAAGTTGGAAGCTGTCCGCGGTGAGCTGCTGCGGGTAGTTGATGGTCTGAGGTCCGGGAGTGACGGGGTCGCCGAAGCTGATGTCCAGTTGGAGCTTGAGACGTGCCCGAGCGATCGATGCGGCCATGGACAGCCGTAGGCCGTGATACTCGTCTTCCTCTCGGATGGGTACGGTTCTGAGCGTGGCGGAGTCGTATGCCACGCCGTCGTCGACCTCAGTGGTGGCGATCGCGGCGATTCTGCGGATGATCTCGGCTTCCTCGCCAGAGAACGCGCGGCCGAGGATGTCGATGTCACGGGTCATCCGGCGGGCGCCGAACTGGGCGAGCAGCAGGCCGCCCTTGAGGACGAAGTGCTCGCGGCCGAGGGGGGATGCTGCCAGGCGGTACAGGAAGCGTTCGAGTACGTACTCGACCATGACCTCGTCCGTTGAACGGCCGTTGCGACGAGCCAGATTGCGCAGGTCGTTGTAGACGCGGCCTGCGGTGGTATCGCGAGTTGGGTTGACCATCAGGCGAGCACCGCCTCTACGGCGGGGCGGATGACGGAGAGCGCGCCCAGCTCGCGGGCGATGAGTTGGAGTTCGCCGACCCCACTCCGCCCGCTGCGACGCAGGTAGCGACCGAGTGCGGACAGGGCCATGGTCTCGCCGATTCTGCCACGGTGGCGCATCGCGTCGACGACGCTGCGGGCGGCGTTGTATGCGGGAATGGTCTCTCCTGGTGCGGCCTCGAACCGTTCGACGCCAAGGTTGAAGGTCTTCGCCGCGTACTGCGCCACCACGGTCGGGGGATAAGAGATCGCGGGACGGCGTGATCCGCGTGGTACGGCGATGTGTACGGCACTGGGGATGTCGTCGATCAGCTCGTGCAGAGCCAGGGCGGACTCCCCGCACAGGACAGCGCGAGGCGCCCGCGTACACACGGCCAGTAGGTCTGCGTATGCGGTCTCCGGCGCGTCTGCCCGCCGGTACACACCACGGGACAGTTCATCTATCTCCCCTTCGGTGACCAGGTATGCCAGATCGCGAGCGGAGAGCAGGGCCTGACGTGCCTGCGCTGTCGTGAATGTCGGGGAGAGACCGGCCAGCCGCTGCTCCAGGCGCGAGATTTCAGCAGCACTCATGTATCGAATGATACCCCTTTGGTGTGTCTAGGGGATCGATTTGATACATTCAGATGGTGGGGGGCAGAGCTTCCGTCCTTGACTGTGCGCCACGAACCTGCAGGTCAGACGCCCATCCGCAAGTGATTTCCCAGGGATTTCGCAGGGACTTTCACGTCTGTCCCAGGGGGGGCCAGGGACTTTCCGCCGCGTAAGCAGGGAAGGCCCCGACAGCGCCGAAAGATGCAAAGGCACTGGTCAGGGCCTGTCCCGTCAGCACTCGATGATGTTCACCGCAAGCCCGCCGCGCGCCGTCTCCTTGTACTTCACGCTCATGTCCGCGCCCGTCTCCTTCATGGTCTTGATGACCTTGTCGAGGGAGACCTTGTGGCTGCCGTCGCCGCGCAGTGCCATCTTCGCCGCCGTGACGGCCTTGACCGCGGCCATGCCGTTGCGCTCGATGCAGGGGATCTGGACGAGGCCGCCCACCGGGTCGCAGGTCAGGCCGAGGTTGTGTTCCATGCCGATCTCGGCGGCGTTCTCGACCTGCTCGGGGCTGCCGCCGAGCACCTCGGCGAGGGCGCCCGCGGCCATGGAGCAGGCGGAGCCGACCTCGCCCTGGCAGCCGACCTCGGCGCCGGAGATGGAGGCGTTCTCCTTGAAGAGCATGCCGATGGCCCCGGCGGCGAGGAGGAAGCGGACGACGCCGTCCTCCTTCTCCGACTCGGTGGCGCCGCCGGCCGCGAAGTTCATGTAGTAGTGCAGCACGGCCGGGATGATGCCCGCGGCGCCGTTGGTGGGTGCGGTGACGACGCGGCCACCCGCCGCGTTCTCCTCGTTGACCGCCATCGCGTAGAGAGTGATCCACTCCATCGCGTGGGTCTGCGGATCGCCCTCGGCACGCAGCTGGCGCGCGCTGGTCGCGGCACGGCGGCGGACCTTGAGGCCGCCCGGCAGGATGCCCTCGCGCGACATGCCGCGCGAGACGCAGGCCTGCATGACGCGCCAGATGTCCAGCAGACCCGCGCGGATCTCGTCCTCGGTGCGCCACGCCTTCTCGTTCTCCAGCATCAGCGAGGAGATCGACAGACCGGTGTCCTTCGAGAGCCGCAGCAGCTCGTCGCCCGTGCGGAAGGGGTGCTTCAGCACGGTGTCGTCGAGGACGATCCGGTCCTCGCCCACCGCGTCCTCGTCGACGACGAAGCCGCCCCCGACGGAGTAGTAGGTCTTCTCCAGGAGAAGGGCGCCCTCGTGGTCGAACGCGAAGATCGTCATGCCGTTGGCGTGGTAGGGAAGCGCCTTGCGGCGGTGCAGGACCAGGTGTGCGTCGGCGTCGAAGTCGATCTCGTGCATACCGAGCAGGTTGATCCGGCCGGTGGTGCGGATCCGCTCCACCCGTTCGTCGGCGGACTCCACGTCGACCGTGCGGGGCGACTCGCCCTCCAGGCCGAGGAGGACGGCCTTCGGGGTGCCGTGGCCGTGGCCGGTCGCACCGAGCGAGCCGTACAGCTCGGCGCGTATCACGGCGGTGTGGGCGATCAGGCCCTCGTTCTTCAGCCGGCGCGCGAACATACGGGCGGCGCGCATCGGGCCGACCGTATGGGAGCTGGACGGGCCGATGCCGATCGAGAACAGGTCGAAGACCGAGATGGCCACGGGGAACTCCTCAGGGTTGGTAGACGCCGTCGTCTGCCAGGTGGTGCGGTACGGGCCGGTCGGCCCGAAGAGCGGTGGGGACAAGGGATGGGGCACCACGCTCACTGGCCAGTGTGCGTGGTGCCCCGCCCGAAAGGTGACGAACTGTGTCCCGAACCACGTCGGGACGGGCCGAGCCCGGTGCGTACCTCGGGCCGGTCCGCGTTCCGGACCTACTTCAGGCCGGGGTACAGCGGGAACTTCTCGGCCAGCGCGACGACGCGGGCCTTCAGGCCGTCCGCGTCGTAGGACGGCTTGAGCGCCGACGCGATGATCTCCGCGACCTCGGTGAAGTCCTCGGCCTGGAAACCGCGGGTGGCCAGGGCCGGCGTACCGATCCGCAGGCCCGAGGTGACCATGGGCGGTCGCGGGTCGTTCGGGATGGCGTTCCGGTTGACCGTGATGCCGATCTCGTGGAGGCGGTCCTCGGCCTGCTGGCCGTCCAGCTCGGAGTTGCGCAGGTCGACGAGGACCAGGTGGACGTCCGTACCGCCGGAGAGCACGGAGACGCCGACCTCGGTGACGTCCGGCTGGACCAGACGCTCGGCGAGGATGCGGGCGCCGTCCAGGGTGCGCTGCTGGCGCTCCTTGAACTCCTCGCTCGCCGCGACCTTGAACGAGACCGCCTTGGCCGCGATCACGTGCTCCAGCGGACCGCCCTGCTGGCCCGGGAAGACCGCGGAGTTGATCTTCTTGGCGAGCTCCTGCGTCGACAGGATGACGCCGCCGCGCGGACCGCCGAGGGTCTTGTGCGTGGTGGTCGTGACGACGTGGGCGTGCGGCACCGGGTTGGGGTGCAGGCCCGCGGCGACCAGTCCGGCGAAGTGCGCCATGTCGACCATCAGGTACGCGCCGACCTCGTCCGCGATGCGGCGGAAGGCGGCGAAGTCCAGCTGGCGCGGGTACGCGGACCAGCCGGCGACGATCAGCTTCGGCTTGGACTCCTTGGCCAGACGCTCGACCTCGGCCATGTCCACGACGCCGGTCTCGTCGACGTGGTACGGGACCACGTTGTAGAGCTTGCCGGAGAAGTTGATCTTCATGCCGTGGGTCAGGTGCCCGCCGTGGGCCAGGTTCAGGCCCATGATGGTGTCGCCCGGCTTCAGCAGCGCGAACATCGCGGCGGCGTTGGCCTGTGCGCCGGAGTGCGGCTGGACGTTCGCGGCCTCGGCGCCGAACAGCGCCTTGATGCGGTCGATGGCGATCTGCTCGACGACGTCGACGTGCTCGCAGCCGCCGTAGTAGCGGCGGCCGGGGTAGCCCTCGGCGTACTTGTTGGTCAGGACGGAGCCCTGGGCCTCCATGACCGCGACCGGAGCGAAGTTCTCCGAGGCGATCATTTCGAGGGTGGACTGCTGGCGGTGGAGCTCGGCGTCGACAGCGGCGGCGACGTCCGGGTCCAGCTCGTGGAGGGAGGAGTTGAGAAGCGACATCAGGTGGTCCCTTGGGGTCTCAGTTGCCGGAGAACGCGGTGTACTCGTCGGCGGAGAGCAGGTCCTTCGGCTCCTCCGCCACGCGTACCTTGAACAGCCAGCCGCCCTCGAAGGGAGCGGAGTTCACCAGCGACGGGTCGTCCACGACGTCCTGGTTCGCGGCGGTGACCTCGCCGGTCACCGGCGAGTACAGGTCGCTCACCGACTTGGTCGACTCCAGCTCGCCGCAGGTCTCGCCCGCGGTCACCGTGTCACCGACCTCCGGGAGCTGGGCGTAGACGACATCGCCGAGCGCGTTGGCGGCGAACTCCGTGATGCCGATCGTGGCCACACCGTCCTCGACGGCCGACAGCCACTCGTGCTCCTTGCTGTAACGCAGCTGCTGGGGGTTGCTCATGACCTGAATTCTCCTGTACGCGGGGGAGTGCTGATGAACGGTGGTCTTACGGTGTGAGACGCGACTGCGTCACTTCCGGGATGCGGGGACTTCACTTCCGGCGCTTGTAGAAGGGCAGTGCCACGACCTCGTACGGCTCGTGGCTGCCCCGGATGTCCACTCCGACGCCCTCGGTGCCGGGCGTGGCGTGCGCGGCGTCCACGTACGCGAGGGCGATCGGCCTGCCCAGGGTGGGCGACGGGGCGCCCGAGGTGACACTGCCGACGACCTCGCCCCCGGCGACGACGGAGAAACCGGCACGCGGTACCCGCCGGCCCTCGGCGATCAGCCCGACCAGCTTGCGGGGCGGAGCGGTCTCGGCGCGCTCGGCGGCGGCCTGCAGGGCCTTGCGGCCGACGAAGTCGCCCTCCTTCTCGAACTTCACGACCCGGCCCAGACCCGCGTCGAACGGCGTCAGCTCGGTGGTCAGCTCGTGCCCGTAGAGCGGCATGCCGGCCTCCAGGCGCAGCGTGTCGCGGCAGGAGAGACCGCACGGGACCAGGCCGTGGGAGGCGCCCGCCTCGGTGAGGGCCTTCCACAGGCGCTCGGCGTGCTCGGGGGCGACGAACAGTTCGAAGCCGTCCTCGCCGGTGTAACCGGTACGGGCGATGAGCGCGGGCACACCGGCGACCGTGCCGGGCAGACCGGCGTAGTACTTCAGGCCATTCAGGTCGGCGTCGGTGACGGAGGCCAGGATGGCGGGGGACTCGGGGCCCTGGACGGCGAGCAGGGCGTACGCGTCGCGGTCGTCGCGCACCTCGGCGTCGAAGCCGTCGGCCCGCGCGGTCAGCGCGTCCAGCACCGTCCGGGCGTTCCCCGCGTTGGCGACGACCAGGTACTCGGGGGCCGCGGCGTCACCGAGGCGGTAGACGATCAGGTCGTCGAGGATGCCGCCGTCCTCGGCGCAGATCATCGTGTAGCGGGCGCGGCCCACGGCGACGGTCCCGATGTTGCCGACCAGCGCGAAATCCAGGAACGCGGCGGCCTCGGGTCCGGTGACGGTGATCTCGCCCATGTGCGACAGGTCGAAGAGACCGGCCCTGGTGCGGACCGCGTGGTGCTCGTCGCGCTCACTGGCGTAGCGCAGGGGCATGTCCCAGCCCGCGAAGTCGGTCATGGTCGCGCCCAGCGAACGGTGCAGCGCGTCGAGGGCGGTGAGACGGGGGGCAGTGCTCATGGATGTGGCTCCCAGGGCATGACGACGAGGACGATCCCTCCCCATCTGTCATCGGAACCTGAGAGGTTCGCCGAGAGCCCCGAAGGGATCGGCTTGCACCTTGGGTGGAGCCGCGGAGCGGCCCGCTTTTCAGATCTGCCTCATCCACGCGGTACGGGGCCTGAGAGATTCAAGGGAGGAACTTGCTCCTTCGGCGCCCGGCACAGGCAGTGACCGGGACTCTCCCGCGCGGATTCAAGCGGCCTTTATGCAGTTGGCCGGGCCATCATCGCATGCATCGCGCCGGAGTGGGGCCCCGGTCCCTGACCGGAATTCGGCGGCGTGGACGGTTGTGCCGCATTACCTTTTCTTTACACTTCATGGGCATACGTGGGGCGAGGCGAGGGGGAGGGCGATGACGTTGCAGCGGTACGCGACGACGGTGGGGGTCGCGCACGACGCGAGTCCCGCACGACCGGGGGCCCCGGTCGCGGAAGCACTCGGCGCGCACGCGCCCGTCGTACGGGATCTGCGGGACCGGTCCGGTCGCAGCCCGCGCGCCCTGCGTTTCGCGGCGGGCGATGTGGTGGTGGTCTCCGGGCTGCCGGGAAGCGGCAAGTCGACGCTCATCCGCAGGGCGGTCACGACGGCCCGCGCCATCGACTCCCAGGACACCCGGGAGCGCTGGGCGCGACTGATGCCCCGGTTACTCCCGTACGCCCTCTACCGGCCGCTCGTCCGCGCCGCCCACTACTGGGGACTGTGGCGGGCCCTGCGCTCCGGAGCGTCCCTCGTCGTCCACGACTGCGGAACCCAGGCGTGGGTACGCGGCTGGCTGGCCCGTGACGCACGACGCCGGGGCCGCGTTCTCCACCTCGTCCTGCTCGACGTCCCGGCGCGGACGGCGCGAGAGGGGCAGCGGGAGCGTGGACGAGGCGTCTCCGGATACGCCTTCGCCCGGCACCGCAGAGCGGTGGGGAGACTGCTGCGGAACACCGGGACCGGCCTGCTGCCGCTCGGCTGCGCCTCGGCGGTCCTCCTGGACCGGACGGCGGCGGCGAAGCTGGACGTGATCGCCTTCGCGGACGTATGGCATGCGCCCGGCGACGGCGAGCGCCCGGAGGGTCCGGCGGACGGACGTTAACCTTCTGCCGGAAGGCTCGGGCAAGAAGGGGAAGCAGTGGACATTCCGGCACAGGTCCAGTCCCATCCGCAGAGCGGATGGCCGGCCAATGAGCTCGAAGAGGTCCTGGCGGCCTCGGTGGGCGTCCCGGAGGCGGGCGGACGGCTCGTCGAGGTGCTCGGACGGAGCCACGTCTGGGTGCCCCTGCCCAACGGCGGCGCACCCGACTCCCCCGACCTGGACCTGCCCACGATGGAGATCGAGGGAGCCGCCTTCGTCCCCGTGTTCAGCTCCGAACAGCAGTTCTTCAGCTGCGTCGGCAGGCACATGTCCTTCACCGTCGCGCCCGCCCGCGACTTCGCCCGCGGCCTGCCTCCGCAGCTCGGCATCGCGGTGAACCCGGGCGGAGCCGTCGGCCTGCCGCTGCCGCCCCCCGCCGTGGCCGAACTCTGCCGCACCGGACGCACCCCGCTGGACGGACCGACCACCGGAGGCCGGGTCCGGCTGTACGAACCGGCCTGGCAGGAGGAGCCCGTCGACTTCCTCGCCGCGGCAGCCGGCGAATTCGAGGAGAGCGGTGTCGTGCTCACCGCCCGCAGGGCACTGGCCAGCATCGAGGGCGGCGACCCCGTCCTCTTCATCGGCGTCGAGTTCTCCACCTGGGAGGGCGCCGGGCGCAACGCCCCGATGGACGCCCTCGGCCGCGCACTCGGCCGCGTCGAGGTGCCCTGGCCGGTCAATCTGGTCCTGCTCGATGTGGCACAGGACCCGGTCGGCGACTGGATGCGGGAGAAGCTCCGGCCGTTCTACCGGCGCGCGGCCCCGTAGCGGCCGGTACCACGCGGACGCCCGCGGAGTGGACCACCACGCCGACCCATGGCGTCAAGTCGGTGTCAGGACCGGCGCATAAGCTGGTTTGATGGCTGATGCCACGGCACCATGCCGCATCCGTGTGCCCCGGAGCGGCGGGCCGAACAGTGGATCGATGAGGGGCGGGACCAGGTGAGTGCGTCAGGCACCGCGGCGGCCGGGCAGGTCGAGCACATGCTGCGCCAAGTGACGCCCGGGCGCTACGACGCGTACGAGGCACTGCTGCAAGCCCTCGCGAACGACCGGGTCTGGATGCTCCTCTGGCACGGCCGGGCGGGCTCGCCCGACGCCCAGTACGGGAACATGGAGGTCGACGGCCTCGGCTACGCCCCCTGCGTGACCTCCGCCCAGGAGCTCTCCGCCAGTGGCTGGAACCGGGCCCACGAACTCGTCACCGGCCGCGACATCGCCCGAGCCCTGTTCCCCGACCGCTGGGGCATCTGGCTCAATCCGCACGCCCCCGGCGGCGGCGTCGGCATCCCCTGGCTGGACCTGCGCCGGATCGCCACCGGCCTCGACCGGATGCCCGCGGGCCCGCTCCGGCTCACCGAGCCGGCCATCGAGATCCCGCAGTTCTACGCCCTCCTCACCCAGAACGCCCATCACACCCCCGCGATCCGCTCGTTGCGTCGCGCCTGGGTGCAGCCCGCGCTCGGCGTCCCGTACCTCGCCATCGGTCTCGACCTCTACGACACGAGCCAGCCGTCGGTGGACGCGGTGCGCGCGATGATGCAGCAGTCGATCGGCGCGGTCCCGGAGGGGCTGCCCGTCTCCACCGTCGCGATGTCCGACGAGTACGACCCGGTCGCGATGTGGCTGCGCGCCAACTCCCGCCCGTTCTACGACCGCGAGGCCCACGCCCCGGCGGCGGGCTACGGCTATCCGCCGCCGCAGGGCGCGTACTGACGGTGCCGGAAGCGTAGTCACCCGTTCCCGTTGCCCGAAATGCCGCTGTACGCAACCGACTTCCGGAATGCTGCCGCACATCCCGTTCCGCACGGCTGATCCATGTGCGCCCGTGCGGGCACGCCGGTCCCGGACCCTCCATGTCCGGCATTTCCGTGCTGGTGTCTCTGTGGTGAAAACGGCGTGAATCCATGAGCCTGCCCACTTTCCGCCTCAACTGACCAGTGTTCGACGGGCGTTCACATGCGTCCGGATAACGGAACACTGCTGACCGCATCACGGTTAGGCATCCATTCGCCTGACGGTATGGCTACGGCGCGCGACCGCAATGAAGACTCCCGCAGCAAGGGCGTCTTGCCGCCTCTGCGTACGACTGACTGATCGAGCCGCTACAGCGGCCAGTTCGGCCCGGCCACCGCCGGTTGAGAGGGGTCCTTGCCACGATGACGGCACCACTGCACGAGCCGAGCACGGAAGCGGACCCGATCGCGACCGGCGGTCCCGCAGCCGACTCCGGGGTGAAGAAGGTCGAGGGGCGTTCCCTCAAGCAGATCGCCTGGAATCGCCTCAAGCAGGACAAGGTCGCTCTGACGGGTGGCATCGTTGTCCTCGCCCTGATCGTGGTGGCCGTCTTCGCGCCCCTGATCGTGGGTCTGCTGGGACACCCGCCGAACGATTTCCACCAGGACAAGCTCGATCCGCTGACCAATCTCCCCACGGGCTCCCTCGGTGGCGTGAGCGGCGACTTCCTCTTCGGCGTCGAGCCCAACAAGGGGCGCGACGTCTTCAGCCGGATCGTCTACGGTGCCCGGATCTCGCTGCTCGTGGCGTTCCTGGCGGCCCTGGTCGCGGTGGCGCTCGGCACGCTCTTCGGGATCGTCGCAGGCTACTTCGGCGGCTGGGTGGACGCGCTGATCAGCCGGGTGATGGACGTGCTGCTGTCCTTCCCGCAGCTCCTCTTCATCATCTCCCTCGTCTCCGTCCTCCCCGACGACCTGCTGGGCCTCACCGGCAGCGGGGTGCGCATCGCCGTACTCGTCGCCGTCATCGGCTTCTTCGGCTGGCCCTACGTGGGCCGCATCGTCCGCGGCCAGACGCTCTCGCTGCGCGAACGCGAATACGTGGAAGCGGCGCGCAGCCTCGGTGGCGGGCGGACGCACATCCTCTTCCGCGAACTGCTGCCGAACCTGGTGGCGCCGATCACCGTCTACGCGACGCTCATGATCCCGACCAACATCCTGACCGAAGCGGCCCTCAGCTTCCTCGGCGCCGGTGTCCGGCCGCCCACGGCCTCCTGGGGAGGCATGCTGCGCGACGCCCTGGAGACGTACGAGCACGACCCGATGTTCATGGTCTTCCCCGGCGTGACGATCTTCATCACCGTACTGGCCTTCAACCTCTTCGGGGACGGGCTGCGCGACGCCCTGGACCCCAAGGGAACCCGATAGCCCACGACTTGCCCCTGCCGCACTGTCAGGTGGCTCTTCCCATGGTTCTGAGGCAAGCAACGGCCTGGGACCGCGATCTCGGAGGTTACGAGAAAATGTCCACAGTTACCTCGAAACGACGGCTCACCGCTGGTGCGGCCCTCGTGGTCGCGGCGCTGATGACCACCACGGCGTGCGGCGGCGACGACGACGGCGACAGCGGCGGTGGGAGCAAGGCGAAGGCCGCCGGCTTCAACGCGGCGTTCGACAAGGTCGCCAACCCTTCCACCGCAAAGGGTGGAACGCTGAAGATGATCGGCAAGCAGGACCTCGACTCCGCCGACCCCCAGCGCTCCTATTACGGCATGGCCTGGGACTTCATGCGCTTCTACACCCGCCAGCTGGTCACGTACGACGCCAAGCCGGGTGCGGCCTCCACCAAGCTGGTCGGCGACCTCGCCACCGGCCCCGGTGTGATCTCGGACGGCGGCAAGACGTACACGTACAAGCTGCGCCCCGGCGTCACCTGGGAGGACGGCTCCCCGGTGACGTCCAAGGACGTCAAGTACGGCATCGAGCGCATCTGGGCGACGGACACCATCACCGGTGGCCCGCAGTACCTGAAGCAGACGCTCGACCCCAAGGGCGAGTACAAGGGCCCCTACAAGGACACGTCTGCGGACAAGCTCGGCCTGAAGGCGATCGAGACGCCCGACGACACCACCGTCGTCTTCAAGTTGCCCAAGCCCAACGGTGACTTCGAGCAGTTCCTCGCCATGCCGACCGGTTCGCCCGTGAAGGCGTCCGAGGACACCAAGGCGAAGTACACCCAGCGGCCGTTCTCCTCGGGCCCGTACAAGTTCGAGTCGTACAAGCCGGGCAAGAGCATCGTGCTCGTGCGCAACGACAAGTGGCAGAAGTCCTCGGACTCGGTGCGCGCCGCGCTGCCGGACAAGGTCACCGTGACGATCTCCGCCAACCTGGAGGAGAACGACAAGAAGCTGATGGAGGGCGACTACGACGTCGACCTCAACGGCACCGGCATGACCCAGTCCGGCCGCGTCACCGCCGTCCAGGACCACAAGGGCAGCGTCGACAACATGCAGACGTCCTTCGTCCGCTACGTCGCGCTCGTCCACACGGCCAAGCCGCTGGACGACGTCCACTGCCGCAAGGCCGTCTTCTACGCCACGGACTTCGCGGGCCTGCAGCAGACCCGCGGTGGCGAGATCGCCGGTGGTGCGATCGCCAACAGCACGCTTCCGGCCTCCATCAAGGGTCACAGCGACTACGACCCGTACGGCGTTCTCGCCCGCAAGGGCAAGCCGGACGCGGCCAAGGCCAAGGAAGAGCTGAAGGCCTGCGGCCAGCCGAACGGCTTCTCCACCAAGATCACCGCCCGTACCAACAACCCGGGCGAGGTCGACACCGCCGAGGCGCTCCAGGAGCAGCTCGGCAAGGTCGGCATCAAGATCGAGGTCGACTCGATCGACGGCGCCGAGGCATCCAGCATCACCGGTTCCCCGGCTGTCGTGAAGAAGCGCGGCTACGGCATGACGATGAGCGGCTGGGGCCCGGACTTCCCGTCCGGCCAGGGCTTCGGCCAGCCGCTGTGGGACAGCCGGTTCCTCTCGGAGACCGGTAACTACAACGAGTCGCAGCTCAAGGACCCGCAGATCGACCAGCTCTTCGACGATGCGATCGCGGAGACCGACCCGGCCAAGGCCGGCGAGATCTACAAGGCCCTCGACAAGCGGATCCTCGACCAGGCCGACTGGATGCCCTTCATCTACGAGAAGAACATCACCTGGCGCGGCGACCGGCTGACGAACGCCTACATGTCCGACGCCTTCAACGGCCGTTACGACTACGTCTCGCTCGGCGTCGTCAAGTAATCGCTGTAGCCAACAGCATTCGCAGTCAATCCGGTTGACTGCCCCACCGCCGCCGAAACCCGCCAGTCCGAAGGGCAGGTGATGGCCGGGGCGGTGGCCGGGAGCCCCCACAAGGGGTTCCCGGCCACCGCCGGGCCGCGCACAGTGCTTGCTTATCTCATCCGGCGCCTGTTCGCCGTAGTCATCATGGTGCTCGTCGTCCTGCTCGCGACGTTCACCATCTTCTTCATGCTGCCCAAGTGGGCGGGTCAGGACGTCGCCGTCCTCTTCGCCGGCAAGGCATCCGGTGCCGAGCAGCTCGCGGGCATCCGGATCAAACTGGGTCTCGATGACCCCCTCCTCGTCCAGTTCTGGGACTTCGTCAAGGGCATCCCGATGGGGCGCGACTACGCGAACGGTGACGACGTCACCCACTGCGCCGCGCCCTGCTTCGGCTACTCCTTCCGCACGGAAGTGCCGGTCTGGACCACGCTGAAGGACGCTCTGCCCGTCACCGGTGGGCTCGCCGCCGGTGCCTGCGTCCTGTGGCTCCTCGGCGGCGTCGCCACCGGTGTGGTGTCCGCGCTGCGGCGCGGCAGCATCTGGGACCGCGCCGCGATGACCACCGCCCTGGCCGGCGTCTCCCTGCCGATCTTCTTCACCGGCATGGTCGCGATGGGCCTGTTCGTGCACAACTTCGGCTGGGTGAAGATCGCTGACAACCTCTCCACGGACGACAGCGTCGGCACCTGGTTCCAGACACTGATCCTGCCGTGGATCGTGCTCGCCTTCCTGAACGCCGCGATGTACGCCCGGCTCACCAGGGCCACCATGCTCGAAGTGCTCGGCGAGGACTACATCCGCACCGCCCGCTCCAAGGGGCTGGGTGAGGGCGCCGTCATCACCCGGCACGCCCTGCGGTCCGCGATGACGCCGATCCTCACGGTCTTCGGCCTCGACATCGGCGCGCTCCTCGGCGGCGCCGTCCTCACGGAGTCCACGTTCAACCTGCCGGGGCTCGGGCTCGCGGCCGTCCAGGCCATCAGCAACAAGGACCTGCCCGTGATCCTCGGCGTCACCCTGTTCGCGGCTCTCGCGATCGCCGTCGCCAACCTCCTCGTCGACATCCTGTACGCCGTCATCGACCCGCGAGTGAGGCTGGGATGACCGAACTGCACAAGAGCGGCGCCGCGCTGGGCGAACCCGCCCCGGCCGACTCGCCCGCTCCGACCGCCTTCCTCGAAGTGCGCGACCTCAAGGTGCACTTCCCGACCGACGACGGACTGGTCAAGTCCGTCGACGGGCTCAGCTTCCAGCTGGAGAAGGGCAAGACCCTCGGTATCGTCGGCGAGTCCGGCTCCGGCAAGTCCGTCACGTCGCTGGGCATCATGGGCCTGCACACCGTGGGCCAGTACGGCAAGCGCAAGGCACAGGTCTCCGGCGAGATCTGGCTGAACGGCAGGGAACTGCTGTCCGCGGACCCCGACGAGGTGCGCGCGCTGCGCGGGCGCGACATGGCCATGATCTTCCAGGACCCGCTGTCCGCGCTGCACCCGTACTACACGATCGGCAAGCAGATCGTGGAGGCGTACCGGGTCCACCACGACGTGGACCGGAAGACCGCCCGCAAGCGCGCGGTCGAGATGCTCGACCGGGTCGGCATCCCGCAACCCGACAAGCGCGTCGACAGCTACCCGCACGAGTTCTCCGGCGGCATGCGTCAGCGCGCGATGATCGCCATGTCGCTGGTCAACAACCCCGAGCTGCTGATCGCCGACGAACCGACGACCGCCCTGGACGTGACCGTCCAGGCGCAGATCCTCGACCTGATCCGGGACCTGCAGAAGGAGTTCGGCTCCGCGGTCGTCATCATCACCCACGACCTGGGCGTCGTGGCCGAGCTCGCCGACGACATCCTCGTGATGTACGGCGGGCGCTGCGTCGAGCGCGGACCGGCCGAGAAGGTGTTCTACGAGCCCCGGCACCCCTACACCTGGGGTCTGCTGGGCTCGATGCCGCGTCTCGACCGCGACCAGACCGACCGGCTCATCCCGGTCAAGGGCTCTCCGCCGTCGCTCATCAACATCCCGTCGGGCTGCGCCTTCAACCCGCGCTGCCGGTACGCGGACGTGCCCAAGGACGACGTGACCCGCACCGTACGGCCCGAGCTGCAGGAGGTCGGCAGCCGGCACTGGGCGGCCTGCCACATGTCGCAGGAGCAGCGGGAGCGTATCTGGACCGAAGAGATTGCGCCCAAGCTGTGAGCGAGGACAAGGCCGTGACGAGCGAGGACAAGGCGCTGACGAGCGGGGACGAGACCGTGGCGAGCGGGGCGGCCGTGGACGTTCCGGTTCCGGGGCAGAGGTCTGCCGGGAGCGGCGCGGCGGCCGAGGGTACCGCCTCCCGCGAGGTGCTGCTCAGGGTGACCGGGCTGCAGAAGCACTTCCCCCTCAAGGCGGGGCTGCTGCAGCGCAGCGCCGGTGCCGTGAAGGCCGTCGACGGGATCGACTTCGAGGTGCGCTCCGGCGAGACCCTGGGCGTCGTCGGGGAGTCCGGCTGCGGGAAGTCGACGATGGGCCGGCTGATCACCCGGCTGCTCGAACCCACCGCGGGGAAGATCGAGTTCGAGGGGCGGGACATCACGCACCTCGGCGTCGGCGCCATGCGCCCGATGCGCCGCGACATGCAGATGATCTTCCAGGACCCGTACTCCTCGCTGAACCCCCGGCACACGATCGGCACGATCGTGGGCGCCCCCTTCAAGCTCCAGGGCGTCAAGCCCGAGGGCGGCGTCAAGAAGGAGGTGCAGCGGCTGCTGGAGGTCGTGGGCCTCAACCCCGAGCACTACAACCGCTACCCGCACGAGTTCTCCGGCGGCCAGCGCCAGCGCATCGGTATCGCCCGCGCGCTCGCGCTCAACCCGAGGCTGGTCGTGGCGGACGAGCCGGTGTCGGCGCTGGACGTCTCGATCCAGGCGCAGGTCGTGAACCTCCTCGACGACCTCCAGGCGGAACTGGGCCTGACGTACGTGATCATCGCGCATGACCTCTCGGTCGTCCGGCACGTCTCCGACCGGATCGCGGTGATGTACCTCGGCAAGATCGTGGAGCTGGCCGACCGCGAGTCGCTCTACAAGGCGCCGATGCACCCGTACACCAAGGCGCTGCTCTCGGCGGTCCCGATCCCGGACCCGAAGCGCCGTTCGGTCAAGAGCGAGCGCATCCTGCTGAAGGGCGACGTGCCGTCGCCGATCGCCCCGCCCAGCGGCTGCCGCTTCCACACCCGGTGCTGGAAGGCGACGGAGATCTGCACGACGCAGGAACCGCCGCTGGCCGCGCTGAAGACCGGGCACCAGGTCGCCTGCCACCATCCGGAGAACGCCCCCGACCAGGCGCCCGGCGAGACCGTGACGGCCGAGGCGCGCGAGGCGATCGAGATCGTCGACGTGTCGAAGCCGGACGCCGGTGCGGGACAGGAGCCGGACGACGGTGCCGCGCCGTCGGAAGCGCCGGAGAGCGGTGCCGCGTCGTCCGGTGAGGCAGAGAACGGCACCGCGCCGTCGGAGACGCCGGAGAACGGCGTCGCGTCGTCCGATACGTCGGAGGACAACCCGAAGGAGTAGTACCGGCACAATTGCCCGGTGCTCAACGAACTGTTCACGCCCTCCGTCCAGCATGCGCTCGACATCGCCGGAATCTTCGTCTTCGCGATCTCCGGCGCTCTGCTCGCCGTACGCAAGAACTTCGATGTCTTCGGCATCGCGGTACTCGCCGAGGTGACAGCGCTGGGCGGGGGGCTGTTCCGTGACGTCGTCATCGGGGCGGTCCCGCCCGCGGCGTTCACGGACCTCGGCTACTTCACCACCCCGCTCCTCGCCGCCGGCCTGGTGTTCTTCCTGCACCCGCAGGTCGAGCGGATCCAGGTGGGAGTCAATGTCTTCGACGCGGCCGGCCTCGGACTGTTCTGCGTCACGGGCACGGTGAAGGCGTACGACTACGGGCTCGGCCTCACGGCTTCGGCGGCCCTGGGGCTGGCCACCGCGGTGGGCGGCGGTGTGCTGCGCGACGTACTGGCCAACGAGGTGCCGTCGCTGCTGCGCTGGGACCGCGACCTGTACGCGGTGCCCGCGATCGTCGGCGCCGCCATGATCGTGCTGTGCATCCGCTTCGAGGTGCTCAACGCCTTCACCAGCGGCGCGGCGGCCATCCTGGCCTTCGCGCTGCGGCTGCTCTCGATGCGCTACCACCTGCGGGCCCCGCGCGCCTACAACCGGCGCTCGGCGACGGCCGAGGAGGGGCCCCCGGCCACCTGACCAGGCTCCCATCGGCACCACGGCCCCGGACATCCGCGCGGACATCTTCCGGCCACAAAAAAGCTACCGCTCAGTAATACAATTACTGTACTGTGCGCCGCATGGCACAGGCAGCAGAGCGGACGGCACGGACCGCGCGGGCAACCATCGGGGACAGCGAGTTCGACCGCGACACCGCGGTCACCCCTCGCGGGGGCGGCGTGTACGACGCCGAACTCTCGGCGGGATGGACCATCCTTGAGGCCGTCAACGGCGGCTACCTGCTGGCCATGCTCGGCCGTGCGCTCGGCGAGGCCCTGCCGCACCAGGACCCCTTCTCGGTCTCCGCGCACTACCTCACCGCATCCGTCCCCGGTCCCGCGGTGATCCGGACCCAGGTCGCCCGCTCGGGCCGCACCCTCTCCACCGGTCAGGCGTCCCTCCATCAGTTCGCGGAGGACGGCTCCGAGATCGAACGCATCCGTGTCATCGGCACGTACGGCGACCTGGACAAGCTGTCCGACGAGGTCCGCACCGTGGCGAAGCCGCCGGCCATGCCGCCGCTGGAGCACTGCCTCGGCACGAGCGACGGCCCCGCCCCGATCGCGGGGAGCTCGGCCATCACCGAGCGGCTCGACATCAGGATCGACCCGGCGACGGTCGGCTGGGCCGTCGGCGCCCCCTCCGGCAAGGGCGAGATGCGCGGCTGGTTCGGTCTCGCGGACGGCCGCGACGCCGACCCGCTCTCGCTGCTGCTCGCCGTCGACGCGCTGCCGCCCACCTCGTTCGAGCTGGGACTCAAGGGCTGGACGCCGACGATCGAACTCACCGCCCACATCCGCTGCCGCCCGGCCCCCGGCCCGCTGCGCGTCTCCATCACCACCCGCAACCTCGCGGGCGGCTTCCTGGAGGAGGATGCGGACGTCTGGGACAGTGCGGACCGGCTGGTGGCCCAGTCCCGCCAACTGGCCCGGGCGCCGCGCTCCTGAGGGCTGTTCCGCGGTCCCTGGTGGATGAGCGCGCGGCGTCGGACGCGGTGCATCGCGCGGTGCGGCGAGGGGGCAGCGCCGACTGCGCCGAAGCGGGTGCCCGAGCCCGCCCCCGTGTGCCGGGCGGACCGGTTGTGGGATGTGTCACGGCTGCGGCGCGCGGGCTGCTCGGCCGCCTACGATCCTGGTCACGGGCATGGGCGCGGCCGTCGCAGCCGTCCCCCCGCACCTCCCTGTTCCCTCTAAGGAGATCCGTCCCGTGACCAACGGCACCGCGGCGCGCGAGAGCTACTACGAGCGCACGGGCGAGCACCGCTACAAGCCCACGGCCCATGCGGGGGGCGCATGGAACACCGACGAGCAGCACTTCAGCCCACTCGCCGGCCTCATCGTCCACGCGCTCGACCGCCACCTCGCTCAACGCCCCGGCAGCAGCCTGACGCCCGCCCGGATCAGCTACGACATCCTCGGGCCCCTCGCCCTGGACGAGTGCGAGATCGAGGTCAAGACGGTCCGCCCCGGCCGGACCATCGAACTCCTCGAAGCTGTCCTGAGCATCGGTGACCGTCCGGTCGTCCGCGCCCGTGCCTGGCTCCTGGCCTCCCTGGACACCTCAGCCGTGGCCGACACCCCGCACGACCCCCTCCCCGCCCCCGAGGTCCTCGCGCCGTGGGCGATGAGCGACGTGTGGAACGGCGGCTACATCGCGTCCATCGACGTCCGACGGATGCCACCGGGCCGCAGGGGCCGCGCGACCGCCTGGGTCTCCACCCGGCTCGACCTGGTCGCCGGCGAGCCCAGCAGCCCACTCGCCTCCTACATCGCCCTCGTGGACACCGCCAACGGCATCGCGGTGCAGCAGGACCCCACGGAGTGGATGTTCCCCAACGTCGACCTGACGATCCACCTGCACCGCCCGCCCCAGGGCCCCTGGACCGGACTGGACACCACCGTCACCTTCGGCCCTTCCGGACAAGGGCTCACCAGCAGCGTTCTTCACGACATCAACGGCCCCGTCGGCCACGCCGAGCAGATCCTCACCGTCCGCCCACTGACGCTCGGCTAGTTCCGGGAGGGGCACTGGACCGGGGTGCGGGGCAAGGCGGACTCACTGGCCCGGGGCGCGGGGCAAGGTGGACCCACTGGCCCGGGGCGCGGGGCAAGGTGGACGGGCCTGATCCGGGCAGCCCTCAGGCGTCCGTGCCGTCCGGCCGGGCGCGCGGGGCAAGGCGGGCTGACCTCAGCCGGGCAGCTCAGGCGTCCGTGCTGTCCAGCCAGTGCCGTCTGCCGAGGGTGACCAGCCTCAGCCGGCGGCGGGCCACTTCGGTGACCTGCCGCTCGCCGTCCGGCCCCGCGTCCAGCAGCGCCGAGGCGGTGGTCACCATGTGGTCGACATAGAGGCCGCCCAGCATCAGCAGGTCCTCCCGGCTCCAGCCCCGGGACTGCGGCTCCTCGGCGAGCGCCGATGCCACCTCCTCGGCGAATCGCCGCAGCTGGGCCGCTATCGCCTCGCGAACCGGGCCCACTCCGCCGTGCTGTTCGCGGGCGATGAAGCGGAAGTGGCCGGGCTGTGCGCCGACATGGCGCGCGATCAGCTCCACGCTGCGGTCCAGCCGTTCCTCGCTGTCGCCGGTCTCGGCGAGCATCGCGCCGATCATTCCGTGCAGGCTCCCCAGCGTCTCCTCGACGAGCGCCACGCCGAGGGCGGCGGTGTCGTCGAAGTGCCGGTAGAAGGCGGTGGGCGTGACGCCCGCGGCCCGGGTCACCTCGCGCAGCCCCAGGCTGCTGAGGCTCTGGTGTTCGAGGAGTCCGAGTGCGGCGTCCAGCAGTGCCTGACGGGTTCTCAGCTTCTGGGTCTGGCGGATACCGACGGTGTGACTCATGCCATTCAGTAAACAACTGTTCTCTGAGGTGCGGAAGGGGTGGCCGGTCTAGACTGAGTGGTCAGTGGACAGTTGTGCTCTCAAAGTTCCGTGGAGAGCCCGCAGAAAGGCTGAACATGATCGTCCTCGTCGCCGCCCTGCTCCTGCTCGGGGTCGTGCTCGGAGCGGTGGTCCAGATTCCGCTCCCGCTGTCGTTCGTACTCGCCGCCCTGATTGGCTGCTGGCTGCTGATCTTCGCCGTGCGGGAGCGGACGGGTGTGCGGCGCAGGTCCCGTTGACTGCCGACCGGTGCCGATCCGACGGCCGATCCAATGGCTGACCCGGCCGCCGATCTGTTCTCCGATCCGATCATGCCCGCGGCCATCGATCCGACGGCCATCGATCCGACGACCAACGATCCGAAGGGGTCCGCACCATGACACTCGGCGCATCCATCCGCCGCCCCGCTACGGAGGCGGGTGCCGGCAACGGGACGCACGCCGGACCCGGCACCGGACCCGGTGCCAGGACGGAGCTCCCCACCGAGGCCGGTAGCGGAGCCGCCGTCGAAGCCGCCGCCGGAACCCGGCCCGTGAGCCGCCCGGGCCGCACCCGGGACGCCGACGGACTGGCCGTCGCCTCCTTCGTGCTCGGGCTCGTCGGCCTGCTGGTGATGAACCTCCTGCTCGGCCCCGCGGCCATCGTCATGGCGATCATCGCTCTGGCGCGTTCCACCTCCCGCCGCGGCCGTGCCTGCCTCGGACTCGCCCTGGGCATCGCCGACCTCGTGGTGCTGGCCCTGCTGGTCACCGGCAGCGGGACCGTCTCCTGGAACGCCGTCGGCTGACCGGGGCCGACACGCTCGGCCGACACGTGCGGCCCGCGCCGATGGCCCGTACGCACCGCCTGCGCCGGCCGCCGCCGACGCCGTCCGTGACCGGATCGGGCTCCGGATCAGGGCGGGCGACGGGGTGGCGTAGCCGGTGCGCGGGGGTCGGGCTGTGATGCGCCCGCCATACGCCCCGCCGCGGGCTCGTAGAATCGAGCCCACCATGGCTTACCTCGACCACGCCGCGACCACGCCGATGCTTCCGGAGGCGATCTCGGCGATGACCGCCCAGCTCGCCGTCACCGGTAACGCGTCCTCCCTGCACGCCGCCGGCCGCCGGGCGCGCCGTACCGTCGAGGAGTCGAGAGAGACTCTCGCCGACGCCCTCGGCGCACGCCCCAGCGAGGTGGTCTTCACCTCCGGAGGCACCGAGGCCGACAACCTCGCGGTGAAGGGCCTGTACTGGGCCCGCCGGGCCGCCGACCCCCACCGCACCCGGGTGCTGGCCAGTCCCGTCGAGCACCACGCGGTGCTGGACGCCGTCGACTGGCTCGCGGAGCACGAGGGCGCGAACGTCGAATACCTCCCGGTCGACCAGCACGGGCGTGTCCACCCGGACGTACTGCGCGAGGCGATCCTCCGCAACCCCGACGATGTCGCACTGGTCACCGTGATGTGGGCGAACAACGAGATCGGCACGATCATGCCCGTCCGCGAACTGGCGGACGTGGCCCGTGAGTTCGATGTGCCGATGCACGCCGACGCGGTGCAGGCGTTCGGGCAGCTGGAGGTCGACTTCGCCCGGTCCGGGCTCGCCGCGATGACGGTCAGTGCGCACAAGATCGGCGGACCGTTCGGCATCGGTGCGCTGCTGCTCGGTCGCGAGTACACCCCCGTACCCGTGCTCCACGGCGGTGGCCAGGAGCGGCACGTCCGCTCGGGCACCCTCGACGTGCCCGCCATCGCCGCCTTCGCTCTCGCGGGACGGCTGGCCGCCGACGGGTACGAGGAGTTCGCCCGCGAGATCGGCGGTCTCCGTGACGATCTGGTCGCAGCCGTGCTGGCGGCCGTCCCCGACGCCGTTCTCGGCGGCGACCCCGCCCCGGGCGGCCGGCTTCCCGCCAACGCCCACTTCACCTTCCCCGGCTGCGAGGGCGACTCCCTGCTCCTGCTGCTGGACGCGCAGGGCATCGAATGCTCCACGGGCTCCGCGTGCACCGCGGGGATCGCCCAGCCGAGCCACGTCCTGCTGGCCACCGGCACCGACCCGGACCTGGCCCGCGGCACCCTGCGCTTCTCGCTCGGCCACACCTCCACCAAGCAGGACGTCGACGAGGTGGCCCGCGCGATCGGACCGGCGGTGAAGCGGGCACGGACGGCGGGCCTCAGCTGAGACGGGACCGGACCCGTCGAGCGGATCTTCCACGTCGAGCCGTCGAGCGGATCAGGCCCGTTGACCGGCTCAAGCCCGCCGAAGGGTTCCACTCCGTCCGGCAGGCGCGGAGAACTTCCTTCGGAGGACTTCCTCAAGCGCCTGACGGTCCCGGATCCGCCGCCCGGACCAGCTTCAGATACCGGTCCCAGTCCCAGTGCGTCCCCGGATCGGTGTGGTCCGTACCCGGCACCTCCACATGCCCGACGATGTGCTCGCGGTCGACCGGCATGCCGTACCGCCCGCATATCGCCGCTGTCAGGCGCGCCGACGCCGCGTACATCGCCGCCGTGAAGTCCTGCGGACGGTCGACGAACCCCTCGTGCTCGATTCCGACACTGCGCTCGTTGTACGACCTGTTGCCCGCGTGGAACGCCACATCCAGCTCACGGATCATCTGCGCCACATGACCGTCCTTGCGCACCACATAATGCGCCGCCGCTCCGTGCCCCGGGTCCTGGAAGACCTTCACCGCACTCCCGTAGCTGCCCTGGGTGACATGGACGACGACCCGGTCGATCCGGTAGTCGGCGGGGCGGTCGGCCCGCCGCCAGTTCGCCGAGGAGGCCGCTATCCACTCGGCCCGCGCGTAGTCCACCGCGCCCGGCGTGCGCGGCTTGTCCACCCCGGGCAGCCGCCACCAGGCACGCTCCAGCTTCTCCCGGGCCAGCACCGCCGTACCCGCGGCCGTGACGGCAGCGCCGATCAGCAGCCCGCGGCGACTGATGCCGATCCCGGACTTCGCCCCCGCGGACCCCTCGGCGCCCGCTGTCCCCTTGGTGCCCATGTGATCCACAACGCTCGCCCGCGGGCGTTCGGTTCCCGGCGCCCCGCACTTCGGCGGGGCTGTGCCCGTACTCTGGTGGGGCTATGACTCAGACTTCCCAGCGCCCCCTCCGTGTGCTCGCCGCCATGTCGGGCGGTGTCGACTCCGCCGTCGCCGCGGCCCGCGCCGCCGAGGCGGGCCACGACGTGACCGGTGTGCACCTCGCCCTCTCCGCGAACCCGCAGTCCTTCCGCACCGGAGCGCGGGGCTGTTGCACGATCGAGGACTCCCGCGACGCCCGTCGCGCCGCGGATGTCATCGGCATCCCGTTCTACGTCTGGGACCTCGCGGAACGCTTCCGCGAGGACGTCGTGGACGACTTCATCGCCGAGTACGAGGCCGGGCGCACCCCCAACCCCTGCCTGCGCTGCAACGAGAAGATCAAGTTCGCCGCGCTGCTCGACAAGGCCCTCGCGCTCGGCTTCGACGCCGTGTGCACCGGCCACTACGCCACCGTCGTGCTGAACGAGGACGGCAGCCGCGAGCTGCACCGCGCCTCCGACATGGCCAAGGACCAGTCGTACGTCCTCGGTGTCCTCGACGAGAAGCAGCTCGCCCACGCGATGTTCCCGCTCGGCGACACCCTCACCACCAAGGACGAGATCCGGGCCGAGGCCGAGCGACGGGGCCTCGCCGTGGCCAAGAAGCCCGACAGCCACGACATCTGCTTCATCGCCGACGGCGACACCCAGGGCTTCCTGGCGGACCGCCTCGGCGGCAAGGCGGAGGGCGACATCCTCGACGAGTCCGGCACGAAGGTCGGCACCCACGAAGGCGCCTTCGGCTTCACCATCGGCCAGCGCAAGGGCCTGCGCATCGGCCACCCCGCGCCCGACGGCAAGCCGCGCTACGTCCTGGACATCTCCCCGGTGAACAACACGGTGACGGTCGGCCCGGCCGAGTCCCTCGACGTCACCGCGCTCACCGCCATCAGGCCCCGCTGGTGCGGCACGGCCCCGTCCGGCCCCGGCACGTACACCGCCCAGCTCCGCGCCCACGGCGGCGAGACCGAGGTGACGGCAGAGCTGCTGGACGGCACGCTGCACGTCACCTTCACCGAGCCGGTACGCGGCGTGGCCCCCGGCCAGGCGGTCGTGCTGTACGACGGCACCAGGGTGGTCGGCTCGGCGACGATCGCGACGACGGTGCGGCGGGAGACCGCGGTAGCCGGCTGACCGCCGGGGCGCCGCGGCGCCCCGGGTCCGAACGACAGGCCCCACCCCTTACCAGGGGATACGGCCCTGCGACGCTCGCACTGGCCCCCCCCGCCCGGTCACGTCCGACCCCTGTACGGGCGTGGCCGTGCGGGTGGACCGTGGGTTCAGGCCACTCGCCCCGCGTACAGGTCCGTGCCGAAGAACTCGGTCAGGACCGGGGCGATCGCCTGCGGTGCCAGTTCGCGTGTCTGACCCGTCAGGGTGCGGTGGCGGGCGCGCGGGATCGCGTCGGCGAGGGCGCGGGTCGCCAGCCGGGCCGGGGCGGGGCTGGAACCGCCGCAGACCACCAGCGTGCGCGCCGTCACGGACGCGAACCGCTCGGCCGGGATCGAGCCGTCGCCGAGCAGGGCGTCGTCATACGCCAGCGTGTGCGCCAGCGACACCAGACCGGGCCACATCGGTGCACGTCGCATCCGGGCGATCATGTCGGTCGGGACGCCCGTCACGGACAGGAACAGCTCCACGGCCCCGTCCCGGTCCCCGGCGGACAGCAGCCGGTGCAGGCGGGCCGTGGAACAGGTCTTGAACTGCGCCCCCGAGGCCCCGGGGGTGTACGGCGGCTGGTACACCGCCACCAGGTCGACGGGGAGCCCGGCAGCCCGGGCCTCCAGGGCCAGCGCCCCGCCCGCGCCCACGCCGAACACCGACGCCCGGCCGCCCACGGCGGCGACCAGCGCGCCCAGGTCCTCGATCTCACGGGCCACCGCGTACGGCCCGCCCTCGCCACTGGAGCCGCGACCGCGTCTGTCGTACGTGACGGCTTCGAAGTGCGGTGCGAGGAGGCGCGCCAGCGGGGCCTCGGTCACCGCCGTGCTCAGTGCCCCGCCGACCAGGATCACCGGCGGTCCGTCGCCCCGGCGCCGGTACGCGATCGAGGCGCCGTCGCGGGAGAGAGTCTTGTCCATGTGAAGGTGGACTGCGACGGCGCCGAAAAGTCATCGCCGCGACCGGGAGATATGTGAGATGTCTTTAAATCCCCAGGCCGTCACGGTGATTGACGATCAGTCGGAGACCTTCTCGGTGTCGTAGAAGCAGAAGTGGTCCTTGATCGCGGCTACTTCGGGCTTGGGCTCGGGGTACGCCCAGACGAGATCTGCGGCGTCCGGCAGTGACCAGTAGGAGGCGTCGCCCTTGAACGGGCAGTGGGTGCGGGTGTCCGAGGCCGTCAGCAGATCCGTACGGACGTCCTCGGGCGGCAGGTAGTAGCGGTCCGGACAGCCCGTCTCGCGCAGGACGACCGGGCGCCGGCTCTCGGCCAGCACCTGCCCGCTGTGCACCACACGTACGTGCTCGGTACCGGGTTCGACGGTGATGACGTGGCCTTGTGTGGAAGTCATGTCTCATTAAGCCCCGGCACGTGCCGATTTCTTCCCCTTTTCGGCATGGCGTGGCTGGTTCTCGACCTGGGAGTCCGGAATGTGGGTGGTGGCCCGTACGGTTGCAGAATGAATATCTGCGTTTTCCTCTCCGCTGCCGATCTCGACGACCGCTACACCCAGCCCGCCCGCGAGTTCGCCGAACTGCTCGGCCGGGGCGGACACACCCTGGTCTGGGGTGGGTCGGAGAGCGGCTTGATGAAGGTCGTCGCCGACGGGGTGCAGGAAGCGGGCGGACGGCTGGTCGGGGTCTCGGTCGACTTCCTGGCCGCGAAGGCGCGCACCGACGCGGACGAGATGGTGATCGCACGCGACCTCGCCGAGCGGAAGGCGCTCCTCCTGGAGAAGGCCGACGCGATCGTGATCATGGTGGGAGGCACCGGGACGCTCGACGAGGCGACCGAGATCCTGGAGCTGAAGAAGCACGGCAAGCACGACAAGCCGGTGGTCCTGCTCAACACGGCGGGGTTCTACGACGGGCTGCGCCAGCAGTTCCAGCGCATGGAGGACGAGGGCTTCCTGCCCCTCCCGCTGAGCGACCTGGTGTTCTTCGCGAAGGACGGCGTGGGCGCCCTCGCCCACCTGGAGGAGTGGTCCGGCCTCCGGTGACGCGGCGCCGGGTGCGATCATGGCGGGATGTCCACTCATGTCATCACCGGCGCCGGCTCCGGTATCGGCGCAGCTGTCACCCGTCGTCTGCTGGAGCGCGGTGACGAGACCGTGCTGCTGGCCCGTGACGCCGGCCGCGCGAAGGAGCTGGCCGCGCTGCACCCCGGTGCCCGGACGCTCGTCGGTGACCTCTCCAACCCGGACCGGCTCTCCTGGGCGTTCGCCCAGCAGCCGGTGCCGGAGCGGATCGACTCGCTCCTGCACGTGGCGGGCGTCGTCGAACTCGGCCGGGTCGGTGACCTCACGCCCAAGGCATGGCATTTCCAGCTCAACACCAACCTCGTCGCGCCCGCCGAGCTGACCCGGCTCTTCCTGCCGCAGCTGCGGGTCGCCCAGGGCCAGGTGGTCTTCGTGAACTCGGGCGCCGGCCTCGCGGCCCATGCCGACTGGAGCGCGTACGCCGCGAGCAAGCACGGCCTGAAGGCGCTTGCCGACTCCCTGCGCCAGGAGGAGCACGCGAACGGCGTCCGGGTGACCTCCGTCTACCCGGGCCGCACCGCCAGCCCCATGCAGGCCAAGGTCCACCAGCAGGAGGGCAAGGAGTACGACCCCTCGCGCTGGATCGATCCGGAGTCGGTGGCCGAAACGATCCTGATGGCCCTCGACCTGCCGCGCGACGCCGAGGTCAACGACCTCACGGTCCGCCCCGGACGCTGACCGCCGCCGTCCCGTCCGGCCCAGGGCGGCTCCGACCGGACGGTCAGGGCGGCTCCGACCGGACGGACCGGGTACCGCCACCACCGTGCCGCCCGGCCGCCCTCGACGGCCGCCGACCGGACGGGCCGGGCACGGCCTTAGGCTTCCCGTGTGAGCGAGAAGAGCAAGTTCAGCCGGTGCCCGGCCACCGGAATCGGTTCCATGCCCGGGGGAGACGCACGGGAGGCGGCGAAGACCGTCACCGGCTCCTTCGGGGACGGTGAGGGCCTGCCGTATCTGGCCGAACTGCCGGCCCGAGGGCCCGGCGCCGACATGATCGGGCGGACCATCGGGCTGCTCGTCGACCTGTACGGCCACGTCGAGCCCAGCGGCTGGCGGATCAGCGACCGGCCCGGGCGCGACACCCGCCGGGCCCGGTCCTGGCTCGGTGAGGACCTCGACGCGCTGGAGGAGTTCACCCAGGGGTACGAGGGACCGCTCAAGGTCCAGGCCGTCGGTCCCTGGACGCTGGCCGCCTCGCTGGAACGGCGGGGCGGCGAGTCCGCGCTCGGCGACCCCGGAGCCTGCCGCGACCTCGCGGGCTCCCTGACGGAAGGGCTGCGTACCCATCTCGCGGAGGTACGGCGCAGGATCCCCGGCGCCGAGGTGATCCTCCAGCTCGACGAGCCGTCACTGACGAGCGTCCTGCGCGGGCAGATCAGGACGGCGAGCGGCTACCGCACCTACCGGGCCGTGGACCGTCAGGTCGTGGAGGGCGCCCTGCGCGACGTCCTGGCGGCGGCCGGTGACGGGGCGACGGTCGTGCACACCTGCGCCCCCGACGTGCCGTTCGCCCTGCTGCGCCGGGCCGGGACCGACGGCATCTCGTTCGATTTCTCGTTGCTCACCGAGCGTGAGGAGGACGCGATCGGGGAAGCGGTCGAGGGCGGCACCCGGCTCTTCCTCGGGGTGGTGCCGGGCACCGACCCGGCCTCGGGCGGATTGTCGGACCCGGGCGGTAGCGTCATGGGTGTCAGGACGCTTTGGCGCAGGCTGGGGCTGAATCCGGGGATTCTGACGGATTCCGTGGTGATCACCCCGTCGTGCGGGCTCGCGGGTGCCTCGCCCGCGTACGCGCGCGCCGCGCTCGCCCACTGCGCCCGGGCCGCGAGATCGCTCGCAGACAACCCTGAGTAACGGGGCCATGGGGTAACGGGAGGACGAGACGATGGCCGGCGAACAGCAGACGGCAGTGCCCGCACAGGCTCGGGAGGAGCACGCGCTCCTTGCCGAGCAGATCGAGGAACACCGCTTCCGGTACTACGTGAACGACCAGCCGGTCGTGAGCGACGCCGAGTTCGACCGGCTGATGCGCGCGCTGGAGGCCCTGGAGGAGACGTATCCGCAGCTGCGCACCCCGGACTCGCCGACGCAGAAGGTCGCCGGGCCGTACCAGACGGCCTTCACCTCCGTCGAGCACCGCGAGCGGATGCTCTCGCTGGACAACGCCTTCGACGACGCGGAGTTGGCGGCCTGGGGCGAGCGGATCGCCAAGGACGTCGGCTCCGCCGGCCACCACTTCCTGTGCGAGCTCAAGGTCGACGGACTGGCCGTCAACCTCACCTACGAGCACGGGCGGCTGACCAGGGCCGCGACCCGTGGCGACGGCCGCACCGGCGAGGACATCACTCCCAATATCCGTACGATCGCCGAGATCCCGCACCGGCTGAAGGGCGACCGGGTTCCGGCGCTGGTCGAGATCCGCGGCGAGGTCTTCTTCCCGATGGACGCCTTCGAGGAGCTCAACGCCCGGCTCGTCGAGGCCGATGACAAACCCTTCGCCAACCCGCGCAACGCGGCGGCGGGTTCACTGCGCCAGAAGGACCCGAAGGTCACCGCCACCCGCCCGCTGCACATGGTGGTGCACGGCATCGGCGCCCGTGAGGGCTTCGACATCGACTGCCTCTCGCACGCCTACGAACTCCTGCACGCGTGGGGTCTGCCCACCGCCCGGCACAACAAGGTGGTGGACTCCCTCGGCGCCGTACGGGAGTTCATCGCGTACTTCGGCGAGAACCGGCACTCCGTGGAGCACGAGATCGACGGCGTCGTCGTCAAGCTCGACGAGGTCCCGCTCCAGGGCCGGCTCGGTTCCACCTCGCGCGCCCCGCGCTGGGCGATCGCCTGGAAGTACCCGCCGGAAGAGGTCAACACCAAGCTGGTGAACATCCGGGTCGGCGTCGGACGCACCGGCCGGGTCACCCCGTACGCGCAGGTCGAGCCGGTCGAGGTGGCGGGCTCCGAGGTCGAGTTCGCCACCCTCCACAACCAGAACGTGGTGAAGGCGAAGGGCGTCCTCATCGGGGACACCGTGGTGCTCCGCAAGGCGGGCGACGTGATCCCCGAGATCCTCGGCCCGGTCGTCGATCTGCGCGACGGCACCGAGCGGGCGTTCGTGATGCCGACGCACTGCCCGGAGTGCGGTACGGAGCTGAAGCCCATGAAGGAGGCGGACGTCGATGTCCGCTGCCCCAACGCACGCTCCTGCCCCGCCCAGTTGCGGGAGCGCCTCGCCTATCTCGCGGGCCGCAAGTGCCTCGACATCGACCACTTCGGCTACGTCGCGGCCGCGGCCCTGACGAAGCCGCTGGAGCCCGCCGAGCCGCCGCTGCGCGACGAGGGCGATCTCTTCGGGCTGACGGTCGAGCAGCTGCTGCCGATCCGCGCCTATGTCCTGGACCAGGACAGCGGACTGCCCAAGCGCGACCCGAAGACCGGCGAGGAGAAGACCGCCTGGGTCTTCGCCAACCAGCAGGGCGAGCCGAAGAAGAACGCCCTCGCCATGCTCGACGCCGTCGCCGCGGCCAAGGACGCCCCGCTGGCCCGGATCCTCACCGGACTCTCCATCCGCCACGTCGGCCCGGTCGCGGCCGAGGCGCTGGCCCGTCAGTTCCGCTCCATCGACCGGATCGACGAGGCGACCGAACAGGAACTCGCCGACACCGAGGGGGTCGGCCCCATCATCGCCGCTTCGGTGAAGCAGTGGTTCGCCGAGGACTGGCACCGGGAGATCCTGCGCAAGTGGCGGGAGGCCGGGGTCCGGATGGCGGACGAGGGCGCGGGGGAGGAAGCGGGGCCGCGCCCGCTCGAAGGACTCACCGTCGTCGTCACCGGCACGCTGGCCGGGCACACCAGGGATGGCGCGAAAGAGGCGCTCCAGAGCCGCGGGGCGAAGGTCACGGGCTCCGTGTCGAAGAAGACCTCCTTCGTGGTCGTCGGCGACAACCCGGGCTCGAAGTACGACAAGGCGGTGCAGCTGAAGGTGCCCGTGCTGGACGAGAACGGCTTCGCCGTACTGCTCGGCCAGGGGCCCGACGCCGCGCGCGAGGCAGCCGTACCCGCCGCAGAACCGGCGGAATAGGGCGGATCCGACAAATCCCCGCCGGAGGAAGCAGGAAACCGGGGGAGCGGTCCGGTTGGCCGGGCTGCATGGCGAACACATGTACACAGAACGGGTGTACGTGGATGGGTGGGGGCAAGAGGTGCCGTCGGGCAGCCGGTTCACCCGATCGGCGCATAGCAGATGGTGACGGACGATCGGTTCGCATTCGGGCAAGAGCTGTAGAGCGCTGCCCGTAGAGGGCCTCTGCGGCCTACTGTTGAGAGGTGCACCTGCCGTGCCCGGCCACGGGGTGGGAAATCGGGTCGTGGTGGCATGGAGCCGAACCATCGGGCGCCATCGGCACCGCCGGCTGTGAGAGGGACGGAATGAAACCGACCGAGAGCGCCGCATCGGTGTCGCGGCTGCAGGGTTTCGTCGGCCTCACGCCCAAAGTGGGTGCCGTTGTCGTGGTGATCGCCGTTGTCCAGCTCGCGACCGGTTTCTACCGGACCCTGAGCGAAGGCCGGGCACTCTTCCCCGACGGCCGGGTCGGCTGGTCCCTCGCCGTTCTCACTGGAGTCATCGTCGGCCATCTGGTCGCGCTCGGACGCGACCGCTGGTGGGGCGGCACCGGTTCCGGAGCCGCACTCACCCTTGCCGTGCTGCTTCTCTACGGCTGGGTGCCGGCCGGTCTGGTCAGCCTGGTGGTCGTCGTTCTCGTCGGTGTGGCCCGCAGGCACCGCTGGTGGCAGGGGCTGCTGCACGGCTCGGTGGACATCCTGGGGATCGGCGCGGCAGCCCTGGTGCTCGCCGCGTTCGGGGACGTGCAGACGGTCGAATCGCCCTGGCATCCACTCGACTGGGGCATCGCCGCCGTCCCGGAAGTCCTCCTGGCCGCCTCCACCTATCTCCTGGTGACCCGGGTCCTGCTGTGGTACGCGCGGGCACCCCAGGGCGGCGGGCTGCCGACCGTCGCCCGCACCGCCCTGCTGCGCCAGGGCCTCGTCGCGGTCGCCCTCCTCGGCATCGCCCCGCTGATCTGCGTCGTCGCGATGGCCATGCCCGTACTCCTGCCGCTGTTCGCGGTCCCGCTGATCGCCCTGGACTCCACTCTCCGGATCGCCCGTGCCCGGGCCGAGGAGCAACTGCGCGACCCGCTGACCGGACTGCCCAACCGGCAATGGCTCCTGGAGCGCACCTGGACGGCCCTGGAGGAAGCCGAGTCCATCGGTGCCCGGTCCGCTCTCGTACTGATCGACCTCGACCGTTTCCGGGCGGTCAATGACACCCTGGGGCATCTGGCGGGAGACCGGTTGCTGCTGCAGATAGCGGAACGCCTCAGGCTCGCGCTCCCGCGAGGAGCGGAGGCGGCGCGGCTCGGCGGTGACGAATTCGCCGTGCTCCTGCCGACCGCCGACTCCACCACCAGTGCCCAGCGGGTCGCCCGTCACCTGGTCGCCGAGCTGTCGTCCCCGCTGGACCTGGACGGTCTGACCCTGGTGCTGGAGGCGAGCGCCGGAGTCGCCGTCTACCCGGACCACGCACTGGACGCCGAAGGACTGCTCAGGCGCGCGGACGTGGCGATGTACCAGGCCAAGCGCGACCGCACGGGCGTCGAGGTGTACGAGTCGAAGCGGGACAGCAACACCCCGGACCGGCTGGGGCTCCTCGGCGACCTGCGGCGTGCGCTCGACGCGGGCGAGGTGGAGCTGCACTACCAGCCGAAGGTCCGCTTCGATGGCCAGGTGGCCGGGCTCGAAGCGCTGGTGCGCTGGGTGCATCCGGAGCGCGGTCGGGTTCCTCCGGACGAGTTCATCGCCATCGCCGAGTCGTCCGGTCTGATGCCGCACCTCACGGAGTACGTCCTGGAGACGGCGCTCGCCCAGGTCGCCCGGTGGCGGGCGCAGGGGCTGTTCGTGCCCGTCGCGGTGAACGTCTCCCCGCGCGACGTCCACACCCCCGGGTTCGCGGGCGGCGTCGCGGCCCGGCTCGCCCGGCACGGCGTCCCGGCCGGGGCGCTGCAGCTGGAAATAACGGAACACGTGCTGTTGGAGGACCCGCAGCGCGCCGCCGACACCCTCGCCGGACTCACCGGGCACGGCGTGAAGATGTCGCTCGACGACTTCGGCACGGGGTACTCCTCGCTGGTCCACCTGCGCCGGCTGCCGGTCAGCGAGCTGAAGATCGACCGCTCGTTCGTGGCCCGGCTGGCCGTCGACAACGAGGACGCGGAGATCGTCCGCTGCACCATCGACCTGGCCCACTCGCTCGGTCTGCTGGTCGTCGCGGAAGGGGTCGAGGACGACGAGACCTGGGAACGGCTGCGCGATCTGCGCTGCGACGCGGTGCAGGGATGGCTGGTCGCCGCCGCGATGCCGCCGCTGGAGACGACGGCCTGGCTGCGCGCGCGGGGCGAGCACGGGTGGCGGCGGCCGGGGGCCGCCGCGGCGCCCGAGCTGGAGCAGCAGCCCTCCGAGCGGGCGGTCGGGTCACGGCCCGCAACGACCTGAGCGGGGCCTGCCCGAGGACCTGGGAGGGAACGGCGCCGGCCCGTGCGCGGCCTTGCCCTCGCCCCGGTCGTCCGGGTTCGCCGGGCGGGTCGGGACCGGCCGCCGACCAGGGTGTTCGCCCGGGTGGCGGGAGGGCCTGTGGGCGACACCATAGGATTGGGCCAAAACAACACACCAACCCCTGAGGATCGCTGCATGCCTGGCATCACGCGCGAGGAGGTCGCCCACCTCGCCCGGCTGGCGCGTCTGGAGCTGAAGGGCGAAGAGCTCGACCACTTCGCCGGACAGCTCGACGACATCATCGGCGCGGTCGCCCGCGTCTCCGAGGTCGCCGACCAAGACGTACCGCCGACCTCTCACCCGCTGCCGCTGACCAATGTCATGCGGGCGGACGAGGTCCGTCCGTCGCTCACCCCCGAGCAGGCGCTCTCCGGCGCCCCGGCCCAGGAGCAGCAGCGTTTCAAGGTGCCGCAGATCCTGGGGGAGGACTAACAGCCATGACGGACCACAGCACCATCATCAAGCTCACCGCCGCCGAGATCGCCGCGAAGATCGCGTCGGGCGAACTCACGGCCGTCGAGGTCACCGAGGCCCATCTGGCCCGGATCGACGCGGTCGACGAGAAGGTCCACGCCTTCCTGCACATCGACCGCGAGGGCGCGCTCGCGCAGGCCCGCGCCGTCGACGCGAAGAAGGCGGCCGGCGAGAAGCTGGGCCCGCTGGCCGGTGTGCCGCTCGCGCTGAAGGACATCTTCACCACCGAGGGCATGCCGACCACCGTCGGCTCCAAGATCCTCGAAGGCTGGATCCCGCCCTACGACGCGACCCTCACCAAGAGGCTGAAGGCCGCCGACGTCGTCATCCTCGGCAAGACCAACATGGACGAGTTCGCCATGGGGTCCTCCACCGAGAACAGCGCCTACGGCCCGACCGGCAACCCGTGGGACCTCACCCGGATCCCGGGCGGCTCCGGAGGCGGCTCCTCCGCGGCGCTCGCGTCGTACGAGGCCCCGCTCGCCATCGGCACGGACACCGGCGGTTCCATCCGCCAGCCCGCGGCCGTGACCGGCACCGTCGGCGTCAAGCCCACGTACGGCGGCGTCTCCCGCTACGGCATGGTGGCGTTCTCCAGCTCCCTGGACCAGGGCGGCCCCTGCGCCCGCACCGTCCTGGACGCGGCCCTGCTGCACGAGGTGATCGCCGGACACGACCCGCTCGACTCGACCTCCATCGACGCCCCGGTCCCGCCGGTCGTCGAGGCCGCCCGCAACGGCAGCGTCGACGGCATGCGCGTCGGCGTCGTCAAGCAGTTCGCCGGCGAGGGCTACCAGGCCGGTGTCGTCCAGCGCTTCAACGAGTCGGTCGAGCTGCTGAAGTCGCTCGGCGCCACGATCGTCGAGCTGGACTGCCCGTCCTTCGACCTCGCCCTGTCGGCGTACTACCTGATCGCGCCGTCCGAGTGTTCCTCCAACCTGGCCCGCTTCGACGCCATGCGGTACGGCCTGCGGGTCGGCGACGACGGCACGCGGTCCGCCGAGGACGTCACCGCGCTCACCCGCGAGGCCGGCTTCGGCGACGAGGTCAAGCGCCGCGTCATCCTCGGTACGTACGCGCTCAGCTCCGGCTACTACGACGCGTACTACGGCTCGGCGCAGAAGGTCCGCACCCTCATCACCCAGGACTTCGAGAAGGCCTTCGAGCAGGTTGACGTCATCGTCTCCCCGACGACGCCGACCACGGCCTTCCCGATCGGCGAGCGCGCCGACGACCCGATGGCGATGTACCTCGCGGACCTGTGCACCATCCCGACCAACCTCGCCGGCAACTCCGCCATGTCGCTGCCCTGCGGCCTGGCCCCGGAGGACGGCCTGCCGGTCGGACTGCAGATCATCGCCCCCGCCATGAAGGACGACCGGCTGTACAGGGTCGGAGCCGCCGTCGAGGCCGCCTTCGTGGAAAAGTGGGGACACCCACTGCTGGAGGAGGCTCCGTCGCTGTGAGTGCACTGACCAAGGCCAAGGGCTTCAAGAAGTCCAAGACCGGTACGTACCTGTCCATCGGCTCCACCGCCTTCGGGGCGCTCGGTGTCATCAAGCAGGCCAAGAAGGCCCGCTACGAACACGACACGCTCCGACTGATCGACGCCGTCGTCTCCGCCGCCGCCATCGCCACCGGTGTCGCCCTGCTGCTGCGCGAACTCAAGCGCATCGGCGATGACGACGTACTGCTGGGCTGAGAGGGAAGTTTCACCGTGACTGTCATCGACCTGGTGTCGTACGAGGACGCGCTCGCGTCCTACGACCCCGTCATGGGCCTGGAGGTCCATGTCGAGCTCGGCACCAAGACCAAGATGTTCTGCGGCTGCTCGACCGAACTCAAGCAGGACGCCAACTCCCAGACCTGCCCGGTCTGCCTCGGCCTGCCCGGTGCGCTGCCGGTCGTCAACGAGATCGGCATCGAGTCCGCCATCAAGATCGGTCTCGCGCTGAACTGCGAGATCGCCGAGTGGTGCCGCTTCGCCCGGAAGAACTACTTCTATCCGGACATGCCGAAGAACTTCCAGACCTCGCAGTACGACGAGCCGATCGCCTACAACGGCTATCTGGACGTCCAGCTGGAGGACGGGGAGATCTTCCGGGTCCAGATCGAGCGCGCCCACATGGAGGAGGACACCGGCAAGTCGACCCACGTCGGCGGCGCCACCGGCCGTATCCACGGCGCGTCCCACTCCCTGCTCGACTACAACCGCGCCGGCATCCCGCTCATCGAGATCGTCACCAAGCCGATCGAGGGCGCCGGCGCACGCGCCCCCGAGGTCGCCAAGGCGTACGTCGCCGAGCTCCGCGAGCTCATCAAGGCGCTCGGGGTGTCGGAAGCGCGGATGGAAATGGGCCAGATGCGCTGCGACGTCAACCTGTCGCTGCGCCCCAACGGCACCGAGACGTTCGGTACGCGGTCCGAGACGAAGAACGTGAACTCGCTGCGTTCCGTCGAGCGCGCCGCCCGTTTCGAGATCCAGCGCCACGCCGCGGTGCTGAGCTCGGGCGGCACGATCGTGCAGGAGACCCGGCACTTCCACGAGGAGGACGGCTCGACCACGGCCGGCCGCATCAAGGACAACGCCGAGGATTACCGCTACTTCCCCGAGCCCGACCTGGTGCCGGTCGCCCCGGCCCGCGAGTGGGTCGAGGAGCTCCGCAAGGGGCTTCCCGAGATGCCGCGGCTGCGTCGCAACCGGCTCAAGGAGGAGTGGGGTGTCTCCGAGCACGACATGCAGTCCATCCTCAACGCCGGCGCGGTCGACCTCATCGTCGCCACGACCGACGCGGGTGCCCCCTCGGACCAGGCCCGCAAGTGGTGGATGGGCGAGCTGGCCCGTAACGCCAACGAGACCGGCCGCGGCCTCGACGAGCTGCCCATCACCCCGGCGCAGGTCGCCAGAGTGGCCGAGCTCGTCACCTCGGGCGACCTCAACGACAAGCTGGCGCGCCAGGTCATCGAGGCCGTCCTCGCGGGCGAGGGCGACCCGGACACCGTCGTCGAGAGGCGCGGCCTGAAGGTCGTCTCCGACGAGGGCGCGCTGGGCACGGCCGTGGACGAGGCGATCGCCGCCAACGCGGCCGTCGCCGACAAGATCCGCGGCGGCAAGGTCGCGGCGGCCGGTGCGCTCGTCGGCGCGGTCATGAAGGCCACTCGCGGCCAGGCGGACGCGGCCCGGGTGCGCGAGCTGATCCTGGAGAAGCTCGGCGTCGAGGGCTGATCCGGCCCCCGCGCGAGCGGTTCCCGCACGTCCCCGAAGGGGCGGTGCACCCCGGGTGCACCGCCCCTTCACCCATCCCGAGAGTCCGATTCCGCTGAGTACCGTCCCTGCCGAGATCGTCGCCGTCGCTCTTCTGCTCGGCGTGCTGGCCTTCGCCGTCGTACGCCCCCGGGGACTGCCGGAGGCGACCCTCGCCGTGCCCGCGGCGGTGCTGGTGACCGCGGTCGGCGCGGTGTCGTGGCCGCAGGCCCGCGAGCAGGTGGGCGACCTGCTTCCGGTCGTCGGTTTCCTCGCGGCGATTCTGGTCCTGGCCCAGCTCTGCGCGGACGAGGGGCTGTTCACGGCGGCCGGTGATCTGGTCGCCCGGGTCTGCGGCGGGCGGACCGTCCCCCTGCTGGGCGGCGTCTTCGCCGTCGCCGCCGTGATCACCGCGGTGCTCAGCCTGGACGCGACCGTGGTGCTGCTCACCCCGGTCGTCCTCGCCACCGCGTCCCGCGTAGGCGCCCGCCCCCGCCCGTACGTCTACGCCTGTGCGCACCTGGCCAACTCCGCGTCCCTGCTGCTGCCCGTCTCCAACCTCACCAACCTCCTGGCGTTCACCGCGAGCGGCCTCTCCTTCACCCGCTTCGCCGCGCTGATGACCCTTCCGTGGCTGGCCGCCATCGCCGTGGAGTACCTCGTCTTCCGCCGCGTCTTCGCTGCCGACCTGGCAGCGGGCGCCCATCCGCCGAAGCCGGAGGAGGACCGTCCGGGCGTCCCCGTGTTCACCCTCGTCGTCCTCGCCCTGACCCTGGCCGGATTCGTCGTCACCTCGTTCGCCGGCGCGGAACCTCTGTGGGCGGCGCTGGCGGGTGCCGCGGTGCTGGCCGTGCGCGCGCTGGTGCGGCGCGAGACCACCGTCACGGGGCTCGTCCGTTCCGCCAACCCGCTGTTCTGCCTGTTCGTCCTGGCCCTGGGCGTCGTCGTCGGGGCCGTGGTGGACAACGGCCTCGGCGCGGGCATCAGCACCTTCCTGCCGGACGGCACGTCACTGCCCGCGCTGCTGGCGGTGGCCGCGGTGGCGGCCGTGCTCGCCAACCTGATCAACAACCTGCCCGCGATCCTCGCCCTGCTTCCGGTCGTCGCGGCGGCCGGTCCCGGCCCGTTGCTCGCCGCCCTGATCGGGGTGAACCTCGGCCCTAACCTCACGTACGTCGGCTCGCTCGCCACCCTGCTCTGGCGCCGCATCCTGCACACCCACGGAGCCGCTCCGGATCTCGGCCACTTCACCCGGCTGGGACTGCTGACGGTACCGGCGACGCTGGCGGTGTCGACGGTCGCGCTGTGGGGGGCGCTGCGGGTGATCGGGGTGTGACGTCCCCGGCCCGGCGTCGTGGACCGGAGTCCGCCGGGGACGCTGTCTTCCGGCACCGGCTGACGGGGCATGCCGGGACGGCCGTGGAGCGGCTGACCTGCCGCGTGGCCGAGTGGCCGGTCATCAGACCGTCCGTCCGTCGGCCCGTCAGGGCCGTGATGAGCAAAAAGAGTGCGGCACCGACGGGAACCGCAGGAGGCGCGACCGGCGTTTCCTCGATCATGAATGAAGCAACCGAGAAATGGGCGGACGTCACGCCGGGCGCCGACCCCGCTGAGGCGGATCCCGTCGTTCTGGAGTGCGCCCGGCTGCTGGCCGACGAACCGGGCGGCGAGCAGGCGGTGTTGCTCGCCTTCGGTCTGGTGAACATGGCCCCGTACGTCCTCGGACGACCCGGCACCCCCGTCGAACGCGCCGTGGTGGACGCGCTCGTCGCCGCCGCGGAGGCCATGGACGAGCGGGTGCTCCGGGCCGGCGGGTGCGGCCACCCTGACCATCCGTACACCGACAGTCTGGAGGAGTGGGACGGGGACGTGGACGCGCTGCTCAGCGCGCCGGATACGCAGGACGGGCCGGAGGTGTGGGACGAGGCCGAGGTCTGCCCCCGCAACGCCGCCGGATGGGCGCGGACAGTCGCCGATGTGATTCTGCCGGGCAGCGCTGACGGCATCCCCGAGATCATCCCGGAGTACGACCAGCGCTCCATCCGGAGACTGGGCAACGTGCTGAACGACTATCCCGAAGGCGATCCGCTCTGGGACCTGGAGATCCACGCCGCGCCGCCGAGCAGCCCCTCCCGGGGCGCTCTCGCCGCATATGTCGTCGTCGCCCATGCGAGCTGCTGGTACGCCGGTTCGGGCAGGATCAGGCAACGGTCGCTGCTGGACGACATGATCGAGGGACTGGAGTCCGTACTGCCGCTGCTGCCGGACGAGGCGTGCGCGCACGCGCGTGCCGAGCACCCGCACGTGGGATCCGGCACCGATCGGCAGGCCGCCGAAGGCATCCAGTTGCAGAGCCCGGGTGGCCGGGCCGTCCTGCGCGACGATCACAGGGCCGGAGTCGGGGCCTCGTTGGAGGCATGGACCTGTACGACCTTCCTCCGAGGGCTTGCCGTCGAGGCCCGCGACCACCTGCGTGAGGCGTTGGACACCCTCTTCGGTACCCGGGAGACGGCACATCTGGACCCGTGCAACTGCGCTCCGACGGCCGGCTCGACATAGCGCCGCTGTCCGCGCGGCACGTCCCGTACCGGGACGGGACGGCCTCCGAGGAGGCGGCCCTCTGGGCCGCGCGGCGGTACGAGGAGCTGGGCCCCGACGGGCCCGAGCTCGACCGGACCGTCCTGCTCCTCCTGATGGGCACCGCGGCCTCTTCCCTGGACCTGTCGTACGGGATCGCCCGGGAGATCCTCGGCGTCCTGCGTACCGCTGCCACCACGCTGCCCGGCGGCACCTGTGCCCACGTGGACGGCCACGCGTCCCGTCACACCGACGACCTCGATGCCCGCATCGCACACCTCTACGCCCCCGACACCTGCCCCGCCCCCGGCGAGGGCCCCGCGAGCGCGCTGCTGGCCTGTCCCGTCCATCTGGCGGACATCGTGACGAAGGGCGTCGCGGGCCCTTGTGCACAGTCGGGCAGTGACCATCTGCAGAAGCGGTGCTTCGGGGCGGGCCCCGAAGCACCGCTTCGTTCCCCCGTGCCGTAAACAAGTTGAAGGACGCGCCCTATCGGCTTTGTGCTAGTCACGGCCAACGTGGGAGCGCACGCCGAACGCCGGCCCTGGCGACAACCTGTGTCGAGTATCAAAACGGGCTTGTGTCGCCGCCGTACCTTGCGGCTGATGTCAGCCAGGCATGGCGGCCAGTGCGCTCGGTGGGTCAGGCCCGCAGGTAAGTGAGGACGGCCAGGACCCTGCGGTGGGTCTTGTCCGTCGGAGGCAGGTCCAGCTTGGTGAGGATGTTGCCGATGTGCTTGCCGATCGCCGCTTCGGAAACCACCAGCTCCTTGGCGATCGCGCCGTTGGACTTGCCTTCGGCGATCAGTGCCAGCACCTCGCGTTCGCGCGGGGTGAGCTGCTCCAGCGGATCGCGGCGGCGGCGCAGCAACTGGCGCACCACCTCGGGGTCGACCACCGTCCCGCCGTCCGCCACCTTGTGCAGCGCTTCTACGAACTCCTCAACCTGGCCGACCCGGTCCTTGAGCAGATAGCCGACGCCTGATCCGTCGCCGGAGTCCAGGAGTTCGGCGGCGTATGTCCGCTGCACGTACTGGCTGAGGACCAGGACCGGCAGTGTGGGGCGCTTCGCGCGCAGCCGCACGGCCGCGTGCAGGCCCTCGTCCTGGAATCCGGGCGGCATGCGTACGTCCGTCACCACGATGTCGGGGGCGTGCTCCTCGACCGCGGCGACCAGTGCCTGCGCGTCCCCGACGGCCGACACCACCTCGTGGCCGCAGCGGCTGAGCAGGCCGATGAGCCCTTCCCGCAGCAGCACGCTGTCTTCGGCCAGCACTACGCGGAGCGATTGGCCGCCTTGGTCAACTTGCAAGGAAACTCCACACGCAACAGAGTCGGTCCACCCGGCGGACTGGTCAGGGCAAGTCTGCCATCAAGGACCGATACCCGGTCCGCGAGACCGGTGAGGCCGCTGCCCACCGAGGGATCCGCGCCGCCGCAGCCGTCGTCGCGCACCTCGAGGAACAGGCGTCCGTCGTGATGACCGCCGCTCACCTGCGCGCCGTCGGCCCCGCTGTGTTTGGCGACGTTGGCCAGCGCCTCGCAGACCACGAAGTACGCCGCGGACTCGACCGCCTGGGTTGGCCGGCCCGGCAGTTCGAGGTCGACGTCGACGGGGACCACACAGCGGTCCGCGGCGTCGGCGACCGCGGCTTGAAGGCCGTAGTCCGTGAGGACCTTGGGATGGATGCCGTGGATGAGCTCGCGCAGCTCCGCGAGCGCCTTGCCCGCCTCCTCGTGGGCCTTGGTGAGCTGGTCGGCGAGCGGGCCGGGCGGGGCATCGAGGCGGGCCAGCCCGAGGGCCATCGTCAGGGCCACAAGGCGCTGCTGGGCGCCGTCGTGCAGATCGCGCTCGATACGGCGCCGCTCGGCCTCAAAGGCATCCACCAACCGGACGCGGGAGCGGGCCAGTTCGACCACCTTGGCTCCGAGTTCGCCCTCGCGGGAGGCGATCAGCAGCCGTGCCAGCTCGGCGCGGGCGCCCGCCGTGACGCCGAGCACGTAAGCGCACAGGCCCATCAGGAGCAGGCCCAGTACGGCGACGCCGAAAGCGGTCGGCCATGTGGTGACCGTCCACTGCTTGAGCACCTTCGCCTCGTGGCCGTCGCCAACCGTGGCCATCAGCAACGGGGTGGCGACCATGGACAGTGGGAAGAGCAGGGCGACCGTGATCACCAAGGCGTCGACAGGCCACAGCAGTCCGGCGAACAGCAGCGCGTACCCGAGCTCCCGCCAGGTCGCCTGCTCGCGCAGCCGGGTGGTCAGCCAGGCCCACAGTCCTGGCGCGGTCGGCACCTGGTGCCGGCTGGACACCGGGTTGCGGTCGATCAAGTGCACCCTGCGCCGCTCCACCCAGGCCACCGGGATACCGCTGAGGGCAACCACGACGAGCATGGGCAGCCCCACCAAGACGATGGCGAGCGCACCGCAGACTGCTGCCACCGTCACGATCCCCACCAAGGTGGCGGCGCCGGTCACCGCGCCGGTGAGCAGATACGCGGCGGAGCGCCAGGGCCAGGCCGACAGCAGGAAGCCCGGCCGGGACATGGCCTGCCACACATTCCGAGGGTGCATGTGCATGACCGTAAGCGGCCCACCGGTCCGGTGCCATCGGTCCAGGGCGCGTATCGGGGGTAGGCCTGGCACTACCCCAAGTCTCGGTCGGGCCGTACTGCGTCACGAGGGGCTTCCGCGGTTTCGTGGAGGCATCAACGAGCCAAGGAGCAGGTACTGGTGGGGAACATATGAGCAACGATGCGATCCGATTGCGTTCCGTAACCCGGCGGTACGGCTCGGGCGGCACGTCCGTCACGGCCCTCGACCAGGTATCGCTCGCCTTCCCGAGGGGGACCTTCACCGCCGTGATGGGCCCGTCCGGGTCCGGCAAGTCGACCCTGCTGCAGTGCGCCGCGGGCCTGGACCGGCCCACGTCGGGCTCGGTCACCGTGGGCGACACCGAGCTGACCGGGATGAGCGAGACCGAGCTGACCCTGCTGCGCCGCGAGCGCATCGGCTTTGTGTTCCAGGCGTTCAACCTGCTGCCCTCGCTGACCGCCGAGCAGAACGTGGCCCTGCCGCTGCGGCTGGCCGGCCGCCGCCCGAAGAAGGCCCAGGTGCGCGAGGTGCTCGAACAGGTCGGACTCGGTGACCGTGCGCGGCACCGCCCGACGGAGTTGTCCGGCGGCCAGCAGCAGCGGGTTGCCCTGGGCCGCGCCCTGATCACCCGCCCCGAAGTGCTGTTCGGTGACGAGCCGACCGGCGCGCTCGACTCGCAGACCGGCCGCGAGGTGCTGAGCCTGCTGCGCGGCATGGTCGACCGGGACGGCCAGACGATCATCATGGTCAGCCACGATCCCGTCGCGGCCTCCTACGCCGACCGCGTCGTCTTCCTCGTCGACGGCCGGGTCAACGGTGAGTTGATCGGCGCCTCCGCCGAGGACATCGCGGCGCGCATGACCAAGCTTGAGGCGGCGTCGTGCTGAGCACGACGCTGCGCACCCTGCGTACCCGCTGGGTCACCTTCGTCGGCAGTTTCGTCGCCCTCTCCCTGGGCGTGGCGCTGATCGCTGTGATGGGGCTGGCCCTGGCGTCCTCGCTGGACGCTCCCGACCGGGGGGCGGAGCGGTTCGCCGCCGCGCCGGTCGTCGTCAAGGGTCAGGACACCCTTGAGGTGCCCACCTCGATCGGCGACCGCACCCACAAGCTCGCGCAGCCGCGTGCGGTGCCCGACGACGCGGCCGCGAAGCTGCGGGACCTCGGGACCGTCGTCGAGGACCGGTCGTTCGCCGTGCGGGCCGAGGGCGGGCCCGCCGATCTGGTGGGCCACCCCTGGTCCACGGCGGCCTTCGCGCCGTACCACCTCGACGCGGGGCGCGCGCCCGAGGCCGCGGACGAGGTCGTCGTCAGCGGTGACTGGGCCCGTCCGGGCACCCGGGTACGGACCGACGGCGGGACGGTGCGCGTCGTCGGCACCGTGGCCGGGCTCGGCTTCGAGAACGCCGTGTTCTACACCGACACCCGCGCCGCCGAACTGTCGCCGCGCAGCCTCCAGCTCGTGGTCGACGCCGATGCGGCGGCCGTGCGCGAGGCGGTACGCGGCAGCGAAGGTGTCCAGGTCCTCACCGGCAACGCGCGCCGGTACGCCGACGCCGACCCCGACCGGGACAGCGAGGCCCTCACCGCGATGAACGCCATGTTCGGCACGGCCGGCGGCGTCACCGGATTCGTGTCGGTGTTCGTGGTGGCCTCGACCTTCGCGTTCGCGGTGGCCCAGCGGCGCCGCGAGTTCGGGCTGCTGCGCACCGCCGGGGCGACCCCGGGACAGATTCGCCGCATGGTCGTGTACGAGGCGCTCGCGGTCGGTGTGCTCGCCTCGGCCGTCGGCTGTGTGCTCGGTTCCTACGGGGCTCCGAAGCTCGCCGAGTGGGCGGTCGACGAGAGCCTTGCGCCCCGCTGGTTCACCATCGGCGACGACACCTGGCCCTATCACATGGCGTTCTGGACGGGCCTGTTCGTGGCCCTGTGCGGCGTGCTGGCCGCGTCCTGGCGGGCCGGGCGCACCGGTCCCACCGAGGCACTGCGCGAGGCGTCCGTTGACACTCGGCCGATGACCTGGGGCCGCTGGCTGTTCGGCGCGGCCCTGCTGATCACCGCCGCGGTGACACTGACCCTGGCCCTGGTGACGAACCCGGGCGACCTGCTGCAGCGCAAGACCTATGTGAGCCGGCCGATGCTGCTGATCACCGCGGTCGCGCTGCTCGCGCCGGTGCTGGTGCGGCCACTGGCCCGGCTGATCGCCTGGCTGCCGGCCCAACTGCCGGGCGCCGGCGGGATGCTGGTGCGGGAGAACGCCGCCACCGGGGTGCGCCGTACCGCCGCCGTCGCGGCGCCCGTGCTGGTCACGGTCGCGCTGGCGGGCTCGCTGCTCGGCGCCACTGCCACCCTCAACGAGGCGAAGGCCACCGAGGTGCGCGATCAGACGGCCGCCGACTTCGTGGTCACTCCGGCGGGCAACGCCGGCTTCGACGAGGCGACGCTACAGCGGCTTCGGGCCGTGTCCGGTGCCGAGGTCTCGGCGAGTTCGTCGAGCGCCGTGTACGTCCTGGAGGACGGCGTGGCGCTCATCAGGTCCGATGCCAGGGCCGTCGAGCCGGAACCGCTCGCCGCAACGGCCCGTCTCCCGCTCGCCGCGGGGAAGGTGGGCGATCTGGACGACGACTCGATCATCGTCAACGAGGAGTGGGAGAAGCACACCGTGGGCGAGCGGGTGGACGTGTGGCTCGGTGACGGCGCGAGGAGGTCCCTGAAGATCGCCGCGGTCATGACCATCGGCACCGGCAACAACGGCGTCTACGTCACACCGCGCAACGCCCCCGCGGCGTTCGTCGACCGGGTCGACGTACGCCGCGCGGACGGGGCCGACGCAGGCATCGTGGCCGCCGGTCTGCGTCAGGCGGTGCGGACGTCGGGCGGGCAGGTCCTCACCAGGGACGCCTGGGTGCGAGCGACGTATCCCGAGACCAACCGGACGACCCGGATGGGGTTCCTCCTGATCCTCGGGATCGCTCTCCTCTACACCGGCATCTCGCTGGCCAACACGATGGTCATGGCGACCTCCGACCGGGTCCGCGAGCTGGCTGTGCTGCGGCTGGCCGGCGCCACCAGGTGGCAGGTGCTGCGGCTGGTGGGCGCCGAGGCGCTGATGGTGGTCATGGTCGGCGGACTGCTGGGAGCGCTGGTCGCCGGGCTCAACCTGGTGGGCATGTGGAGCGCGCTGGGCCTGCTCTCGGTGTGGACGTCCATCGAGATCCCGTGGGCGACGCTCGCGGCGGCCCTGGGTGCCTGCGCGGTGCTCGCGGTGATCTCGGCGGTCGCTCCGGCCTGCCTCTCCCTGCGCCGCAGGGCGGTGGAGCTGGCTGGGACACCGGCGTGACCTTTCTGCCCTGGACGCTGGTCTGCCCGGATGCAGACCTCGTGGATCACAGGGCGAGGGACTCTTCCCGTGGACTGTAGGTGTGCTCTTGACCTTAAGGCGCGGGAAAAATTGCGGGGACCGGCGCGGGAAAGGATCTTCGCAGGCAGTCGTACAAGTCGTGACCAGCGGGTTCCGTCGGCGCCCCTGATGTCCGCGACAGAAACACGGGGCCGGGCGGGCTCGCTTGTGAGCAGGCGGTCACTGACCGGTTAGGGACGCCTTGGCCGAGCGTCGCCTGACGATGAGCGAGGACGAGTGGTGGCGCCGCTACGGGCCTGCCTGGGCCGCGGTCCGCCACGACATCCTCGCGAAGTTCAGTCCCGCGGAACGCGAGCACGCAGAGCGGGTCAAGCCGACCGACGTCCTGCTGGACCTGGTCGAGGAACCCTGGGAGCAGATGTGACCGCCCTCGCCCGCAGCGTCGCGCTTCCCGGCGACGACGTCTTCGTCCTCCACGACATCATCGCCGCCGACCAGCAGTGGAGGAAGACCCGGTTCGCCGGGGTCTACCAGCGGCTTCCGGTCCGGAAGTTCCACAGGTCCACCGGCAACCTGCCCCAGGCGATCTCCGATCATCTGGAGGAGTACGTCAGCAGCGGTCGGCCGCTGCCGGGCTGGCGGGGAGCACCCAACCGCAAGGTCCTCGCCCAGCAGATCGGATGCAGCCGAAGATCCCTGGATGATCCCGCCTACCAGGTGCTCATCGACCAGGCAGAGGCCAAGGTCGGGGTCAAGGCCCGATCCCCCCACCGGACAGCCAGCGCAAGGGTCAAGACGGCGAGGTTGCCCTCCAACTCCGCCTCGGCTGTCTCGACCAACTCAGCGTTCCGGTCGTCCCAGAAATCCTGGCTCTCTCGAAGAATGGCCAGGTGATATCCGGGCCCGCCCCACAGGCCATTCTCTCCTGGCCTGACTGCCTGGTCTGGAAACGACAGCGCGCTCAACCGGTCGATGATCGACAACTGCTCATCCATGGAACCTGCGTCTTGGTGCTGCCTCGACATGTCGCGAGCTTAGCCGCCAGGCCGTCTGGCCAGCAGTTGCGTCAGTCAGGTTCTGCGGGGCCGGGCGTGACCTGAGTGGCTGGCCCGTTCCCGCCGACGCGCATGTCCTGCAGCGGCTCTCTGTCGAGCACTTCGACATACATGATCTTCCCGTTCACGACATCCAGGATGATCATTCCCTTGGAGGGTGACAGTGGCACACACCGATGCCCCGGGCCGAACGGCTGCCCGTCGGGATGCGGCTCCGTCTTGAAGCTCTGGCAGAAGGCGTCGGTGCAACCGCAACCAGCGACCAAGCGCAGGTCCCACGCGCAGATGGCGAGCGCGCTCTCGCCCTCTTCCTCCAGAAGGGCAACCAGCTCGCTGACAAGTTCAGGAAATACGTCGCGAACGAGGGGATGCTCCAGGCCCATGAGGCGAGACCGTATCGAATCCGCCTGCACCGGCTGAACAGGTTTTGACTGCCGACCAGATCAGAAGGAGGGCTCAACGTGGTCAATGGTCAGTCACGAACCGCGTTCACAACCTGGCCTGGTTCATCGCTCGCCGACCAGGCGGCTCGATCGCCGGAGCCCTGCAAGACCGCCACCACGGCATCCAAATCTTCGAGGGCTACGCCGGCACCAGCGACTCCGGATTCCGCGCGGAAGTCGAGAGCGAACAAGCCCTCGCCCGCGGCGAGCACTACCTCGCCATGGTCGACGCCCACGAACACACCGACCTGACCGGCCCGGCTGCCGCCGAAGCGGCCCGCCGCCTCGAAGGCTTCGGCCACCGGACCCGCTTCCAGGGCATCGTCGTCACCGACGAACGGCGCCTGAAACGGATCATGGAACGGGAAGACCCCGCTGTCTGTCCCGGCACCTGCATCACCTGCGTCCACGACCACAGCAAGGCACTCTGCGAACGAGCCCGCAGAGGCCGCTTCGAAGGGCTGCCCGATCACGGCCAACGCCAACCCCTCGCCTGCCGGCCCGCCGCGTTGACGCACCCCACGAATCCCGGGTCCGGGCAGCACTGGACGAACTTCGCCAGCGAGCGGGCGCCAACGGCACCCAGCCGAGCGTCCTGGCCCTGGCCAGCAAGTTCGGCATGAGCAACACGACCTTCTGCCGCTACTTCCCCGACATCGCACAGGAGATCGCCGCCCTCCGATCAGCACCGCCGACGCCAGGAGCCCCAAGCGAACCGACCCGCTACGACAGGCTCGTCGCCCGAAACGCCAAGCTCAAGCGTCACAACCGCGAGCTCACCGAGACCCTCACCCTCGCCGCCTGCCACATCCAGCGAATCACTCTGGAGAACCAGAAGCTGAGAGAAGAACTTGAGGCAGCCATGGGCGTCACTCGCCTGCCCCCATCCCCTCCAGGCGATCGGCGACCAGATGAGGAAGTGGTCAACGGTCAACCGCAAACCCTGGCCACAAGGAGATCGAGGACCTGTACGAGGACGAACTGGAGGCGGAGCAGGAGCGACTGGCCGGGTGAGCCGACGGCGGACCCCGTCGGTCCGGAGCCCGTGGCCGGACCAGGGAGCGGAGCGGGCCCGGATGCCGAGGTGGTGCACAGGCCCCACCAGGCCCGAGGGCGGCGACGGCGCGGTGGGTCCGCAGCACGCGGCGGGTACGGAAGACGCGGTGGGTCCGCAGCACGCGGTGGGTACGGAAGACGCGGTGGGCGGGGAACGCGCGGTGGAGGCGGGTGCGATGACTTCAGCACGCCGTCGCGCGTGCGCAAGCAGTTGTGAGTAAGGCCACGAAAGGGGCAAAGGATCAACGGCGGCTGCCAGAGTGTCGGTTCTCAGGTCATGTGTTCTTTGCGGGTAATTCATGTCTTGTCCCGGTAAAGAGCCACGAACCCTCAGGGAGCACGTCCGTTGGCTGCCATTGCCCGCTGGTGCGTCCGGCACCGCCTCGTCGCTGTTCTCATCTGGCTCCTCGCTCTCGGCGGCGCGGCCACCGCGGCGGGTTTCGCGGGTTCCGCCTACTCCAACGACTACGACGTGCCAGGCACGGAGGCCGGCCGGGCCGCCGAGATCCTCCAGAGCGGGTTCACGGACCTGGGCGGTGACACGGACACCGTCGTCTGGCACACCACCGACTCCACCGTGCGGGCCGCCGATGTCCGGCAGACGATGACCCGGACCCTGCACGCGATCGACGAACTGCCGGGCGTGGGCGCCGTCACCAGTCCCTACGGGGAGTCCGGCGCCGGGCAGATCAGCGAGGACGGCCACACCGCCTACGCCACGATCACCTTCGACCGGCAGCCCGAGGACATACCGGTGCAGCAGGCCCGTGCGGTCGTCGACACCGCGAAGGCAGCCGCCGGCGATCACCTCCAGGTGGAGCTGGGCGGCTCGGCCGTCGCCCTCACCGAGGCGTCGTCCATCCACTTCAGCGAGGCCATCGGGGTCCTCGTCGCGGCGGTCGTCCTCTTCCTCGCGTTCGGCTCGCTCGCCGCCAGCATGCTGCCCATCGCCACCGCCCTCGTCTCCGTCGGCACGGCGTACGCGGGCATCGTGCTGCTCGGCCATGTGATGACCGTCGCCGACTTCGCCCCCATGCTGGGCATGCTGATCGGGCTCGGCGTCGGCATCGACTACGCGCTGTTCATCGTCACCCGGCACCGCACGGGACTGCGCCGAGGCATGACGGTCGACGAGGCTGCGCGCAACGCCGTCGCGACGACCGGGCGGGCCGTCGTCTTCGCCGGGGCCACCGTCTGTATCGCCCTGCTCGGCATGCTGATCCTGCGCCTCGGGTTCCTCAACGGTGTCGCGATCGCCGCCTCGCTCACGGTCGTCCTGACCGTGGCCGCGTCGGTGACCCTGCTGCCGGCCCTGCTGTCCTTCATCGGCATGCGGGCGCTGAGCCGGCGCGAACGCGCAAGGCTGGCCGAGCACGGACCGCGGCCGGAACCGCCCACCGGCTTCGCCGCCCGCTGGTCCGCGTTCGTCGAGCGCCGGCCCAAGCTGCTCGGGGCGTTCGCCGCGGTGGTGATGCTGGTCCTCGCGCTGCCCACGTTCTCCCTGCACCTGGGCACCTCCGACCAGGGCAACAACCCCTCCTCGTCGACCACCCGGCAGGCGTACGACCTGCTGGCCGACGCCTTCGGTCCCGGCGTCAACGGCCCGCTGACGATCGCCGCGCAGCTCGACGGCGCGGACGACCGGCTCGCGATGGACGGCCTTCCGGCCACGCTGCGAGCCACCGACGGCGTGGCCTCGGTCGGCCCGGTCACGTACAACAACAGGGGCAGCGCGGCCTTCGTCACCGTCCTGCCGACCTCGTCGCCGCAGTCGCGGGAGACCAGCGCGCTCGTGGACCGGCTGCGTGCGGACGTCCTCCCGCAGGCCGAGGAGAACACCTCGCTCCGGGCGCACGTGGGCGGAGTGACGGCCGGCTACGACGACTTCGCCCAGGTGATCATCGGCAAGCTCCCGCTCTTCGTCGGCGTCGTCATAGCGCTCGGCTGTCTGCTCCTGCTGCTGGCCTTCCGGTCGATCGGCATTCCGCTGAAGGCCGCCGCGATGAACGTGGCCGCCGTCGCCTCCTCGTTCGGAGTCGTCGTCGCGGTCTTCCAGTGGGGGTGGGGGAGCGAGCTGCTGGGACTGGGCAGCTCGGGACCGGTCGAACCGTTCCTGCCGGTCATCATGGTGTCCGTGCTCTTCGGACTCTCCATGGACTACCAGGTGTTCCTGGTCGGGCGGATGTACGAGGAGTGGCTGGAGACCGGCGACAACCGGCGGGCGGTCCGGGTCGGCCTCGCCGAGACCGGCCGTGTGATCAACTCCGCGGCCGTGATCATGATCTCGGTCTTCCTCGCGTTCGTCCTCAGCGGGGACCGGGTCATCGCCATGTTCGGCATCGCGCTCGCCGCGGCGGTCGCCCTCGACGCGTTCGTCCTCCGTACGCTGCTGGTCCCCGCGCTGATGCACCTGCTGGGCGGCGCGAACTGGTGGCTGCCGCGCTGGCTGGACCGGCGTCTTCCGCGGATCAGCATCGAACCTCCCGCATGCCGTGCGCCGCGTGCGAAAATCCCGCAGGCGGCACCGTCGGCGGAAGCCGTGTCCGCCGCACGGGCGGTGGAAGCGGTTCGAGGAGGAGCATGATGTTCGCGACATCCCTGGGCGACGACGGCGCGGAACTGCGTCCGCTGGAGATCTGGCAGGCGGAGGAGTTCCTCGCGCACGTGGACCGGGCCCGCGAGATCGTCGACCCCTGGATCCCCTTCGCCTCCTTCGCCACCGACCTGGACTCGGCGCGTGCCCTGCTCCGGCGGTACGCGGAGAAGCAGGCGGCCGACACGGGGCGGCTCTACGGCATCTGGCTGGACGACACGCTCGTCGGCGGTGTCCTGTTCCGGATCTTCGACGCGGAGTCGGGCACCTGCGAGATCGGCTGCTGGCTGGAACCGGCGGGGGAGGGGCGCGGCCTGGTCACGCGGGCGGCCGGGAAGCTGATCGACTGGGCGGTCCACGAGCGCGGCATGCACCGGGTGGAGTGGCACGCGTCCGCCGCGAACACCCGCAGCATCGCCGTGGCCAAGCGGCTCGGCATGACCCGCGACGGGGTGCTGCGCGAGAGCTACCTCTACCGCGGCGAGCGGCACGACTCGGAGATCTGGTCCGTACTGGCCCGGGAGTGGCGGGCGCGGAAGGGCTGAGACCGGGCGGGCGCGGAAGGGCTGAGACCGGGCGGGCGCGCAAGGACTGAGACCGGGCGAGCGCGGATGGACTGAGACCGGGCGGGCGCGGAAGGGCTGAGACCGGGCGGGCGCGGCGTACCGCCGGCCGGGGCGCCGCGCCCCTGCGCCCTCCCGGCCCTCCACGCCTGCTACGCCCCGGGGCCGAACCTGGCCGGTGTGTACGTGCTCTGGTGCTCGCGGTACGACCGGGCCAGGTGGTGCTGGAGCCGGATGTGGCGGAACTGGTACACCGCGCCGGTCTGGCGCAGGACGCCCCGGCGGTAGGCGTCGTCCAGGAAGGCCACCGTGTCCCAGGGCAGCTTGCCGGTCAGCGGCAGCCAGACCCGCGACAGGACCAGCCACCGCCCCCAGGCGGTGAACGAGAGCGCGTACGAGCACGTGCCGCCGAGCCCGCCGATGGCGCCGATGACCAGCCCGTCCGCCGCGCTCCAGACCAGTGGTCCGAGGACGCCGTCGAGCAGGCCGGTGATCAGATGCCCGCCGACCGCGATCGCCAGGGTGAGCATCGGCACCAGTACGAGAACCTGCCGGACCACCGTTGCGCGGTTCGAGGCCAGCAGACCGGCCGGGGTGGCCGCGGAGGCGACGTCCAGCGGCGCTTCGAGCGCGGCCATGATTCCGAAGACGAGTCCGGCGCCCGCCCCGAAGATCAGCCCGAGGACCAGCATGTTGATGAGCGTGCCCTTGACCACCTGCTCGTTCGCGAGCGGAATTCCGTAGAACAGCCAGCGCTGGAGGGCGAGGGCACAGGCGCATCCGACCCCCATCACGAATCCGCCCAGCAGAACGGTGGCGAACCGGGCGACGAACGTACGGACCGGTCTGCGGCCGACGCCGGTGCCCGCGCCGGGCAGCCGCAGCCGCACATGGGCCGGTTCGAAGGCCGTGGTGCCGAACCGGGCCAGGATCGCGTGGACGCACCCGAAGGCGAGACCCGCGGTCGCCCCCATCGAACCCCCCAGCAGGAGGGCCTCGCCGACCGGGAACGGCAGGTTGACCAGGTTGACGAACCACTCGGCGAGGGCGACGCAGAGCGCCGAGGACACCACCACCGACAGGAGGCGGGTGGACAGCCGCAGCGAATCACCGATCCGCCACCACGCGAGGTCCTGCTGGTCGAGGTCGAGCCGGGCCAGATGGTGAGCGAGATAGCCGAGCCAGCGCTCGGCGCGCTCCGGATCGCGGTGCCGCTCCCGGCGGCCGGCGGCGCTCCGCTCGGCGACGCGGCGCCGGTAGACCGTCGGGACGAAACCCGCCAGCAGATGCTCTTCGAGCGAGTTCTCGTCCGGGAACCGCTCGGCGTCCAGCAGTTCGGCCGGATTCCTGTCGGGTGCCTCGCTGTACATCGTCCGCGCCAGGATGATCATGAGCGGAGTGCTCAGAACCCTGGCCAGGGGTGTGCCCGCGCCGTCCTCCTGAGCACGCAGCCGGTCCAGGACGGGGTTCCACACCGCCCCGCTGCCGCCGTCGCCGCGGGGGACCGGCCGGGCCGTCCTGGGCAGATAGGCGGCGAGGTCGTCGAGGGTGAGATCGGTGAGTTCGAGACCGGCGGCCCAGACCAGCGGGGCACCCGCCTCCTGGACGGCCTCGGCGAACTCGCCGCGGCGGCTGGTCAGGACGAGTGGGAGCGAGGTGGAGTTGAGTACCTCAAGGGCCGTACTCCGCAGACCTTCCGCGAGCTCGTCGAACCCGTCCAGGACCGGCAGTAAGAGATCTGCGTCGACCAGGGCGGAGGCCAGCGTCGACCCGCCCGGGGCTCTGCGGGTGAGATGCGGGTGGTCGCGCACCAGCCGGTCGATCAGCCAGTCCCGCAGCGCGACGGCCGTGGGATCCCAGGACCCGAGACTGAAGATCACCGGTACCCGGTCGTGCGCCTCCCGGGCCTCCAGCCGGTCCAGGGCGAACCTGATCGTCAGGATCGATTTTCCGGAGCCCGCCCGGCCGAGAACCACCAGCCGCCCGGACAGGATGCGCCGGTAGACCTCGGCCACACTGCCCAGATCGCCGCTCAGATCCATTCGTTCCGACGTCGCTCCCGGCGGCAGGCGCTGAATGTTCTCCGAATGATCCGTCAGGGATTCGGGTGCGTCCTTCCAGCGCACGGGAAGCGGAAAGGGATCGTGGACGCGCCGGTGTTCCTCCTCGCGCTGCCAGCGGCGCCTGATTTCCCTCGCCAATTCTGTCGCGGCGGTGATGAGTTCGCCATGAACCGGTGACGGGACGGAGGCAGGGCGGGGTTTCGGGCCGGAGTTCTGCGCGGGAACTGCGACGGGCGTGGATTCGGGTCCGGGTCCGGGAACGGGCTCGTGCGCCGGTTCGTGATCCGGTGCCGCGGGGCCGTCGGACGGTTCGGCGGCCGCGGCATCCGGCTCGCCCGTCGACCTCGCGAGCGTGGCCGCGAGCCGCTGACGGTCCTCGGGCCCGGCCTCCAGCGCGTCCGCCAGCAGGTTCACCGTCCCCAGCCGGTGATCGCCGGTTCTGCCGTTCTCCAGTCTGCGGATCGTACGCACGCTCACCCCGGACCGTGCCTCCAGTTGCTCCTGCGTCAGTCCCGATCGATTCCGCAGCCGACGCAACAACGTGCCGAGCTGATCCGCCACTTCGACATCCCTCCACCACCGGGCGCGGTCGCCGATGACCCTACCGGTGACGACCGGTCATAAATGACCGGTCGCCTGTCCTGTTCGGGCAATGGCGCGAACGCCACGATCGGTGGTGTCCGGCAGGTGCGCCGACACGGGGCGGCGCACCCCGCCGGGCATTCGAGAAGCAGAAGGCGTCCGCGGCCGGCCGGCGGGGAACCACCGGCCGGCCGCCGCGGACCGCAGGGCCGGGCCGGCTCCGGCGTCGGACGTGATCGCCTCTCATGGCTTTCTCCTGCAACGACTCATGAGGAGTGGACATGGCCTACCGGTTCTGGTGCGGCGAATGCGGATTCAAGACGCCGTGGCTTGCGGAATCCGAGGGTGCGCGGCGCCAGTTGGAGCACTACACCAAGCAACACCCCGAAATTCCCGCAGGCGGCCATGTGGAAACCAATCGGAAAAATCCGGACGGCGGCCTCGGATGTTTTCAAGCGGCGGGAATCATCGTCCTGTTGCTGATCATCGCGGTCGCGTGTCGACGCTGAGGCGCGGCCGGAATCCCATCACGTAGCCGGAATGACCAACCGACCGAAAGGGACAGGAAATAAAATGAGCATGTTCGACGAATTCGGAACAGCCGGTGCGACCGTTCCGTTGACCCCGTACGCCCGTGGCGCGGCCGGGCGCCCCTCGCCGGCGCGCGGGCACCGGCGCTGGCTGCTGCCGGTGGCCACCGCCGCCTGCCTGCTGATGACCGGCGTCGGCCCGGCGACCGCCGCTGCCCCGGCTGCCGACTCCTCGGCCGCCGCCCCGGCCACCGATGCCCAGACCCCCGCCGACATCCTGCAGGCCGGCGCCCAGCAGGGGGTCGCCGACGGATACCCGGGCGTGATCGGCATGGTCCGGAAGGGCGACACCACCCAGTACGTCCACGCGGGTGTGGGCAACCGCGCGACGAACGTACCCGCGGACCCGAAGGCGACGTTCCGGATCGGCAGCAACACCAAGGCGTTCATCTCCACCGTGCTGCTCCAGCTGGAGGGCGAGGGGAAGCTCTCGCTGGACGACACCGTCGCCCGATGGCTGCCGGGGGCGGTCGCCGCCAACGGCTACGACGGCTCGGAGATCACGATCCGTCAGCTGCTCAACCACACCTCGGGCCTGCCCGACTACCTCAGCGCCGTGCAGATCAACGGGCCGTACTACCTCAACATCAACCCCAGGGAGGTCCTGCCGCCGCAGACCCTGGTCAACGTCGGCCTCGGCCTGCGGGCGCCGACCTCCGCGCCGGGGGAGAAGTTCGCCTACTCCAACACCAACTACGTGCTCGCCGGCATGGTGATCAAGGCTGTCACCGGCTCGGAACCGGCCGCGGAGGTCCAGCAGCGCATCATCGAGCCGCTCGGTCTGAGCGACACCAGCTTCCCCACCGCCGATCCCGTGCTCTACGGCAACTACCTCCACGGCTACGTACTCCGGGCGATCCTCATCGACGACGCCACGGTCTCCAACGTGCAGGTCAGCGGGAGCGCCGGTGCCATGGTGTCGACCATGGACGACCTGGCCACCTTCTCCCGGGCGCTGCTCACCGGACAACTCCTGGAGCCTGCGCAGATGACCGAGCTCAAGACCACTGTCCCGGTGACCGCCGACGCCGGCTACGGGCTGGGCATCGAACACGTGAAGCTGTCCTGCGGGAAGTGGGCCTGGGGGCACAACGGCGCCGTGCTCGGCTACTTCAGCGAGTGGATCACCAGCGAGGACGGCACCGAGCAGGCACTGCACGCGAACAACGAGTTCCATATGCTCGCCGGAACTCAGGGACAGGCCCACACGGGCACGGCCATGACGGACGCGTTCTGCGCGCTCTGAGGACTGCGACCGGACGGGCGCTCCGAGAGCTGCGACCGGACGGGCGCTCCGGGTGGCCGGGCCGATACGCGGCCCGGCCACCCGGCAAGGCTCTTCACCCACCGCGAGAGCCGCCCGCTCTCGGAGAGGACACCCGATGAGAACGCTGCTGACCGCCTGGCGGACGCGGACGGCTGTCGCCGCCGCCGTGCTGACCGTGACCGCGACACTCGCGGCCCCGCTCGCGCACGCCGAGGACCCCGCCCCGCCGGTGCTGTCCGACGGATTCGGCCTGACCCAGGTCGCCGGGGGCACCGAAGTGCGCTCGGACACCGACTTCACGATCACCGTGACCACCCGGCAGGTGGCGGGGCAGCACAAGATCCGCGTCTTCCTGCCCAGCGGCTACCGCGCCGACCCCGGGAAGCGCTGGCCGGTGACGTACTTCCTGCACGGCGGAGGCGGAACCGTGAACGACGCCGCGGCTGCCCCGGCGCTGCGCTCGGACGCGATGATCACCGTCGTGCCGGACGCCGGCCTGAAGGGCTGGTTCGCCGACTGGGTCATGCAGAACACCGCTGAGGGCGCGGCGAACTGGGAGACCTTCCACCTGGAGCAGGTCGTCCCCTTCATCGACGCGAACCTGCGCACCATCGCCGACAAGGGCCACCGGGCCGTCGTCGGACTGTCGATGGGCGGGTTCGGCGCCCTGCACTACGGCGAGGCCCGCCCCGACCTCTTCGGCCATGTCGCCTCGCTGTCCGGCGGCATCGACTTCGGCATGGCGGAGGTCCGCGGCGCGGTCCTGGCCACGGAACTCAACGTCACGGGCGCCTGGTGCGCCGTGAGCACCTCCACCCCGTCCGGGACCGGCCAGTGCACCGGTTACGGCCCCACCGTCGACAGCGACGCGATCTTCGGCTCCCCCTACCCGGTGCTGGACGCGGACCGGGTCTGGAAGGCGGTCGACCCCGCCGCCACGACCAACCTGGCCGAGCTCGCCGGTGCCGACGTCACGCTCTACACCGGTGACCAGGGCCTGATCGACCACTTCACCCAGATCGCCGCCCGGAACGTCAAGGCCCGGCTGGACCGGCTCGGACTCCCCAGCCGCCTCGTCGACTACGGTGACGGGTCGGCGCTGGCGCCCACCTGTGACGGCGGCCACAACTACGGCTGCTGGGCCCCCGCGCTGGCCGATTACATCCCGCGGCTCCAGGACTCGTTCGACACGGCCGGCTGACCCCCTGCGCAATCAGGCCCGGCCCCGGCGGGCGCCCGCCGGGGCCGGGCGGACGTTAAGAGGGTTCTCATCCGGGCCGCCTAGCGTGCGGGACATGAACCCTGGAACCTCCAAGAACCCCACCGGCCCCGCCGTGCTCGACGGCGAGGCGGCCACGGCCGACGAGAACACCACCGAGGACGCGGCCGGCACCCTCGACAAGGGGGCGGACGGAGCCGAAGGAGAGCGCGCGGCGGCGGACGGCAGCAAGGCGGGTGCCGCTGCGGATCCCGGCCAGGACCCCGGATCCGAGGCCCCCGGCGACGCCGGTTCCCACGTCCAGGATGTCGACCTCACGGACCTTGACGGCGAGGACTCCGACCTGACCGACCTCGACGACGAGGACTCCGACACCGGGCCGTCCGGCCTGGTACCGGCCGCCGCGGCCGTGGCCGCCGCAGGGCTCGGTGTCGTCGCCCTCACGGGATCCTGGACCGGCAAGGTCATCGCCGAGCGCGAGACCCTGATCGGCCAGATCAAGACCTCGGGCGGCGGCACCGCGGCCCAGCAGATCTCCGAGATCTACGGCGATGCCTGGCACTCCACCGCGCTGGTCAACGGTCTCTTCGCGCTGCTCGCCCTGCTGGTCGGCATCTTCGCCCTGGTCCGTCCGGCCTTCGGCGCACCGTCCGCGCAGCCGCAGCCCGGCTGGGTGCGCGCCGTCGCGGCAGCGGGTATCGCGCTCGGCGTCCTCGGCCTGCTGATCTCTGTCGGCATGTACTTCGACCTCATCGTCGCCCTGCCGACCGCCGGCTCCGCCACCTGAGTGAGCGGCAGCGGTGAGTACGCCCCGCTCCAACCACGCCACCGTCCGAGAGGCCGTCCCGTTCCGCGGGGCGGCCTCTCGCTCGGGGTCACGGCCACGGCATGTGGCGTCGGTCGGTCCGGCACCCGGACGGGAGGCCGGCCACCATGCACCCGAGAAGACCGGGCAGCCGGCCCGTCGGCTCCTCCGGCTGCCCTCCGGCAGGGGCGGATCGTGGCGTGCAACCGCGCCTGGAAGACCGTCGGACGGAGGCAGGAGTGCGGGTCCGGGAGGGCCGGAAAGCGCCTCCGAACTGGAACGAATATCGCATACGATGGACGAATGGCAGAGAAGACCTGGGCCACCCGGCTCCCCGAGGTGAAGAGCAAAGCCGACCTGGCGTACGACAGCCTGCGCGACGCCATTGTCTCCGGCTACGTGCGCCCGGGCGAGCGCATCAACATGGACGAGGTGGCCCGGAACCTGGGGGTGAGCAAGATCCCGATCCGCGAAGCCATCAAGCGGCTGGAGTCCGAGGGGCTGGTCACCTCACGCGTCCACTCCGGTGTGGTCGTGGCCCATGTCGACAAGACCGAGATGCGCGGGGTGTTCCTGGCTCGCGAGGCGATCGACGGGCTGGTCGCCAGGCTGGCCGCCGAGAGGAGCGACGACCGGCTCCTGTCCGATCTGCAGGGCGTGCAGGACGAGATGCGGGCCGCCCTGCGCACCGGGGACACCGACGAGCTGCAGCGGCTCAACTCCGAGTTCCACGGGGTCCTGGCCGAGGCCAGTGGCTACCGCATCCTGGCGGAGTTGACCGAGCAACTGCTGCTGACCATTCGCCGCTACCGCATTGCGGCTCCGCAGGACACCCAGAACTGGTCCGTCATCATCGAGGAGCACGACGCCATCATGGACGCCCTGCGCCGCGAAGATCCCGCGGCAGCGGCCACCGCCGCCCAGGCACACACCATTTCGCAGGCCGGCCACGAGGTGGCCGATCACACCTGAGGACCGGCACGGGGCGAGTTCCCTCCTGCCGGGTTCGAAGCCGGATTCCTCAGCCCTGGTGAAGAGGCGGCAGCCCCATGTGCTCCCGGTGCTCGTCACGCAGCAGACTGGCAGCGCTGACGGATGAGGCGCCCGCATCGAGCACCAGCTCCGAGCCGGCGAGCAGTGCCGCCTCTTCGGACGCGGCGTAGGCGACCGCGGCGGCGACCTGCTCCGGGGTGCCGAGCAGGCGCATGGGGTTGGACTCGCGCAATCTCGCCTCGTCGTCGCCCGAGCCCAGGCGCGACTCCGTGGCCGGGGTGCGTACCCAGCCCGGCGAGACGGTCACGAAAGAAATGCCGTGGCGCCCGTAGTCGACGGTGAGCTGCCGGCCGAGGGCGGCCAGTGCCGCCTTGGCGGCCGCGTAGGCCGGAAGCCCGGGAGCCGCCGTGCGGTGCAGCACCGAACCGATCATGACGACGCGGCCGCCGCCGGCCGAGATCATCGATGGCAGCACCTCTCGCACACACAGGAAAACGGACGTGAGGTTGGCTTTGAGGACTCTGTGCCATTCCTCCTCGCTGGTGTGATGGAGGGCCGTCCCCTCGGTCAGTCCCGCACAGGTGACCAGGACGTCGATGCCGCCGTGGTCGGTGATCACACCGCGGACGAGTTCTCGCACATCCTGCGCGCACGTCACGTCGGCACGGCAGGGGAAGACACCGTTCAGTTTCGGGTCATGGAGGTCGGCACCCACCACGCGGAAGCCGTCTGCGACGAAGCGGCTCGCGACCGCGCGGCCGATGCCGCCCGCGGCACCAGTGATCAACGCTGTTCTGCTCATTCGGAAACGACCACCTGTTCTGCGGCAGTGACGCCTCGGGGTCGGTCCCGGGGCCGGGGTTGAAGGATCGAAAGAAAGGTATACGATCTACTAAATAACAGCAACGGCACCAGGAGGCGCCCATGCCGACCCCGCAGCTCCTCAGCAAACTCGGCAGGCAAAGACTGCTGGCCATCGTGCGCGGAACCGACACGCAAGCCGCGCTCGACACGGTGCTCACCCTGTTCCGTTCCGGGGTTGACCTCGTCGAGGTGTCCCTGACCAGCACCGACGCGCTCACCGTCATCGAGAAGGCACGAGCCGCGCTCGGCCCGGACGCCCTGCTGGGCGCCGGAACCCTCTTGACGGCGCGGCAAGCCCGTTCGGCTGCGCAGGCCGGCGCCTGCTTCGGGGTCACACCGGGTGTCACCGCTGCCGTCGCGGAGTGCCGGGCCCTGGATCTGCCCGTGTTCGCCGGTGCCTTCACCCCTACGGAGGTCGCCGCGGCGGTGGGCGAGGGCGCGAGTGCCGTCAAGCTGTTCCCCGCCTCCGTCGGCGGACCGCTGTACTTCAAGGCCCTGCGCGATCCCTTCCCCGACATCCCGTTCGTACCCGTGGGCGGCGTGGACGCGGAGGCCGCCCGGGACTACCTGGCCGCCGGCGCCCTGGCCGTCGGGGTCGGCGGTCCGCTCGTCGGTGACGCGGCTCGCGGCGGGTCGCTCGACGCGCTCGCCGAACGTGCGGCGCGCTTTCGAGAGGTGACGTCCCGATGATTGACGTGCTGACTTTCGGAGAGACCATGGCCGCCCTCCGGGCAGGTCAGCCGCTGCAGCTGGGTGGCAGCCTGAACCTGTCCGTGGCGGGCGCGGAGTCGAACGTGGCCATCGGCCTGGCCCGGCTCGGCCACTCGGCCCGATGGGCCGGGCTGACCGGCAACGACGAGTTCGGGCGCCTGGTGCTGCGGACCCTGCGCGCGGAGAACGTCGATGTCTCCTTTGCCGGCACCACCGACGCCGGCCCCACGGGCCTGGTGGTGTTCGAGCCCCGCATCGCCGACCTGGTCCGGGTGACCTACTACCGCACGGGTTCCGCCGGCAGCACTCTGTCCGCCGTCCATCTGCGCGAAGCGCTCAATGACGGCGCCCGACTCGTGCACGTCTCCGGCGTCACGGCGGCCCTTGGCCCCGGTCCCAGGGGGGCCGTCACAGAAGCCGTACAGCGCGCGGCGGGTCGCGGGGCTCTCGTCTGCGTGGACGTGAACTACCGCAGCCGACTGTGGCCGCCCGGCGAGGCCGCATCGGCGTTGCGTCCGCTGGCCCGGTACACCGACATCCTCATCGCCTCCGACGACGAGCTGTCCCTGGTGGCGGACGAGCGGGCGACGACGGAACGCGCCCGCGTGGAGTCCCTTTTCGAGAGGGGCGTGAACGAAGTGGTGATCAAGCGCGGGGCCGACGGCGCCGAGGTGTTCCACGCCGGCGGCTCGACGTCCCTTCCGGCCCTGCCGGTCCGGGTCCGCGACACGGTCGGAGCGGGCGACGCGTTCGTCGCGGGTTACCTGTCCGGCCTTCTCGACGGCGAGCCGGTGCAGGCCCGGCTGGCACGAGCCGTCGCGACCGGTGCCTTCGCGGTCGCCTCCCGCGGTGACTGGGAAGGCTCGCCGACACGTGAGGAGCTGGACCTGTTGTCCGTCGCGCCAGGCGGCACCATCAGGTGACTTTCATGGAAATGGAAGGTGACCGCGGATGAGCACGGAACGCGACGGCAGATCCCACACCGCCCGCACCCCCCTGGGTCACGGCATGCAGGCGCAGCCACCACCGGACCGGGGCCGGCCACCCCTCGACACCGACGCCGAATGGCAGGCGTGGACCCCGGGGCGCTACCAACTGGCGGAGGGGCTGCGCCTGTACGACGACACCATGTTCTTCGTCGACCTCCTGCGCGGTGCGCTGTACCGCTGTCCCGACCGGGCCGGCAAAGCCGCCGAGCGGCTGCTTCGCCTCGACATGCCGCTGGGGGCGGCGGCACCCCTCGCGGGCTCCCCCGGCGACTGGATCGTGGCCGCGGGTCCGGGCATCGCCCTCGCCCTGCGCGGACGGATTCTTCAGTGGCTGGCCCGGCCGGAGGAGAGCGCCGCGGTCCCCATGCGGATGAACGACGCCGCCTGCGACCCGGCCGGGCGCTTCTGGGCCACGAGCATGGCCCGCACGGGCACCGGCACGGTCGGCAGCCTGTACCGGGTCGATCCGGACCGCCGTGTCCACCACGTGCTGTGCGGTCTCACCGTTCCCAACGGTCCCGCCTTCAGCGTCTGTGGCAGCTGTATGTACCTGGCCGACAGCGCCGAGCGGATCATCAGGAGGTTCACCGTCGATCCGGACACCGGCGCCCTCGGCGCACACGAGACGTTCGCGCGGTTCGAGTCGGCCGAGGGGCGTCCCGACGGCATGATCGTGGACAGTGCGGGCCATCTGTGGGTCGCGCTCTGGGGCGGCGCGGAAGTGCGCCGCTACGCTCCGGACGGCAGCGTGTCGGCGCGCCTGCGCCTGCCGACGCCCAACCCCAGCAGCGTGGCCTTCGGGCACGGCCGCATGTACGTGAGCACGGCACGTCACCGCTTGGAGTGTCCGGACCCGCTGGCCGGAGCGGTACTGACATGCCGCACGCCGTGGTCGGCACCGGCCGCGCGGCCGTTCCGCCCGGAATCCACTCAGCACTCCGTGTAGCAGCGCAACTTACAGAGAGGATCGTCAGACTTTCTTCTCCGGAAGGCTGGCGTTCATTTCGTATATCGAATACCTTCCTCTCGCCCGTCCTCTGTTCAAAGGTGGAGACCCTCATGACCACAGTCGTGGTTACCGAAGACAACGAGATGGACCCGCGGCGCGCCAAGGCCGGCCGCCGCACGATGGTGGCGAGCACCGTCGGCACGGTCATGGAGTGGTACGACTTCAACCTCTACGGCCTGGCCTCGGCGCTGGTGTTCGGCCCGTTGTTCTTCGGTTCGTCCTCCACCGGCGGCACGCTGGCCTCCTTCGCCACGTTCGCCGTCGGTTTCGCCGCCCGCCCGATCGGCGGCATCCTCTTCGGCCACCTCGGCGACCGCATAGGACGCAAGACCGTCCTGCTGATCACCATGGTCGGCATGGGCCTTGCCACCGCCCTGGTCGGCGTCCTGCCCACCCACGCGTCGATCGGCGTGTGGGCTCCCGTCCTGCTGATCGTCCTGCGCGTCTGCCAGGGCATCGCCGTGGGCGGCGAGTTCGCCGGCGCCACGCTGCTGACGGTGGAGAACGCCCCACCGGGCAAGAGGGGCCTGTACGGCGCTGTTCCCGCCATGGGCACCGGCGCGGGCTTCGTCCTCGCCAGCGCCGTCTTCGGTCTGGTCTCCTTGCTGCCTGACAGCTCGTTCAACAGCTGGGGCTGGCGCGTGCCGTTCCTGATCAGCGCGGTGCTGGTGCTCTTCGGCCTGTGGGTCCGCAAGGGCATCGACGAGACGCCGGTCTTCGCCGAGCTGGAGGACCATGGTCAGAGGGAGCGTTTTCCACTCCTCGTCGCCCTGAAGAAGCAGCCGGGCGCGATCCTGCGCACCATGGGCATCACTGTCTCCGGGTTCGTCTGGGGCTACCTGATCCAGGCCTTCGCCCTCGCCTACGCCACCGGCACCCTGCACCTGCCGAGGTCGACCATGCTGTGGGCCATCGCCCTCGCCTCAGCCCTGGAGATCGTCGCCATCCCGTTCTGGGGCTGGATGTCCGACAAGATCGGCCGCCGCATGATGGTCACCATCGGTCTGGTGTGCACGGTCGCCTACGCCTTCCCCTTCTTCTCCCTGCTGGAGACCAGGAGCACCCCGCTGATCTACCTGGCCATGGTGCTGGCCATCCCGATCTGCAAGGACATGGTCTTCGGGCCCCAGGCCGCGCTGGTCGCCGAGCAGTTCGACGCCCGCGTCCGTTTCAGCGGCGTCAGTGCCGGCCGTGAGATCGGCGGTGCGCTCTTCGGCGGCACCGCCCCCTTCATCGGCACGGCGCTGCAGGCGTCCAGCCACTCCATCACCCCCGTCGCGCTGTACGTCATCGCCGGCTGCATCGTGACGTTGATCGCCGTGTTCGCGGGCAAGGAGACGGCGCACAGCGCGCCCAAGGAATACGGGGCCATCCCCGCCTGAGCCGGTACCGCACCGTGGCCCGTACCAACCCAGTGGAGTACGACGTGAGCAATACCCCTCTTCTCATCACCAAGGTCGAGGCGCTGGCCCTGTCCGCCAGCTTCGCCGACCTGTACGACTCGCCCGACGACGTCCCCGACTGGCTGCGTTTCCCTGCCTCCAGTCACCGCGTTCTGCCGCGCCACGGCCAGTACGCGACGCTCGTCAAGGTGCATGCCGAGGACGGCAGCGTCGGCATCGGCGAGTGCTACGGCCTGCCCTCTCCCCAGGTCACCGCCACCGTGGTCGCCACGGTCCTGGCGCCGCTGCTGGTGGGGCAGGACGCGCTCGCCACCACGGCGGTCTGGGACCGGCTCTTCAAGGGACAGGCGGCCGGCGGCCACAACCGCGGGTTCTACCTGGAGGCGCTGGCCGGCATCGACCTCGCGCTGTGGGACCTGCGGGGCAAGGTCGCCGGGCAGCCTGTACACCGGCTGCTCGGCGGGCCGGTCCGCGAACGCATCGACTGCTACGCCAGCCCGGTCGCCCTGCACGGCGATCCCGAGGACTCAGCCCGCCAAGCACTGGACTACGTCAGCAAGGGATTCCGCGCCCTCAAGGTGAAGATCGGCCGCGGCGAACGCACCGACCACGCCCACCTCACTGCCGTGCGTGAGGCCGTCGGCCCGGACATCGACATCCTCACCGACGTCAACTGCGCCTACGACCTCGACGAGGCCACCCGCGTCGGCCGGGTCCTGCGCGACCTGGACATCAACTGGTACGAGGAGCCCCTCCAGGTCGACGACCTGCGCAACCTGGCCGAGCTGCGCCGCCGTACCGGTCTGACGATCGTCAACGGCGAGACCCACTTCACCCGGTTCGACCTGCGCGACTCACTGCTGCACCAAGCCATCGACGTCTTCATGCCCAACGTGGCCCGATGCGGCGGCATCACCGAGGCCACCCGGATCGCGGCCCTCGCCTCCGCCTTCCACGTCGACATCGCCCCGCACGGCGTCGGCTCCGGCGTCAGCCTGGCCGCGGCCCTGCACCTGTGCGCGGCCACCCCCAACCTGCGCACCTACGAATACAACCGGCTGCCCAACCCCATCCGCGAGAACATCCTGGTCAATCCGCCCGAGTTCCACGAAGGCGCCCTGACCGTCCCCACCGGCCCCGGTCTCGGCATCGAGCTCGACGAGTCAGTGGTCGACCGTTACACCATCGCCCGCTTCTAGCGGCCACCGTCCGGCGCCGCACACCGCTCCCGTGCGGCGCCATCGGCAGCGCCTCGGCAGCTCCCGCCTGAGCAGCTCCGTCAGGGCGCCGCCCTCGTCCACCGGCAACCGCCCGGGATACCGATGCCGCCGAGGCGGACGAGGAGGCAGCAACGGGGCTGTGCGTTCCCACAGGTCATCAGGCACAGGATCAGCAGACACCCGGCAGATCCTGCCGACACCCCCCTCAACTGCCAAGCCGGCGGACCGACTCATTCTGAACCGATCAGTAAGGCATCCGCCCCGACGGCCACGGCCCGTATACGGCGGTCCACGTACCCGGCTAAGGCCCTTTGACCCGCGAAGATGCGGCACTTGCCCGATGTGGCGACACCTCCTGGGAGACGACAGTGGGGGCACGGCAGAAGCACTGCCGCCCCCCAGGCCCTCAAGGGCCTTCGTCCTCCGGGAGAAGCACATGTACGCGCTGGAGATCCACAAGCTGAACGAGACCGAACTGCTGCGCAGGGCCGAGCGGGAACGCCTCGCCGGGAAGGTCCGCCGCGCCCGCCGGGCCGAGCGCAGGGCCGCCCGTGATTCCGGGGGCACGAACGACGAGGGGCCGGTGAGTACGGACCGGAACCGGTTCGCCCACGCCGCCTAGCAGCCATGTGACGGCCGGACGATGCAGAACGACCCGATTCCGGGGCCCGGGCTGTCGGACCCGTGTGCGATGCTCGGCGACGTGGAGACCAGGTCCGTCAGTCCGGTGTTCGTCGGCCGCGCAGGTGAATTCGCGAAGCTCGTCGACGCGCTGACCCGCGCCGCCGCGGAGGACACCGGCCTCCCCGGTCACCCCGGAGGCGAGCCACAGGCGCTGCTCATCGGCGGCGAGGCGGGCGTCGGCAAGACCCGGCTGGTCGAGGAGTTCCTCGCGGCGGCGGCCCGCCGCGAGGCCGTCGTCGCCGTCGGCGGCTGCGTGGAGGTGGGCGCCGACGGCCTGCCCTACGCCCCGTTCTCCACCGCCCTGCGCGCCCTGCTGCGCACCCTGCCCGACGAGATGGCCGCGGCCTGCGCCGGGCAGGAGGGCGAGCTGGCCCGGCTGCTCCCCGAACTCGGCGAGGCCGACCGGGACGCGGCCGACGAGCACAGCACCGCCCGCCTCTTCGAGCTGACCGCCCGACTCCTGGAGCGCATCTCCGCGCAGCGCGCGATCGTCCTCGTCCTGGAGGACCTGCACTGGGCCGACGCCTCCACCCGCCACCTCCTCGCCTACCTCTTCCGCACCGTGCGCACCGGCCGCCTCGTCGTGATCGGCACCTACCGCTCCGACGACATCCACCGCCGCCACCCCCTGCGCCCTCTCCTCGCCGAGCTGGACCGGCTCCGGACCGTCCGCCGGATCGAACTGGCCCGCTTCAACCGCGCCGAGGTCCGCCGCCAGCTCACCGGCATCCTCGCCACCACCCCCGAACCCGCCCTGGTCGACGAGATCTTCGACCGCTCCGACGGCAACGCCTTCTTCGTCGAGGAACTCGCCTGCAGCCTGGAGGACGGCGACCACTCCCGGCTCTCCGACTCCCTGCGCGACCTGCTGCTCGTCCGCGTCGAAGCGCTCCCGGACGATGCCCAGAGGATCGCCCGGATCGTCGCCGAAGGCGGCTCCACCGTCGAGTACGACCTGCTGGCCGCCGTCGTCGGGCTCGCCGAGGACGAGCTGATCGAGGCACTGCGGGCGGCTGTCGGAGCCAACCTGCTGCTCACCACGCCGGAAGGCAACGGCTACCGCTTCCGGCACTCCCTGGTCCGCGAAGCGGTGAGCGACGATCTGCTGCCGGGCGAGCGCTCCCGCCTCAACCGGCGCTACGCGGAAGCCCTGGAACGCGATCCCACGCTCGTCCGCGCCGGCGAACGCGCCACCCGGCTCGCCAGCTACTGGTACGGCGCACACGACGCGTCCAAGGCCCTGCCCGCCATTCTGAAGGCCTCGGTCGAGGCCCGCCGCCGCTACGCCTTCACCGAACAGCTCCGGCTGCTGGAACGGGCGATGGAGCTGTGGGACGACACCCCCGACGGTGTGCGCCGCACCCTGCGCCCCATCGACTACGCCGAGAGCTACCCCGCCTGCGGCTGCGATCCCGACGCCACCCCTCTGAGCTGTCTCGACCTGATGGCGGAGGCCACCGTCGCCGCCCGGTCCGGCGGCGAACGCGAACGGGCCCTGGCCATCGCCAAGAAGGCCGTGCGCGTCCTGGACGGCGAGGACGACCCGCTGCGCGCCGCCTGGTTCTGGGTGCAGCGCTCCCGGCTGATGCAGGACCTCGCCCGGGGCGACGGATGGCAGGAACTGGCCAACGCCCAGGAGCTCGTTCGCGGGCTGCCACCGTCAGCCGTGCACGCCGATGTCCTGATGAGCGTGGCGGGATGGGGCGCCCTGCACCGCCCGGGCGCCGAGACGCTGCACGCCGCCGACCGGGCCGTGGAGTACGCCCGGCTCGTCGGCGACGAGCACATCGAACTGCACGCCAGGCTCACCCGCGGCTGGCTCACGGCCGACGCGGGCAGTGTCGACGACGGCATCGCCGAGATGTACGCGGTCCGCGACCGCGCCGACGAACTGCACCTGGTCGACATCATGGGCCGGACCGGCGTCAACCTCCCCTCCACGCTCGAATCCATGGGCCGCTCGCTGGAGGCCGTGGCCGCCGCGGACCACGGCATCGAGATCAGCCGCAGCCACGGCATGGTCGACAGGGAGGCATGGGTCCGCTGCAATCAGGCGACCTCGCTCTTCTCCCTCGGGCACTGGAACGAGAGCCGGGCGACCACCGACGCGGCGGCCCGCGTCGCCCAGTCCAGCAAGGCGCAGGGGCTCGTCGCCGCACGCCGTACCGAACTGGCTCTCGCTCAGGGGGACCTGGCCGAGGCCGAGATCCAACTCGATCTGACCCGGCGCGGTTTCGGCTCCCGCGACCCGCAGCCCCAGCACCTCATCCCGCCGGTGCGCCATGCCATGATCCTCGCCGTGCAGCAGGGTCGGCTCGCCGAGGCGCGGGCAGCGTTCGAGGCCCGCTCGGAGGAGGGCTTCCCGCCCGGCACCCAGCGATACGCCCTGCCCCTGCTCCACGTCGCCGCCGCCGCCGAGGCCGACGCCCGGGGGCTGCCCGCCGCCGACCCCGGCAGGCCGGCGATCCTCGCGGGCATCCGGACCCATCTGAAGCGGCTGCCGATGCTCGTCCCCGTCTGGGCCGCCTACGGGGTTCTGGTCGACGCCGAACTGGCTCGGGCCGAGGGCCTCGACACCCCCGACCACTGGTCCCGCGCCGCCGCCGCCTTCGCCCCCCTTCAGCGTCCGTACGAACTGGCGCAGATCCGCCATCGCTGGGCCGAGGCCCTGCTCATCGCCTCCGGCGACCGGTCCGCGGCCACCACTCTGCTGCGCGAGGCCCACCGCACCGCCGGGCAACTGGGCGCACGCCCGCTGACCGAGATGATCGAGCTGCTGGCCGGCCGCGCCCGTATCACCCTCACCGTCCCCGACGGGCCCCCGGCCGACGGCATCGCTCACGAGATACCGACCGCCGTCACGGTCCCCGACCGGGACGGCGCCACCGACGGGGCGACGGACGGCGAACAGACCGAGGAACACCTGCGCGAGGCGGCAGCCGCGGCGGTGGAGTCCTTCGGGCTGACGCGACGCGAACAGGACGTGCACCGGCTGGTCGCGGCGGGTCACACCAACCGCAGGATCGCCGAGGAGCTCTTCATCTCACCCAAGACCGCGAGCGTGCACGTCTCCAACATCCTTGCCAAGCTCGGCGTCTCCAGCCGCGGTGAGGCGGCGGCGCTGGCCCACCGGCTCCGCCTGTACCCGGCCCGCAACACGCCCTGACGGCACTGAGCCGCTGTCCGGCCGCCCTCGGCCGTCCTCGCCCTCCGCAGCTCCGGGTGCCCGGCCGCGGGCGTTTGCGGCCGCCTTACGGACGGGGCCCCGGTGCGTCCGCGGCCGGTGACCCGGGGGCCTCTTCCGGGATGTTCTCCCGGATGCCGGTGCCCTCGTCCGGAGCGGCGATGTCGTCGTCGGAATCCCGTACGGCGCCGGAGCCCGTCTCCGGTGCGGCCGTCCGCTCCGGTGCCGGTGCACCGTCCGTCTCCGGTGCGGTCACGTGTTCCGGTTCCGGTACGGCGCCGGAGTCCGCCTCCGGTGCGGCCGTGTGCTCCGGTGCCGTTCCACCGTCCGTGCCGGGACCGCTGCCGGTACCCGACGCCTTGACGATCACCTTTCCGGAGGCCAGGTCTATCGGTCCGCGCCCCGGGTCTCCGACGCCCAGGTCCACCCGGGTCAGCTCCAGCCGCTTCTGCTCCTCGGCGGCGTGCTTACGGCCCGGCGCGAAGAGTTCCTCGAAGAAGTTGAACACCGTCGCACGCCCTTTCACCTGCTGTAGCCGCTACCGCACCGCCAGCACCAGGATCCTGTCGTCTCCCGGCCGGGGGGTGCCACGGGTGTCCGTGTTGCTCGTGACGAGCCAGAGCTTGTCGCCGCCTGCGGCGAGCACCGTGCGCAGTCGGCCGTACTTCCCCTTGAGGAACGCCTGGGGGGCCGCCAGAGATTCCCCGTCCGCCCGGCCGGACAGCGGAATGCGCCAGAGCCGTTCACCGCGCAGGCCCGCCATCCAGATGGAACCCTCGGCGAACGCGATACCGCTCGGGGACGCCTCGGAGGTCTTCCACTGTGCCACGGGGTCGATGAACCCCCGCTTTCCCGCCTTGCCCTCGACCTCCGGCCAGCCGTAGTTCCCACCCGGCACGATCCGGTTCAGCTCGTCCCAGGTGTCCTGGCCGAATTCGGACGCCCACAGCTGCTTGTGCTCGTCCCAGGCCAGCCCCTGCACGTTGCGGTGACCGTACGAATACACCACGGAGTCGGCCTCGGGATTTCCGTGCAGCGGTTGGCCGTCCGGGGTCATCCGCAGGATCTTGCCGGCCAGTGACTTCTTGTCCTGGGCGAGTCCGGTGTCCCCCGTCTCGCCGGTGCCCGCGTAGAGCATGTGATCCGGGCCGAAGGCGATCCGCCCGCCGTTGTGGATCGAGCCCTTCGGGATGCCCCGCAGAATCGTGTCCGGCGCACCCAGCAGCTGACCCGGAGTCGTGCCGTTCTCGTCGTACTGCATGCGCGCGATGCGGTTGTCGGACGCGGTCGTGAAGTACGCGTACACCAGATGGTCCGCACCGTAGGTGGGGGAGACCGCGAGGCCCAGAAGCCCGCCCTCTCCACCCGGTGCCACCCCGGGCACGGTGCCCAGCAGGGTCTTCTTGCCGCTCTTCCCGTCGATCCGGGTGATCGTGCCCTTGTCGCGTGAGGAGACCAGCAGGTCGCCACCGGGCAGCTCCGCCAGCCCCCACGGCGAGTCGAGGCCCTCGGTGAGCGTGGAGACCACCGTCACCGAGCCCTTCGCCGGCGGCAGGGCCGTCGACGCGGACGGGGAGGCCGAGGAGCCGGAGGAGTCCGAGGCGGCGGACGAGGGCAGGGAGGGCGACGGCAGCTGCCCCACCCCCCGCGTGCCGCCGGAACATCCCGCGGCCAGCAGCAGCGCGCTCACTGCCAGCGAGGCCGCCGCCCCGCGGCGCGCACCTCGCCGCCCCCGACGCCCCGCAGGGGCTTGTGCAGATCCGAACAGAACACCGCGCACGACACCGATCCCTTCGACGGCCACCCGACCACTGTTCTTACACCGCGACCCCGCCCAGGGTTCCGTATGCCGGCCACATTTCTCGATCGCCGGCCGCGGGCGCGGGTCCGGTGGTCAGTCCCACGACCCCCGTGCCGCGGGCAGCCGGGCGATCTCCATCAGATCCCGGTCGGTCAGCGTCAGTCCGGCCGCCGCCGCGTTCTCGACCGCCCACCGCTCCCGCTTGGTCCCCGGCACCGGCACCACATGCGGCCCCTGCCGCAGTACCCAGGCCAGCGCCACCTGCGCCGCGGTCGCCCCGTGCCGCTCGGCGATCCGCCGCAGCCCGACCACCACCGGTTGGTTGGCCGCCATCATCTCCGCGGTGAACCGCGGATGCCGGGCGCGCAGATCGTCCGGTTCGAAGCCCTGCCCCGGTGTCAGCGTGCCCGTCAGATAGCCGTTGCCCAGCGGCATCGCCGCCAGCATCCCGACGCCCCGGGCCGAACACCACGGGAGCAGCGACTCCAGCGCCTCCGGCGACCAGACCGAGAGTTCCGCCTGCACCGCGCTCACCGGGAAGACCTGTTGCACGCGCTCCAGCTGACGGATCGTTTCGTCGTACTTGCGGGCGCCCGGCCGGCGCGAAGCCCGCGCACCGACCGCAGAGAGTCCGAGCGCCCGCACCTTCCCCGCGGCCACCAGCTCCGCCATCGCACCCCAGGTCTCCTCGACCGGCACCTCGGGATCGGCCCGGTGCAGCTGGTACAGATCGATCACATCGGTCTGCAGCCGGCGCAGCGAGGCGTCGCAGGCCCGCCGCACGTAGCCGGGGCGGCCATTGGCGACGATGTGCTGATCGCCCACCAGCAGCCCGCACTTGGTGGAGACGAAGGCGTCGGACCGGCGGCCCTTCAGCGCCCGGCCCACCAGCAGCTCATTGGTGAAGGGACCGTACATGTCGGCCGTGTCGAGCAGGTGGACGCCCGCGTCGAGCGCGGCGTGCACCGCACGCGACGCACGGTCACCGCGCTGCTGCGACGTGCTGTACGCCCAGCTCATCGGCATGCAGCCGAGACCGACCGCGCCCACGGCGAGCGCCGCCGCACCGAGGCTCCTGCGCTCCAACTCCCCGAACCCTCCCTAAGGTCCCGTGACGACAGGGTCTCGGCCCCACCGTCACGGGGCCGCACCGCACCCAAAGTAACCTCTGCCGCCCACCGCCCCTCGCGCAGCCTCCCGGGGATTAGCCTCCTGACCATGACTTCGACCAAGACCCCCGCCGTATGGATGCCGTTTTCCGCCGATGAGATCGAAGGACTCCCCAAGGGCCTCGACTACCACTTCTGGGACGGTGAGCAGGACTACCCGGCCGATCCGGCCGACTGCGTCTTCTACGTCGTGCCGTACATGAAGGGTCCGAAGGTCGCGGTCCGGCCGCTCGCGGACATGGCACAGGTCCGGATCGTGCAGACGCTCTCCGCGGGCATCGACCATGTCGAGCCGGGGCTCGGCCTGTTGCCGGCCGGGGTGCGGCTGTGCAATGCCAAGGGCGTCCATGAGGCGTCGACCGCCGAGTTGGCTCTGGCGCTGATCCTCGCCTCCCTGCGCGGCTTTCCCGGGTTCGTCCACGGCCAGGACAAGGAGGAGTGGCTGTCCGGCTTCTACCCCGCGCTCGCCGACAAGTCCGTGCTGATCGTCGGGTACGGATCCATCGGGTCCGCCATCGAGGACCGGCTCGCGCCGTTCGAGTGCGCGCGGGTGGCGCGCGTCGCGCGCTCTGCGCGGACCACCGCACGCGGACCCGTACACACGCTCGACGACCTGCCCGCACTCCTGCCCGAGGCCGACATCGTCGTGCTGTCCACCCCGCTGAACCCGTCCACACAAGGGCTGGTGGGCGCCGACTTCCTCGCCGCGATGCGGGACGGAGCGCTGCTCGTGAACGTCGCGCGGGGCGGCGTCGTCAACACCGCGTCACTTCTGCTCGAACTGGAGTCCGGTCGGCTGCGCGCGGCACTCGATGTCACCGACCCGGAACCGCTGCCCGCCGGCCATCCCCTCTGGCATGCTCCGAACGTCCTGATCACTCCTCATGTCGGCGGCAGCACCTCGGCGTTCCGCCCCCGCGCCAAGCGTCTGGTGGCCGGACAGCTCAGCCGGTTCGCCGCGGGCGAGCCGGTGCACAACGTCGTCCGCACCACCGGCTGACCACGCTACGGATCCGCCCGACTGCACGGCGTTCCGAGGAACCCCCTGGTCGTCACAGAGAGTAGATAAGGTATGTCCCTGTGTGACCAGTCTGGTGTATCGTCCCGAAAGGGGCGCTGAGCCAGGGAAGGGACTGCGCCGGGGAGGACGCGACACGCGAGGGGGCGACGGGCGATGCATGGCCGATGGGCGAACGATCCGACACCGCAGCACGGTCGACGGCGACCGGGGCCCGCTCCGGGTGCCCTGCCGCCCGTCCGTGACGCAAGCGTCATGACGCGACCGGGATGTCAGGGGCGGACCCCGCCGAGCCGCAGGGTGCGCGCACGCCCGGCGGCGTCGGGTGCGCCCCGGTGAGCGCGTCGGCCGGCTCCCTCGGGGCTTTCCTCTCCCGGCGGTCGACCGCCGGCGGTGCGTCCGCACTGGTCTCGCAGGTCCTGCTCGGCCTCGTCTGCGGCGGATACGCGGTGGGAGCGGCCTTCGGCTGGGGCTCTTCGGAACTGGCGCTCGTCATGGGGGATTTCGGCCTCAGCGCCGCCGCGCTGGTCGCCGCCGTCTCCTGCTTCCTGTACGCGCACGCCGGCGACGACCGGTTCCGGCCCGCCTGGCTGCTGTTCTCGTTCTCCTCGGTGATGGCCGCGGGAGGCAACGCGGTCTGGGGCTGGTACGAGGTCGTGCTCGGTCTCCAGGTGCCCAGCCCCTCCCTCGCCGACGCCTTCTACCTCTGCTTCGCACCACCCGCCATCGTCGGGCTGCTCGTCCTCGCGAAACGCCCCGTCACCCGGGCCGGCTGGGTCTGTCTCGCGCTGGACTCCTGGCTGATCGGCGGATCGCTCCTCACGCTGTCCTGGAGTCTCGCTCTCGCCCACACCGCACACCTCGTCGACGCCGAGGGCGCGAGCGTGGCCCGCGCGGCGCTCGCGCTGGCCTATCCACTGCTCGACATCGTGCTGGTCTCCATGGTGCTGGCCCTGCACTTCCGGCGGTCCAACGTCAATCGCTCCGCGGTGAACACCGCCGTCGCCGCGCTCGCCCTGACGGTCCTGTGCGACGCCCTGTTCACCTCCCCGCTGCTGCGCCAGACCTACCACTCGGGCCAGTTGCTGGACGCGGGTTGGTTCGCCGGTTCCCTGCTCCTCGCGTACGCGCCCTGGGCCGCGAGCGGTGCGACGGACCATGCCCTGCCGCCGCCGGGCACCGTGCGCCCGACCAGCCGGCCCATCGCGGGATCGCTGGCCGCGCTCACGCCGTATCTCGCCGCCGCCGTCTGTACCCTGGGCATTCTGTACAACGTCATCGAGGGCCGCCGGGTGGACCGCGTCGTGGTCTTCACCGGCTGCACGGTGGTGCTCGCCCTGGTCGTCCGGCAGGGCATCATGCTCGTCGACAACATCGCGCTCACCCAGGAGCTCGCGCAGAAGGAGAACCACTTCCGCTCCCTGGTGCAGGGCTCCAGCGACGTCATCATGATCGCCGCGCCCACCGGTGTCCTGCGCTACGTCAGCCCCGCCGCCGCAGGTGTGTACGGGCGCGACGCCGACGACCTGGTCGGCGCCGAACTCGCCTCGATCATCCACCCCGAGGACCTGGGGCAGGTGGTCCACGAGGTGCGCCGGTTCCTCGCCGCCACCCCGGGCGACGAACCCACCACCCGGATCGAGTGCCGTTTCAGATCCGGTACGGGCGACTGGCTCAATGTCGAATCCACGGTCAACCGCCACCAGGGCGGGCTGATCCTCAACAGCCGTGATGTGACCGAACGGGTCCGTCTCCAGGCCCAGTTGCAGCACAACGCCGAGCACGACCCGCTCACCGACCTGCCCAACCGCGCCCTGTTCACCGACCGGGTGCGCCAGGCTCTCGGCGGGCGCCGCTCCGGCGACCCCGGCACCGCCGTGCTCTTCATCGACCTCGACGGATTCAAGGCGGTCAACGACCGCTTCGGCCATCAGGCGGGCGACGAGCTCCTCATCCACGCCGCCCGCCGCCTCCAGGAATCCGTACGGGCCGGTGACACCGCCGCCCGCCTCGGCGGTGACGAATTCGCGGCCATCATCCTCGGCGACGGCATCCGCGACCAGTCCGCCCGGGAGTACCAGATCCACGAGATCGCCGACCGGCTGCGTCTCACCCTCTCCCAGCCCTACCGCATCGGCGCCGGCGAGGTCCGGGTCGCCGCGTCCATCGGGGTCGCCTTCGCCGAACCCGGCATCTCGCCGAGCGACCTCATGCGCAACGCCGATCTCGCCATGTACCGCGCCAAGGCGGGCGGCAAGGACCGCGTCGAGCTGTACGCCCCGCAGATGCAGGCCGAAGTCGTGCGCCGCTCCGAGCTGGCAGCCCGGCTGCGCACCGCCCTGCGGGAGGGCGAGTTCGCCCTGCTCCACCAGCCCGTGGTGCATCTGGCCAGCGGCACCGTCGCCGCCGTCGCCGCCCAGGCCCGCTGGCGTTCCGCCCAGGGCATCCTGTTCACCCCGGCCGAGTTCCTGCGGGTCGCCGAGGACAGCGACCGCACCGCGGAGCTGGGCCGATGGGTCCTCGAAGAGGCCGTCGAGCAGGCCGCCGACCGGGCCAGGGCCGGGCACACGGTCTCCGTCGCCGTGCGGCTCCCGGCCCGCAGGCTCCTCGACAAGGGCGTGCCGTCCAGCTCCGTCGAAGCGCTGCTCACCCGGCACAGGCTGCCCTCCGGAGCCCTGATGATCGAGGTGGCCGACAGCGACCCCCGGATCCCCTTCGACGAACTCGAACAGCGCCTCGTCGCGCTGCGCCGGCTCGGCGTCCGCATCGCGTTCGACGGCTTCGGCAGCGGCTACGCGGCGATCAACGCCCTGCGGCGGCTCCCCATCGACGTATTGAAACTGGACCGCGGTCTCGTCGAGGGCGTCGTGGAATCCGCCCGGCTGCACAAGATCACCAGCGGCCTCCTGCGCATCGCCTGCGACCTCGGCATGCAGTCCGTGGCCGAGGGGGTCGACGTACCGGAGCAGGTCCTCGCGCTGCGCGCCATGGGCTGCACACACGGTCAGGGAATGGCCTTCTCCGGGCCGCTCGACGAGTACCGGCTGCGCCGCGCCCTGGCCCGCGGTGAGTTCCCGGTGCCCGGCGGCACCACCGCCCAGCCGGTCCTGACCGGCGGCTCGATCCCCCTCTACAGTGGCTCACATGCTGAGACGCCCGTCCCACCCACTTGACACGTCGCATGCGCCGGAGAGAGGGTCATTGCCATGCGCACCCGAATTCTCGTACTTGGAAAGCGCGTCGGCTGAAGCGGAGTCACTCACTGACACTTCGCAGACCGCACCGGCGCGCTCCCCTCGCTTGCCTCACGGCACGAGGGGTTTTTTGTTGCACTGATACCAGGCAAACCCTCGTAAAACACCCGCAGAAACCCTCAGCTTCGAGAAGAGAATGCCGATGACCGAGCAGGCCACCGGGGCCCACCATCCCCAGCCGCGGGCCCGTAACGGCGGACCGTCCGCCGCCACCGTTGAGCACGTCACGGGCGCGAAGTCCCTCATCCGCTCCCTTGAGGAGGTGGGGGCCGACACGGTATTCGGCATTCCCGGCGGCGCCATCCTTCCGGCGTACGACCCGATGATGGACTCCACCCGGGTCCGCCACGTGCTGGTCCGCCACGAGCAGGGCGCCGGACACGCCGCCACCGGCTACGCGCAGGCCACCGGCAAGGTCGGCGTCTGCATGGCCACCTCGGGCCCCGGCGCCACCAACCTGGTCACGCCGATCGCCGACGCCCACATGGACTCCGTCCCGCTGGTCGCGATCACCGGCCAGGTCGCCTCCAAGGCCATCGGTACGGACGCCTTCCAGGAAGCCGACATCTGCGGCATCACGATGCCGGTCACCAAGCACAACTTCCTGGTCACCAAGGCCGAGGACATCCCGCACACCATCGCCGAGGCCTTCCACATCGCCTCCACCGGCCGTCCGGGCCCCGTCCTCGTCGACATCGCCAAGGACGCCCTCCAGGCGCAGACGACGTTCAGCTGGCCGCCCACCCAGGACCTGCCCGGCTACCGCCCGGTCACCAAGCCGCACGCCAAGCAGATCCGCGAAGCCGCCAAGCTCATCACCCAGGCCAAGCGCCCGGTGCTGTACGTCGGCGGGGGTGTCATCAAGGCGGGGGCCACCGCCGAACTGAAGGTCCTCGCGGAACTCACCGGAGCGCCCGTCACCACCACACTGATGGCGCTCGGAGCATTCCCCGACAGCCACCCGCTGCACGTCGGAATGCCGGGCATGCACGGTGCGGTCACCGCCGTCACCGCGCTGCAGAAGGCCGACCTGATCGTCGCCCTCGGAGCCCGTTTCGACGACCGCGTCACCGGCAAGCTGGACAGCTTCGCCCCGTACGCCAAGATCGTCCACGCCGATATCGACCCTGCCGAGATCGGCAAGAACCGCGTCGCCGACGTCCCGATCGTGGGCGATGCCCGCGAGGTCCTGGCCGACCTGGTCCAGGCCGTCCAGGCCGAGCACACCGAAGGCCACGTGGGTGACTACGACGCCTGGTGGAAGGACCTCAGCCGCTGGCGCGACACGTACCCGCTCGGTTACGACCTGCCCGAGGACGGCAGCCTCTCCCCGCAGCAGGTCATCCAGCGCATCGGTCAGCTCGCCCCCGAGGGCACGATCTTCGCGGCGGGCGTCGGCCAGCACCAGATGTGGGCCGCCCACTTCATCGACTACGAACAGCCCGCCACCTGGCTGAACTCCGGCGGCGCCGGAACGATGGGGTACGCGGTCCCGGCGGCGATGGGTGCCAAGGCCGGCGCGCCGGACCGTACGGTCTGGGCGATCGACGGCGACGGCTGCTTCCAGATGACCAACCAGGAACTGACCACCTGCGCGCTCAACAACATCCCGATCAAGGTCGCCATCATCAACAACGGCGCGCTCGGGATGGTCCGCCAGTGGCAGACCCTGTTCTACAACCAGCGTTACTCGAACACCGTGCTGGGCTCCGGTGCCGACACCGAGGGCGTCCCGGCGAAGGGCACCCGCGTCCCGGACTTCGTGAAGCTGTCCGAGGCCATGGGCTGCCACGCGATCCGCTGCGAGGACCCGGCCGATCTGGACAAGGTCATCGCCGAGGCCAACGCGATCAACGACCGCCCGGTCGTTGTCGACTTCATCGTCCACGAGGACGCCATGGTGTGGCCGATGGTCGCCGCCGGCACCTCCAACGACGAGGTCATGGCCGCCCGCGGTGTCCGCCCCGACTTCGGCGACAACGAAGACGACTGAGAGACAGAGAGAGACCGACTCCATGTCCACCAAGCACACGCTCTCCGTCCTGGTCGAGAACAAGCCCGGTGTCCTCGCCCGGATCACCGCCCTGTTCTCCCGCCGCGGCTTCAACATCGACTCGCTCGCGGTCGGTACCACCGAACACCCCGACATCTCACGCATCACCATCGTCGTCAATGTCGAGGACCTGCCTCTTGAGCAGGTGACCAAACAGCTCAACAAGCTGGTCAACGTCCTGAAGATCGTCGAACTTGAGCCGTCCGCTGCGATCCAGCGCGAGCTCGTCCTGGTGAAGGTCCGCGCCGACAACGAGACCCGCTCCCAGATCGTCGAGATCGTCCAGCTGTTCCGCGCCAAGACCGTGGACGTCTCCCCGGAGGCCGTCACGATCGAGGCGACCGGCGGCGCCGACAAGCTGGAGGCCATGCTCAAGATGCTGGAGCAGTACGGCATCAAGGAGCTGGTTCAGTCCGGAACCATCGCCATAGGGCGTGGCGCGCGCTCGATCACCGACCGTTCGCTGCGCGCCCTCGACCGTTCGGCCTGATCCGAAAGCACCAGGCACCGCCTCCTCGCCGCTCGTATGGCGAGACCCGAAAACGTATCTGACGCACCCCGCCGTACGGTGGGACGCAACACCTGCACACAAGGAGAGACCCAGTGGCCGAGCTGTTCTACGACGACGATGCCGACCTTTCCATCATCCAGGGCCGCAAGGTCGCGGTCATCGGCTACGGCAGCCAGGGCCACGCCCACGCGCTGTCGCTGCGTGACTCGGGTGTCGACGTCCGTGTCGGTCTGCACGAGGGCTCCAAGTCCAAGGTCAAGGCCGAGGAGCAGGGCCTGCGCGTGGTGAGCCCGTCCGAGGCCGCCGCCGAGGCCGACGTCATCATGATCCTCGTTCCGGACCCGATCCAGGCCCAGGTCTACGAGGAGTCCATCAAGGACAACCTCAAGGACGGGGACGCCCTGTTCTTCGGACACGGCCTGAACATCCGCTTCGACTTCATCAAGCCGCCGGCCGGCGTCGACGTCTGCATGGTCGCCCCGAAGGGCCCGGGCCACCTGGTCCGCCGTCAGTACGAGGAGGGCCGCGGCGTTCCGTGCATCGTGGCCGTCGAGCAGGACGCCTCGGGCAACGGCCTGGCGCTCGCCCTGTCGTACGCGAAGGGCATCGGCGGCACCCGCGCCGGCGTCATCAAGACGACCTTCACCGAGGAGACCGAGACCGACCTGTTCGGCGAGCAGGCCGTCCTCTGCGGTGGCACCGCCGCCCTGGTCAAGGCCGGCTTCGAGACCCTGACCGAGGCCGGTTACCAGCCGGAGATCGCGTACTTCGAGTGCCTCCACGAGCTGAAGCTCATCGTGGACCTCATGTACGAGGGCGGCCTGGAGAAGATGCGCTGGTCGATCTCGGAGACCGCGGAGTGGGGCGACTACGTCACCGGCCCGCGGATCATCACGGACGCCACCAAGGCCGAGATGAAGAAGATCCTCGCGGAGATCCAGGACGGCACCTTCGCCAGGAACTGGATGGCGGAGTACCACAACGGTCTGCCCAAGTACAACGAGTACAAGAAGGCGGACAGCGACCACCTCCTGGAGACCACCGGCCGTGAGCTGCGCAAGCTCATGAGCTGGGTCAACGACGAGGACGCGTAACCCGGTCGCCGCCGGGACGGGTCATCCTGCCCGTCCCGGCGGCGCTCGCTTTTCACCGCCGGAAGAGGCGGCGCCGTACGTGTGTACAAGCTGTCCACCCCCGTGTGGGTGATCCTTCCAACGGGGCGCAGAATGCGTCGCGGCGCATGACTACACTTCTCCACACATACACGCGTCAGGCCCACAGTGTCGTGCGTCTTCCACGCGGCAAGCCCCTCCACCGCCTGCGGCCGTCGGGACGGCCGTCCGCACTGGACCTGTGAGGACTCACGTGAGCTCGAAACCTGTCGTACTCATCGCTGAAGAGCTGTCGCCTGCCACGGTTGACGCGCTGGGCCCGGATTTTGAAATCCGGCACTGCAACGGCGCGGACCGCGCCGAGCTCATCCCCGCGATCGCCGACGTCGACGCCATCCTGGTGCGCTCCGCCACCAAGGTCGACGCCGAGGCCGTGGCCGCCGCGAAGAAGCTGAAGGTCGTCGCCCGTGCCGGCGTCGGTCTGGACAACGTCGACGTCTCCGCCGCCACCAAGGCCGGCGTGATGGTCGTCAACGCGCCGACGTCCAACATCGTGACCGCCGCCGAGCTGGCCTGCGGTCTCCTCGTCGCCACCGCGCGCAACATCCCGCAGGCCAACACCGCCCTCAAGAACGGCGAGTGGAAGCGCTCCAAGTACACCGGTGTCGAGCTGAGCGAGAAGACCCTCGGCGTCGTCGGCCTCGGCCGCATCGGTGTCCTGGTCGCCCAACGCATGTCGGCCTTCGGTATGAAGATCGTCGCGTACGACCCCTATGTGCAGCCCGCGCGAGCCGCCCAGATGGGCGTCAAGCTCCTCTCGCTGGACGAGCTGCTCGAAGTCGCCGACTTCATCACCGTGCACCTGCCCAAGACCCCCGAGACGCTTGGCCTGATCGGTGACGAGGCGCTGCACAAGGTGAAGCCCTCGGTGCGCATCGTCAACGCCGCGCGCGGTGGCATCGTCGACGAGGCCGCGCTCGCCTCCGCCCTCAAGGAGGGCCGGGTCGCCGGCGCCGGCCTCGACGTGTACGCGAAGGAGCCCTGCACGGACTCCCCGCTGTTTGAGTTCGACCAGGTCGTCTGCACCCCGCACCTCGGTGCCTCCACCGACGAGGCCCAGGAGAAGGCGGGCATCGCGGTCGCCAAGTCCGTGCGGCTCGCCCTCGCCGGTGAGCTCGTGCCGGACGCGGTCAACGTCCAGGGCGGCGTGATCGCCGAGGACGTGCGTCCGGGCCTGCCGCTGGCCGAGAAGCTCGGCCGGATCTTCACCGCGCTCGCGGGCGAGGTCGCGGTCCGCCTCGACGTCGAGGTGTACGGCGAGATCACCCAGCACGACGTCAAGGTGCTCGAACTCTCCGCGCTCAAGGGCGTCTTCGAGGATGTCGTCGACGAGACGGTGTCGTATGTGAACGCCCCGCTCTTCGCGCAGGAGCGCGGGGTCGAGGTCCGCCTCACCACCAGCTCCGAGTCGCCGGACCACCGCAACGTGGTCACCGTCCGCGGGACGCTCTCGGGCGGCGAGGAAGTCTCCGTCTCCGGCACGCTGGCCGGACCCAAGCACCTCCAGAAGATCGTCGCCGTCGGCGAGTACGACGTCGACCTGGCACTGGCCGACCACATGGTGGTGCTGCGTTACGAGGACCGTCCCGGGGTCGTCGGCACGGTCGGCCGGATCCTCGGCGAGGCCGGTCTCAACATCGCGGGCATGCAGGTCTCGCGGACGGGTGCGGGCGGCGAGGCGCTGGTCGTGCTCACCGTCGACGACGACGTCCCGGCGCCGGTGCTCGCCGAGATCTCCACGGAGATCGGTGCCACGTCGGCCCGCACGGTGAACCTCAACGACTGACCTTCGACACCCTTCACGTACCCGGCATTCAGACGAGCGTTTTATACGGACGTCTACATGCCGGGTACGCTGCTGTCATGGGACACCGTGAGGATCTGCTCGAAGGCGCCAAGCACTGCCTGCTGGAGAAGGGGTACGCCGGGACGACGGCGCGTGACATCGTGGCCGCTTCCGGTACGAACCTCGCCTCCATCGGCTACCACTACGGCTCCAAGGAGGCCCTGCTCAACCTCGCCTTCCTCAAGGTGACGGAGGAGTGGGGCAGCATGCTCGCCGAGCGGCCGGACGCGGACACGGTCGGCGGCGACGGATCCGGATCACCGCTCGACCAGTTCCGCGACACCTGGCAGCGCGTGATCGACAGCTACGAGCGGACCCGGGCCGTCTGGCGGCTCCAGATGGAGGTCGTCTCCCGGATCGACAAGGATCCCGAACTGCACAGGGCCCTGGCGGGCCCGCAGCGCGAGGGCCGGAACGGCCTGGCCGAGAACCTGCTCGGCATCGACCCGGACAAGGATCCGGAGAAGGCGCGGGTGGCGGGGCTGTTCTGCCAGGCGCTGCTCGCCGGAGTGATGGTCCAGTGGCTGATGGACAGCGAATCGGCCCCGTCCGCACAGGATCTGACGGACGGTCTGAAGGCGGTGCTGGACGGGCGGGCGGTGTGACGGCGCCGGCTGTGTCACCGAGCACCGGATCTGTCGCCGAGGGTGCTCCTCGGTGAACGCCTGCGCCGCAACGCGAGGGTGACGAGGCGTTGGCGAAGGCCCCGGGGGTCAGAGCCGTGCGTCCTTGAGGGCCATGTGCAGCAGCAGCCGGTCCTCGCCGTCGTTCAGGTCGAGGCCGGTGAGCTGCTGGACCCGGGAGAGCCGGTAGTAGAGCGTCTGGCGGTGGATGCCGAGGGCGGCGGCCGTGCGGGACGCCTGGCCCGCACAGTCGAGGAACACTTCCGCGGTGCGGGCCAGATCCGTGTGCGACGGGGTGAGCAGGGCACGGACCGCGGGGTCCGCTGCCGCCTTGCGGGGAAGGCCCGTCAGCAGCCGGTACGGGCCGATCGCCGACCACTGGGCGACCGGACCGAAGCGTGATTCGGCCGCCGCCGCCCGGGCCGCGGCCGATGCCTCGTGCCACGCCTCGGCCAGATCCGTCAGGCCCCGGCAGGGTTCCGCGACCCCGGCGGTGGCGCCCCGGCCCGCGGCGGACCGCAGCCGGTCGGCCGCGCCGAGTGCCGGGTCGAGTACATCGGCGGAGCGCAGCCGGACCAGCGCGGCCAGCGACTGGGTGCCGACGGCCCCCGGAACCGAGGCCAGTGCCGCTGCCGCCGACACCGTGCGGGCCGACGGCGGATCGCCGGTCCACGGGGTCACGCACACCACCGTGTGCAGGCCCTCCGCGTCCCGGCCCAGCGCCTCGTGCAGCGAGGCCACCGCCATGTCGCGCTGCCAGCCCCGCCCGGCGGTGAGCACCGCGCCGAACTCCCGGGAGAGATCCGTGCCGGCCCGCGCCTCGTCGAACAGCAGGCCGCCGATCCGGGCCGCCACTTCCATGGCCGCCTTCAGCTGCTCGTCGGTCGGCCCGGGGTCCGCGTCGAGCAGCCAGACGTAACCGAGCACGACACCCCGATGGCGTACCGGCAGGCAGATCCGGTCGCGGAACACCCCGGCCTCCGGGGCGGCCGGAATGCGGATGGGGCCGGTGGCGCGGGTGATGCCGAAGCCCTCGAACCAGGCACGGACCGCGGGTGTGGAGCGTCTGGTCAGGATCGAACGGGTGCGGACCGGGTCCATCGCCGTGTCGTCGCTGTCGTGGGCGCCGAAGGCGACCAGGCCGAAGTCCCGGTTCTCCAGCGTCGCGGGGGCGCCGAGCAGCCCGGAGATCTCGTCGACCAGCTCCTGGTAATCGCCCTTCACCCGGCCATTCTCGCACCCCTTCAGACATATGTCTGAGAACCCGGGACTGGATGCGTGACAGCTGTCGATGGCACACGATCGGAGGGATCCTTAGATTTCACGGTGGTTCTCCGTGCTGTGCCGCTCTGTTCCCTTTCTGCCGGTACGGCCTTTGTTCGTACTTTCCGTGGAGGTGCCCCGTGCTGGCTCCTGTGATCCTCGCCGCGTCCCGCAGCGACAAGATGCGCCGTTTCATCTCGGCCGCACCCGGTACCAAGCAGGTCGTCGACCGGTTCATCGCCGGTGAGACCGTCGACCAGGTCGTGCCGGTCATCGAGGACGCCGCAGACAAGGGTCTCGAAGTCACCCTCGACGTGGTGGGCGAGGACATCACCACCCCCGAGCAGGCCGCCGCCGCCCGCGACGCGTACCTGGAACTGATCGAGCGCCTGAAGGCCCTGGGCCTGGGCACCAGGGCCGAGATGTCCGTCAAGCTCTCCATGTTCGGCCAGTCCCTCCCGTTGCCCGCCACGGACCGGGGCGGGGAGACATCCGGGTCCGCGTCCCGGTTCCCCGGTGGGCACGAGCTGGCGCTCGCCAACGTCCGCCCGGTCGTCGAGGCCGCCGCCGCGATCGGCACCACGGTCACGCTGGACGCCGAGGACCACACCACGCTCGACTCGATGTTCGCCATCCACGAGGAGCTGCGGAAGGACTTCCCGCAGACCGGCTGTGTGATCCAGGCGTACCTGTTCCGCACCGAGGACGACGCCCGCCGCCTGGCCGCCGCCGGAAGCCGCGTACGCCTCGTGAAGGGTGCCTACAAGGAGCCCGCCTCCGTCGCGTACCAGGACAAGGCCGAGGTCGACAAGGCGTACGTCCGCATCCTGAGGACTCTGATGGAGGGCGAGGGCTACCCGATGATCGGGTCGCACGACCCGCGTCTGATCGCCATCGCCCAGGAGCTGGCCCGGAAGGCCGGGCGCAAGCTGGACGAGTACGAGTTCCAGATGCTGTACGGCATCCGCAGCGACGAGCACGTCCGCCTCGTGGCCGAGGGCCACCGGATGCGCGTCTACACCGCGTACGGCACCGACTGGTACGGCTACTTCATGCGCCGCCTCGCGGAGAAGCCGGCGAACCTGCTGTTCTTCGGCCGCTCCATCCTCACCAAGGGCTGACCTGCCCGGCTGACCCCCACCCCCCCGACGACACAAGGAGACAAGGCACTCATGGACGCCGTCACTCACGTCCCCGCGCCGGTCAACGAGCCGGTCCACTCCTACGCCCCGGGCTCCGCGGAGCGGGCCCGCCTGGAGGCGAAGCTCAAGGAACTCGCCGAGAACCCGATCGACCTCCCGATGACCATCGGCGGCGAGAAGCGGATGGGCGGCGGCGAGCGCTTCGACGTCGTGCAGCCGCACAACCACAAGGCCGTCATCGGTACGTTCGCCGCCGCCACGCAGCAGGATGCCCAGGACGCGATCGACGCCGCGCTGGCCGCCGCCCCGGCCTGGCGCGCGATGTCCTTCGACGACCGCGCCGCGATCATCCTGCGCGCCGCCGAGCTGCTGTCCGGCCCCTGGCGCGAGACGATGGCCGCGTCCACGATGCTCGGCCAGTCGAAGACCGCCCAGCAGGCCGAGATCGACATCCCCTGTGAGCTCGTCGACTTCTGGCGCTTCAACGTGCACTACGCGCGCCAGATCCTGGCCGAGCAGCCCCCGGCCAACTCGCCGGGCGTGTGGAACCGCATGGACCACCGCCCGCTGGAGGGCTTCGTCTACGCGATCACGCCGTTCAACTTCTCCGCCATCGCGGGCAACCTGCCCACCGCCCCCGCCCTCATGGGCAACGTCGTGGTGTGGAAGCCGTCCCCGACGCAGACCCACGCCGCCGTGCTGCTGATGCAGCTCCTCGAAGAGGCGGGCCTGCCCAAGGGCGTCATCAACCTGGTGACCGGCGACGGCATCGCCGTCTCCGAAGTGGCCCTGAACCACCGCGACCTGGCCGGCATCCACTTCACCGGCTCGACGCCCACCTTCCAGCACCTGTGGAAGACGGTCGGCAACAACATCGCCAACTACCGCACCTACCCGCGGCTCGTCGGCGAGACCGGCGGCAAGGACTTCGTCGTCGCCCACCCGTCGGCCGACCACGCCGTCCTGAAGACCGCGCTGACCCGTGGCTCCTTCGAGTACCAGGGCCAGAAGTGCTCGGCCTCCTCCCGTGCGTACATCCCGGCCTCCATCTGGAACTCCGGTTTCAAGGAGAAGTTCGCGGCCGAGGTCGACTCCATCACCGTGGGTGACGTCACCGACCTGTCGAACTTCGCCGGTGCCGTTATCGACGAGCGCTCGTTCGCCAAGAACAAGGCCGCGATCGACCGCGCCGCGGCCGACCCGTCCTGCACGATCATCGCGGGCGGCACGTACGACGACTCGGTGGGCTACTTCGTCCGCCCGACCGTCATCGAGTGCGGCGACCCCGAGAACGAGGTCTTCACGACCGAGTACTTCGGCCCGATCCTCGCCGTGCACGTCTACGAGGACGACGCGTACGACGCGATGCTGGAGCAGATGGAGTCGGTCTCCGACTATGCGCTGACCGGTTCCGTGATCGCGAACGACCGCGCCGCGGTCGCGCACGCGATGGAGAAGCTGCGCTACGCCGCGGGCAACTTCTACATCAACGACAAGTCGACCGGTGCCGTCGTCGGCCAGCAGCCCTTCGGCGGCGGCCGGGCCTCGGGTACGAACGACAAGGCCGGCGCCCCGCAGAACCTCCAGCGCTGGACCCTGACCCGGGCCATCAAGGAGACGCTGGTCCCGCCGACCGACTACACCTACCCCCACCAGGGCTGACACCCCCGGGGCGCCGCCGTGCCGGCGCCCCGCCCCGATTTCCGCCTCCCGCCCGGTTTTCCTGCCGGCCGGGAGGCGGTTTCCATGGGCGGGAGATCCGGTGTCACTCGGAGAGCGGCGGACGAGACCGGGATCACAGCTCCCGGGCCACCGTCGGCGGAGGTGATCCGCCGGCCGTGCCACCGCCTCTGAACAGGCACGATGGCGCACGGTCCGGGCCCCGGTCCGGGAACCGGGAGCGGATGACGGTAAACCTCCGTCTCAGATAGTAGGAAGTCCGAGTAATTGTGGAGACAGAACGGCCGAGCTGTCCTAACTTTGTAGAAGCCGAACGTCTCGCTCGATCCAGCGACTGGCGGTCGTGAGCGCGTGTCCCTTGCAGGCAACCCCTGCGACGCCCGCTCCCCGCCCCTTCCGGCGCCTCGAAATCCCGATCTCGACATCACGTTCACGAAGTTTCGATCTCGAAATCCTCGCGATCTCAAGGAGTCGATCCACCATGGCCGAGACCACAGTCCGCCGCGTCCGTCACACCCACCGCCCGACCGAGTCGGAGCGCCGGAACGCCGCCGCCGCCCTGCAGCGGGCTCTCGACCGCAGGGACAACGGCGGCTCCACGGGTCACTGAGACCGGTCGCCGGGGCCGGTCGTGGCCGACCGGCCCGCGATGAGCGGCTCTCCGCAGGCGCTCAGCCGCGGCTGATCTCGAAGTGGTCGATGCGCTCGCCCGACTCGGCCAGTGCCGTCACCTTCATCCGGGCGTTCCGTCCGGACTGCACCTCCACCGCGAGGAACGAGAAGCCGGTGTAGCGCACCCGGGACCACTCCACGGTCTCGACGGCCTTCCCGCCGCCCTTGACCACGTGGTACGTGTCCACGCTGTCCTGGTCCCGGACGTGTCCCTCGTAGGTGTCCGGCGCCGGGAAGTCGTACAGCGCCTTGCCCGCGCCGCCCGCCGTGACGTACACGATGCCGTCCCGCGTCGGGTCGGTGCGCTCGCCGATCGGCACCGTGCGCCGCACGGCGTTCTTCAGGATCGCGTCCGTGCGCTCGTAGACGTGGTTGTGGCCGTTGATGACCAGGTCCACCTGGTGCTTCTCGAAGAGCGGTACCCACGCGTCGCGCACCCCGCCGTCCGAGGCGTGCGCGTTGGTCGTCGAGAACGCGCAGTGGTGGAAGAAGACCACCAGGAAGTCGATGTCGGGACGGGCCCGCAGCTCGCCGAGGCGCCGGTCGAGCCAGCGGGTCTGCCTGCCGTCGCTGATTCCGAAGTTGGCCGGGATCTCGTAGGAGACGTCATTGGCGTCGAGGGCGACGACCCCCACGTTGCCGTGCACGAACGAGTACGCGCCGGGCTGGTTCACCGGGTCCGGGCCGTTGTCGGGCAGGGTCCAGCGGGCGTTCTGGCCGCCGTAGCCGTCCGGCGAGTACCAGGCTTCCATGTCGTGGTTGCCGGTGGTCACCATCCATGGCACGGTCTTCGACACGGTCTCCGTCTGCGCCAGGAACTGGTCCCAGGTGCGGGCGTCGTAGGTGTCGGTGCTCTGCCCGGAGCCGGACGGGTCGGCGTAGCAGATGTCGCCCGCGTGCAGGTGGAACGCCGGGTTCTGACCGAGGATCAACTGGTCGTTGCCCAGCGCGTGGTAGCTGACGCCCTGGTCGCCGAAGGCGGTGAAGGTGAAGGACTCGGCGTGCGCGGGCGCGGTGGTCAAGGTGCCGAGCGTGCCCAGGTTGCGGGTGTCGGCGGGGTCGAAGCCGTCGTGGCCGACGCCGTAGTAGTACGTCGTGCCGGGCTGCAGCCGCTCCAGGCTCGCGTGGACGTAGAACTGCTCGGCGGCCGCGATCTTGCCCCCGTTGAGTTCGGGGGTGGTGAGGTGGCGGACCTCGGCGTCGATCCTGCGGCTCAGCGCCCAGGGCTTGAGGCCGATCCGGATGTAGGGCCGCCGCACGGCGAACGGGACCTGCCAGGAGACCGCCATCTGCGTCTTCGGGTCGGCGCCGTACGCCAGGTGCCGGCCGAACGGGGCGACCAGCGAGCCGTCCACCCGGGTGGAGGTGCGGGACGAGGTGAGGACGGTCGGCGCCGCGTAGGCCGGTGAGGCGGCGAGGGAGGTGCCGAGACCGGCCACGGCCGCGGTCGCCACGCTCGTACGGAGTACGCCACGCCGGGTCAGCCGGCTGCGCAGGTACGCGTGCTGTTCGGCCATGCTCATGCGGTCGGCGAGCTTCTCGGGGATTCCGAAACGGGGGATGTCCATGGACGAGAACATCCACCCGTTGTCTGACGCCTCCCCGGCGAATAGGTGAACGATACACGTACAGCGCACCATGTGTCCGAATGATGGACGTTACGTGTCACGGGATGGGACGCGCAGTAAGGTGCGGACATGTCTCGCAGCATCAATCTCGCAGTGATCCCTGGTGACGGTATCGGCCAGGAGGTCGTGGCTCAGGGCCTCAAGGTCCTCAACGCTGTTCTCCCGCAGGATGTGAAGCTGGAGACCAAGGAGTTCGACTTCGGCGCCAAGCGCTACCACGCCACCGGTGAGACGCTGACCGACGCGGATGTCCAGGCGCTCAAGCAGCACGACGCGATCCTGCTCGGCGCGATCGGTGACCCCTCGGTCCCGTCCGGTGTCCTGGAGCGCGGCTTCCTGCTGAAGCTGCGCTTCCTCTTCGACCACCATGTGAACCTGCGGCCGTCGAAGCTGCTGCCGGGTGTCGAGACTCCGCTCAAGGGCCAGCCGGAGATCGACTTCGTCGTGGTCCGCGAGGGCACCGAGGGCCCGTACACGGGCAATGGCGGCGCGATCCGCACCGGCACCCCGCACGAGGTCGCCACCGAGGTCTCGGTCAACACCGCCTTCGGTGTCGAGCGTGTGGTGCGGGACGCCTTCGCCCGCGCCCAGGCCCGCCCGCGCAAGAAGCTGACGCTGGTTCACAAGAACAACGTGCTGGTCCACGCCGGCCACCTGTGGACCAACATCTTCAACAAGGTCGCGGCCGAGTTCCCGGACGTCACCACCGACTACCTGCACGTGGACGCGGCGACGATCTTCCTCGTCACGCAGCCCGAGCGCTTCGACGTGATCGTGACCGACAACCTCTTCGGTGACATCATCACCGACCTCGCCGCGGCCGTCTCCGGCGGCATCGGCGTCGCGGCCTCGGGCAACATCAACCCGAGCGGCGAGTTCCCCTCCATGTTCGAGCCGGTCCACGGCTCTGCCCCCGACATCGCGGGCCAGGGCAAGGCCGACCCGACCGCCGCGATCCTCTCCGTCGCCCTCCTGCTGCGCCACCTCGGCTACGAGGCCCAGGCCGCGCGCATCGAGGAGGCCGTCTCCGCCGACCTCGCGGAACGCGACGGGACGACCCGCACGACCGAACAGATCGGCGACGCGCTCGCGGTACGCGTAGCGAGCTGACCCGACGACTCCATCGAGAAGCCGCCGGGTCGCAACCGCACCCGGCGGCTTCTCGCATGCGCTCCCGGGTGCCACCATCGACCACTGGACCGCATTCACACCCATTTCGTGCACGGCCACCCGGGAGCGATAATCGAACGGGGCCGTGGCTCGCGTGGAAGCTCGGATGTCCTAGCACCTGTCCGACAGGATCCGGCAGGAGCGGCGTGAGCGCGGTCCGACACATACAACCGGTGAAGGACAAGCACTCATGACGACGCCCACGATCGAGCTCAAGCCCTCCTCGAACCCCCTGTCCGACACCGAGCGCGAGGCGATCCTGGCCAAGCCCGGATTCGGTCGCTACTTCACCGATCACATGGTGACGATCCGGTGGACCGAGGGCCGCGGCTGGCACGACGGCCAGCTCGTCCCCTACGGCCCGCTCTCGCTCGACCCCGCGACCACGGTCCTGCACTACGCGCAGGAGATCTTCGAGGGCCTCAAGGCCTACCGCGGGCCCGACGGCGGCGTCGCCACGTTCCGTCCCGAGGCGAACGCCAAGCGCTTCCAGGCGTCGGCGTACCGGCTGGGCATGCCGGAACTCCCCGTCGAGACGTTCATCGAGGCCTGCGACGTGCTCGTCCAGCAGGACAAGGCATGGGTTCCGGCGCACGGCGGCGAGGAGTCGCTCTACCTGCGTCCGTTCATGATCGCGACCGAGGTCGGCCTCGGTGTGAAGCCCGCCAACGAGTACCTCTTCCTCGTCATCGCCTCGCCCGCCGGCGCCTACTTCCCCGGTGGCGTCAAGCCGGTCTCCATCTGGCTCTCCGAGGACCGCGTGCGCGCCGTCCCCGGCGGCATGGGCGACGCCAAGACCGGCGGCAACTACGCCGCGTCCCTCCTCGCCCAGGCGGAAGCCTCGGCGAAGGGCTGCGACCAGGTCGCCTACCTCGACGCGGTCGAGCACAAGTGGGTCGAGGAGCTCGGCGGGATGAACCTGTACTTCGTGTACGGGAACAAGATCATCACCCCGTCCCTGACCGGCTCCCTGCTCGCCGGCGTCACCCGTGACTCCCTGCTCACGGTCGCCCGGGACCTCGGCTACGAGTCGGAGGAGGCCCGGGTCTCCATCGACCAGTGGCGGGCCGACACCGAGAACGGCACCCTCACGGAGGTCTTCGCCTGTGGCACGGCCGCCGTCATCACCCCCGTCGGCACCGTCAAGTCCGCGGGCGGCGAGTGGACCCAGAGCGAGGGCGCGCCCGGCAAGGTCACGGTGAAGCTGCGCGAGCGCCTGCTGGACATCCAGCGCGGTGTCGCCGAGGACACCCACGGCTGGATGCACCCGCTCGGCTAGGGCGTTTCGTCCGGATCCGCGTGGGCCGGTGAGCGGGGGCTCGGCGTGTGCCGAGCCCCACGTGCCCCGCTCACCGATCCGGCCGGTCCGAACGGCACGTATGCGCGGGTGCACGCGAACGGCACGCACGGAAGCGGCCATGCGAACGGCACGCAGGTGCGGGCCCGTGCGAACGGCACGCGCGTAAGGACGCGTGTTCGTCGCCCGTTGCGGTCTTGTTCCGTCCCCCCGGGTTCCGGCACGGTGGCGGACCATGGGACGAGAGCAGTGGAAGAAGATCTGGGTCGGATCCGCCGGAAACATGGTCGAGTGGTTCGACTGGTTCGTGTACGCGACCTTCGCCGTCTACTTCGCGGATTCGTTCTTTCCCGAAGGCAACGAGACCGCCAACCTCATGAACACCATGGGCATCTTCGCCGTCGGCTTCTTCATGCGACCGGTCGGCGGCTGGATGCTCGGCCGGATCGGTGACCGTCAGGGCCGCAAGGCCGCGCTCACCCTCACCGTCACCCTCATGTCGGCCTCCGCGATCCTCATCGCCGCCGCGCCGACCTACGACGTGGCGGGATACGGCGGAGTGGCCGTCCTGTTGGTGGCCCGGCTGCTCCAGGGCCTCTCCGTCGGCGGTGAGTACGCCGCCAGCGCCACCTACCTGACCGAGGCGTCCGCACCCCACCGGCGCGGCTTCGCCTCCAGCTTCCAGTACGTGTCCATGACCGCCGGTCAGCTCATCGGGCTCGGCCTCCAGATCATCCTGCAGCGCAACATGTCCGAGGCGGCCCTGCACAGCTGGGGCTGGCGCATCCCGTTCATCGTCGGTGCGCTCGGCGCCGCGATCGTCTTCTACCTGCGCCGCTCGATGCTGGAGACCGAGGTCTACGCGGAGTCCGGCGCCGCCCAGCAGGAGGACCGCGGCACGCTGAAGGCGCTGTGGCAGCACAGGCGCGAGGCGTTCCTGGTGATGGCGCTGACCATGGGCGGGACCGTCGCGTACTACACGTACACGACCTATCTCACCAAGTTCCTCTCCAAGAGCGCGGGCATGGAGAAGTCGACCGCCTCGCTCGTCAGCTTCTGTGCCCTGTTCGTCTTCATGTGCGTCCAGCCGCCGGCCGGAATGCTCTCCGACCGGATCGGCCGCCGCCCGCTGCTGATCACCTTCGCCCTCGGCTCCACCTTCCTGACCGTGCCGATCATGACGATGCTGAAACACGCGGGCACCTTCTGGCCCGCCTTCGGCCTGGCGCTCCTCGCCCTGGTCGTCGTCACCGGGTACACCTCGATCAACGCCTGCGTGAAGGCCGAGCTCTTCCCGACCGGCGTCCGCGCCCTGGGCGTCGCCCTCCCGTACGCCGTCGCCAACGCGCTCTTCGGCGGCACCGCCGAATACGTGGCGCTCTGGTTCAAGAAGGCAGGCGTGGAGTCCGGCTTCTACTGGTACGTGGCGGGCTGCGCCGCGGTCTCCCTGGTGGTCTACCTGACCATGCGCGAGACCCGCGACATCGACCTGGGCCGGGTCGGCGCTGCCGACGGGAAGGCCGGGCGGGCGGCCTCGCCCGAGCCGTCCGGAGGGACGAGCGTCACGCCCGCATCCTGAGACGGGGCACGGCAGGGAGGCGGCGCTGTGCAAGACTGCGTCCGTGCCCTCGTTCGCCATGATTATCGGCAGCAGGCGCGCCGGTCCGCAGTGACCGTCCCGCACCACCACGTGCGGTACGGCCACCGTGCCCCAGACCCGCGCGCAGACCTCTCGCACCCGCGAGGGGTTTTTTCGTTTTCCGGCCCTCACCTCGGCCGGGACGTGGCGCGCGGGATGATGGGGGCAAGTGGAGCCAGATCGTCCGGATCCACTCATCCGACAGGAGTCAGACCAGCATGACCACCAAGGCCAAGGCCACCGACGACAGTTTCCATGTCTTCGACACCACGCTGCGCGACGGAGCCCAGCGTGAAGGCATCAACCTGACGGTCGCGGACAAGCTGACCATCGCGCGGCACCTGGACAGCTTCGGCGTGGGCTTCATCGAGGGCGGCTGGCCCGGTGCCAACCCCCGCGACACCGAGTTCTTCGCCCGCGCCCGGCAGGAGATCGACTTCCAGAACGCCCAGCTGGTCGCCTTCGGCGCGACCCGCAGAGCCGGTGGCAAGGCCGCCGAGGACCCCCAGGTCAAGGCGCTCCTGGACTCCGGCGCCCCGGTGATCACGCTGGTCGCCAAGTCCCACGACCGCCATGTGGAACTGGCCCTGCGGACCACGCTCGAAGAGAACCTGGAGATGGTCCGCGACACCGTCTCCCACCTGCGCGAGCAGGGCCGCCGGGTCTTCGTGGACTGCGAGCACTTCTTCGACGGCTACCGCGCCAACCCCGAGTACGCCAAGGCCGTCGTCCGCGCCGCCTCCGAGGCCGGTGCCGACGTCGTCATCCTCTGCGACACCAACGGCGGCATGCTCCCCGCCCAGGTGCAGGCCGTCGTCTCCACCGTGCTCGCCGACACCGGCGCCCGGCTCGGCATCCACGCCCAGGACGACACCGGCTGCGCCGTCGCCAACACCCTCGCCGCCGTCGACGCGGGCGCCACCCACGTCCAGTGCACCGCCAACGGCTACGGCGAGCGGGTCGGCAACGCCAACCTCTTCCCCGTCGTCGCCGCCCTGGAACTCAAGTACGGCTGGTCCGTCCTGCCCGAGGGCGCACTCGCCGACATGACCCGGGTCTCGCACGCGATCGCCGAAGTCGTCAACCTGACGCCCTCCACCCATCAGCCCTATGTGGGGGTGTCCGCCTTCGCCCACAAGGCCGGACTGCACGCCTCCGCGATCAAGGTCGACCCCGACCTGTACCAGCACATCGATCCCGCGCTGGTCGGGAACACCATGCGGATGCTCGTCTCCGACATGGCGGGCCGCGCGTCCATCGAGCTCAAGGGCAAGGAACTCGGCATCGACCTCGGCGGCGACCGCGAACTCGTCGGCCGGGTCGTCGAGCGCGTGAAGGAGCGCGAGCTCAAGGGCTACACGTACGAGGCCGCCGACGCCTCCTTCGAACTGCTGCTGCGCGCCGAGGCAGAGGGCCGCGCCCGCCGCTACTTCCGCACCGAGTCCTGGCGCGGCATCGTCGAGACCCGCCCCGACGGCACGCACGCCAACGAGGCCACGGTGAAGCTCTGGGCCAAGGGCGAGCGCATCGTCGCCACCGCCGAGGGCAACGGCCCGGTCAACGCGCTCGACCGGGCGCTGCGGGTCGCGCTGGAGCGGATCTACCCGCAGCTCGCCAAGCTGGAACTCGTCGACTACAAGGTCCGCATCCTCGAAGGCCGCACCGGCACCGAGTCCACCACCCGCGTCCTCATCACCACGAGCGACGGCACGGGTGACTGGGCGACGGTCGGCGTCGCGGAGAACGTCATCGCGGCGTCCTGGCAGGCACTGGAGGACGCCTACACGTTCGGCCTGCTGCGCGCCGGGATCGAGCCGACGGAGTAGCGCGGTCCGTCCTCGGCCGTCGTCCGGACCCGGCAACGGGCCCGGACGACGGCCGAGGAGGCAGAGACGGACTACCGCAGACGCCACTTCTGGTTGGCCGCCCCCGTGCACGTCCAGATCTGGGCGCGGGCCCCGTTCGCCGTCGACTGGTCGGTGATGTCCAGGCACTTGTCCGCGGCTGTGTTGACGATGTCGCCGGTGGACGCGTTGTACGTCCAGCGCTGCGCCGACGAACCGTTGCAGGTGTACAGCTGGACCTTCGCCCCGTTCGCCGTCGAGCCCGACGTCACGTCCAGGCAGGCACCGAGCGTCTGGAGGGAGCCGTCCGCCGCGACCGTCCAGCGCTGCGCCGCCGTGCCGTTGCAGTCGTAGAGCTGGACGGCCGTCCCGTCGGCGCCGCTGCCGCCCGCCGCGTCCAGGCACTTGTCCGCCGGTCCGGAGAAGACACCCGAGGTGCCGGCGGATCCGGACTGGGTGCCCGACCAGGTGAAGGTCGCCGAGGTACGGGCCGGCAGCGAGTAACCGAACTTCTGGCCGCCCCAGTCGACCGTGATCTGCTGGGCCGAGCCGGTGCCGTTGTAGGCGATCAGCGCCTTGGAACCGTCCGGGTTGCGCCAGGCGACATTGGGCACGGTGGAGCTGGCCGTGGACGAGATCCGGGCAGCGCCCGGACGGACGAACTTCGTCAGGTGACCCATCGTGTAGTACTCGATGGTGTAGTCGACCTGACCGCTCCTGCTGTCCCCGTTGTGCACGGTGATCAGGCCGTCGCAGGTGCCGCAGCCGCCGTTGTGCGGGCCGCGGTTCTGGTCCACGGCCAGGGACCACTTGGTCACCGACTTCGCCCAGTTGCGGGTGTAATCGATGATGTTGAGCATGTCCTCGCGCTGCTGGTCGGCGATCCAGGTGCCGCCGGAGTGCTCGGTCTGGAAGGCGTCCATCGACGGGTACTGGTTGTGCACGGCGGTCTGCTTGCCGATGTCGCCGCCGTAGCCGTGCCAGGCGACGCCGCCGAAGTTGGGGTGGTCGCGCACGGCCGGGTCGTCCACGGTGGCCGCCGCGTACGCGTCGTAGCTGTCCCAGTTCCAGTCATGGGCCAGGACCTTGGTCGCCAGGCCCGCGGACTGGAGCTTCGGCAGCAGTTCGTTCTTGGTGAAGTAGGCGAGGCCCGAGCCGTTCCAGCTCATCGACGGGTAGCCCGAGCAGCAGGTCGGCTCGTTCTGCGCGGTGACGTAGTCGACCGGAACGCCCTGGTCCCGGTAGGCCTGAAGGTACTTCACGAAGTAGTCGGCGTACGTGCCGTAGTTCTCCGCTTTCAGCCAGCCGCCGTTCAACTGCCCGCTGTCCTTCATCCAGGCCGGGGCCGTCCACGGAGAGGCCACCGTCGTCAGCGCGGGGTTGAGCTGCTTGGCCTGCCTGGTGAGCGGGAGCACGTCCTCCAGATCGTGTCCGATCGAGAAGTTCGCGAGCGAGGGATCGCTCTGGCCGGACGGTACGTCGTCGTAGGTGTACCCGTACCTCGCCAGGTCCGAGCCGCCCATGGGATTGCGTACGAAGGACAGCCCGATTCCCTCGGTGGGGGAGAACAGCTTCTTCATCGTGGCGTCGCGGGTCGCCTGGCTGAGCGCTCCGCTGCTGTTCAGCAGGTACGCGGCCGTGTCCGTGAAGGAGGCGCCGCCGCCGGTGAAGGTCTGGTAGCGGGTGTTCTCGTCGACCGTGATGTTCGTACCGCTGCCGCCGTTCCCGGCCGTGAAGGAGATCGGGGCCTGAGCTTCCAGGCCGCGCGTGACATGGCGGCCACTGGAGTCGTCGGTGCTGGTCAGGGCGATGTTCACGGTTTCGCCGGCGGCCTGGGCCGTACCGGACGAGAGCCCGGTGAGACCGGCTGCGGCGAGTGCGGCGGCGAGCAGGGCCCGTGCGGCTCTTCCTGATCGGATCATGGGCTGATGCCTTCCTCGGCGGGAGCGTGGGGGATTAGCCGTCGATCGAGGCGAGAGTGAACTGCTCCTGGGGGACCGCGTCAAGAGGGTGTGCGTTCATGACCTGAACACACAACTCGTCCGGCCTGCACGGGAGATCGGTACGGACCAATGTCGGCGTGAAGTATTGACGGCACTGTTCCGGCGGGGTTAACTCACGCCGCAACGCCGGTACCGGTACCGGAACCGGTTGCGGAACCGGTTGCGGCACCGGTTCCGACTCCTGGTCCCGAGCTGCCCCGTCCTGCCCTGGAGGCCCCCCGATGCGCGTCACCATCGCCGATGTCGCCCGTGAGGCCGGCGTCAGCAAGACGACCGTGTCCCGGGTCATCAACACCAAGGGCGACGTGGACGGTTCCACGGCCGCCCGCGTTCGTGAAGTGATCGCACAACTCGGCTACGTCCCCAGTTCGGGCGCGGTCGGACTGGCCCGCGGCAGCAGCCGTACGGTCGGCATGCTGGTGCCCTCCCTCACCTGGCCGTGGATGGGTGAGGTGCTCCAGGGTGTCGTCGACACGGTCGAGGCCGCGGACTACGGACTGCTGCTCTTCACCTGCAACCGAGGTGCCGAGTCCGTGGAGCGCTTCACCAGCCAGGTGTCGGCGCGCGCCTTCGACGGTCTCGTCGTCGTCGAACCCGAGAACACGCTCGACCACCTCACCGCACTGCACCGCGGTGGTCTGCCGATCGTCCTGATCGACGATCGCGGCCACCACCCCGATTTCCCCTCCGTCGTGACCACCAATCGCGAAGGAGGCGCGTCCGCGGCCCGCCATCTGCTCTCCGGCGGACGCACCAGGCCCCTGGTCATCACCGGTCCCCAGAACTTCGGCTGCGTACGCGACCGACTGGACGGATTCCGTACGGTCCTGCCCACCGATCTCGTCTTCCACGGGGACTTCACCGAACGCAGCGGCCGACTGGCCGTGGAGCAACTCCTTTCGTCCGGCACCGGTTTCGACTCCGTCTTCGCGCACAACGACATCAGCGCGGCGGGCGTGCTGCGGGCGTTGCGCGCGGCCGGGCTGTCCGTACCGGACGACATCGCCGTGGTCGGCTTCGACGACATAGCGATGGCCGAGCACACCGATCCGCCGCTGACCACCGTGCGCCAGCCCACCCGGCAGATGGGTGAGACGGCCGCCCGGATGCTGCTGTCCCACCTCGGAGGCACGGCCGTACCCGACGTACCGGTCGTGCTGCCCACCGAACTGGTCGTGCGCCACTCGGCGCCGTAGCAGTCCGGCCGGACACCCGGCCGCCTGTGCCCCGCACCGCCTCGCGCGTCCACCTGCTTCGCCCGTACCGTCCCGCACCGCCCTGTACCCGGCGCGTCGAGCGCTGTCCGTTTCCGGATCTCCCAGACCCGCAGTCCCTCATGGAGCCGCCATGTCCGTACGACGTCACGCAACTCTGAGAGCGCTCTCACTCGCTACCGCGGTGGTTGCTCTCGCCGCCGGGTGCTCGTCCGCCAACTCGGGTGCCGGTAAAGGGGGCGGCGCCTCCGGGGTGCTGACCCTGGGCAAGCCGGACGGACCGCAGACCAACAACAGCAACCCGTTCCTGAGCACCTCGGCGGGCGCCACGCTCGGCTACCGCTTCATGATCTACGAGCCGCTGGCGATGACGAACCAGATCCGCCCCGCGGACAAGGCCGCCCCGTGGCTGGCGACCGACTGGAAGTGGGAGTCCAACTTCACCAAGGTCACCTTCACCCTCGACCCGAAGGCCACATGGGCCGACGGGAAGCCGCTGACCGCCGACGACGTCGCGTACACCTTCGACCTGCTGAAGAAGCACCCGGCGCTCAACGGCAACGGCATCCCGTTCGACGGGGTCGCGGTGCAGGGCAAGACCGTCGTCCTGACGTTCAAGGACTCCCAGTACGTCAACCAGAACAAGATCATCCAGCAGTTCATCGTGCCCAAGCACATCTGGGAAGGCGTCGAGAACCCCGAGACCTGGCCCAACCGCACACCCGTCGGCTCCGGCCCGTACAAGCTCAAGACGTTCACCCCGCAGACCACCACCCTGACCGCCACGCCCTCCTACTGGAAGGGCGCGACCAAGGTCAAGGAGCTGCGCTACACCGCGTACAACGACAACAGCGCGGCGACCACGGCGCTGGCGAGCGGCAAGGTCGAGTGGTCGTTCGTCTTCATGCCGAACTACAAGCAGCTGTTCATCGAGAAGGACCCCAAGAACCACAAGCTGTGGTTCCCGTCCGGGCTCGGCATCCACGGACTGTGGTTCAACACCGCCCGCAAGCCGTTCGACAACCCGGCGCTGCGCAAGGCCATGGCGATGGTCGTCGACCGCAAGGCGATCTACACCCAGGCCGAGGCGACGCTCTACCCGGAGATCACCAACCCGACCGGCATCCCGCTGCCCGCCGGTGAGTCCTTCCTCGCACCCGAGTACAAGAGCGCCACCACGGCACCGGACGTCGCGGGCGCCAAGAAGGTCCTCGCCGAAGCCGGGTTCACGCTCAGCGGCGGAGTGCTGAAGGACCCGGACGGCAAGCCGGTGAAGCTCACCCTCACCGACCCGGCCGGCTGGAACGACTACATCACCGGGCTCGCGATCATCAAGGACGACATCAAGCAGCTCGGCATCGAGGCCAAGGTCAAGACGCAGACCGCGGACACCTGGGGCGCGGACGTGGCCAACGGAAACTTCGACGCCACCCTGCACTGGACCAACAGCGGTGCCACCCCGTACGACATGTACCAGAACATCATGGACGGCGCGCTGCTCCAGCCCGTCGGCAAGGCGTCCCAGCTCGGCAACTTCGGCCGTTTCAAGAACGACGAGGCGACCGGTGCGCTCAAGGACTTCGCCCATGCCACCGACGACGCCACCCGCACCACGGCCATGAACACCCTGCAGAAGATCATGGTCGAGCAGGCGCCGATGATCCCGACGGCCGCCGCCCCCATCGGAGCCGAGTACTCCACGAAGAACTGGGTGGGCTGGCCCACCGAGTCCGACCCGTACGCCCCGCCGCAGCACACGCAGCCCTCCGCGCTGCAGATCGTGCTGAAGCTGAACCCCGCCAAGTAGAGCCAGGGATACGGGACACAGGGACCGGCCATGTCTGAACAGTCCGCAGAGAACCACGTCGTGCTCGAAGCACGCGGAGTCACCAAGCACTTCCCCGTACGCCGTACAGGCCGCGATCTCGTCGCGGGCAGGCGCCGTGCCGTCCACGCCGTCGACGACGTCTCGCTGACGCTGCGGCGCGGCACCGTCACGGCGCTGGTGGGGGAGTCGGGCTCCGGGAAGTCCACCGTCGCCCGACTGCTCGCCCAGTTGTATCCGCTCACCGGGGGCGAGATCCACCTGGACGGCACGGAGGTGAAGGCCGGGCGCGGCCGGTCCTTCCGCTCGTACGTACGCCGGGTCCAGCTCATCTTCCAGGACCCGTTCGCCTCGCTGAACCCGGTGCACACCGTGCGCTACCACCTGACCCGTGCGCTGAGGATCCACGGCCGGGCGGGCAGCGGCGAGGCGGAGCTGGAGGACAACCTGGCCGCTCTGCTGAACCGGGTCCAGCTGACTCCTCCTCATCAGTATCTGGACAAGTTCCCGCACGAGCTGTCGGGGGGACAGCGCCAGCGCGTGGCCATCGCCCGCGCGCTCGGCGCCGACCCCCAGGTCCTGCTGGCCGACGAGCCCGTCTCGATGCTGGACGTCTCGATCCGGCTGGGAGTGCTCAACCTGCTCAAGGACCTCAAGGACCGGCTGCGCCTCGCCATCCTCTACATCACCCACGACATCGCCTCGGCGCGCTACTTCGCCGACACCACGCTGGTGATGTACGCGGGCCGGATCGTCGAGGGCGGGGACAGCGAGACCGTCACCCAGCACCCGGCACACCCTTACACCCAGCTCCTCATCGCCTCGGCGCCCGACCCGGACCGGGTGGTCGCCGAGGCGGAGCAGGAGGAGACCGGCAGCGGCGAACCCCCCTCACTCATCACCCCTCCCGCCGGGTGCCGCTTCCACCCCCGCTGCCCCAGGGCCATGGAGCGCTGCCGCACCGAACTGCCACCGCGGTTCGACCTCAAGGGCGGCCAGTGGGCGGCCTGCTGGCTGTACGCGGACGGTGCCGGTGATCACGCCGACCACCAGGGCGCCGGTGCCGGCGTTCACGGGGCGGAGGACGCCGACCACCAGGGCGCCGGTGCCGACCGCCACCGGAAGGAGAGCGCGAAGTGAAGTACCTCCTGAAACGGCTCGCCTTCTACCTGGTGACCGCGTGGGCGGCGATCACGATCAATTTCCTGATCCCGCGCCTGATGCCGGGCGATCCCGTCCAGTCGCTCATCTCGCGCTTCCAGGGCCAGCTCGACACCAGCGCCATCGACTCGCTCAAGGCGCTCTTCGGCCTCGACGACCACCAGTCGCTCTGGCAGCAGTACACCGACTACTGGTCGCATCTGCTCGACGGCGACCTCGGACTCTCCTTCACCTTCTTCCCGACACCGGTCGGCGAGGTGATCGCCCAGTCGCTGCCCTGGACCCTCGCGCTCGTCGGCGTCACCACCGTGATCAGCTTCGTGCTCGGCACGGGTATCGGCGTCTTCGCCGGCTGGCGGCGGGGTTCCTGGTTGGACAGCCTGCTGCCCGTCACCACCTTCATCTCGGCCATCCCGTACTTCTGGCTCGGGCTCATCGCCATCGCGCTGTTCGCCAACAAGTGGCCGCTCTTCCCCGAGGCGTTCGGGTACGACAGCGCCCTGGTGCCCGCCTTCGACTGGCCGTTCATCTCCAGCGCGCTCTACCACGCGGTCCTGCCCGGCCTCACCATCGTGCTCAGTGCCGTGGCCGGCTGGATCCTCGGCATGCGGAACATGATGGTGACGGTCTCCTCCGAGGACTACGTCATGGTCGCCCAGGCCAAGGGGCTCTCCGAACGCCGGGTGATGTTCGGATACGCGGCCCGCAACGCGATCCTGCCCAGCGTCTCCGGCTTCGCCCTCTCGATCGGGTTCATCGTCGGCGGCACACTGCTGGTGGAGATGGTCTTCTCCTACCCGGGGATCGGCTATCAGCTCTTCCAGGGCGTGGCCGCCAAGGACTACCCCCTGATGCAGGGCGTCTTCCTGATCATCACGCTCTCCGTCCTCGCGGCGAATCTCCTCGCCGACGTGATCTACCTCGTCCTCGACCCCCGTACCCGAAGGGAGGCCTAGGACATGGCTGTCACCGCTGCCGAGGTCGCCGTACCCGAGACGACCGGCACCCCGGCGCCCCCCAGGCGCAGGCTCCGCTTCCTGCGCGGACGCAAGACCGCCGTCGGCCTCGGAATCCTGTTCCTCTTCGCCGTGATCGCCGTCATCGGGCCGTGGATCGCCCCGTACGACCCCGACGCCATGAGCGACGCCCTGCTGCAACCACCCTCCGCCGCCCACTGGTTCGGCACCACGCACACCGGACAGGACGTGCTCTCGCAGATCCTCGTCGGTACCCGGGGCGTCCTGGTCGTCGGCTTCGTCGCCGGTGTCCTCGCGACGATCCTGTCCGTACTGATCGGTGTCAGCGCCGGTTTCCTCGGCGGCACGGCCGACGAACTGCTCTCGGTGCTCTCCAACGTCTTCCTGGTCATCCCGGGGCTGCCGCTGATCATCATCATCGCGAGCCTCGTGTCCGACGCCAGTGATCTCCTCATCGCCACCGTCATCGCGCTCACCTCGTGGGCCTGGGGCGCGCGCGTCCTGCGCGCACAGACGCTGTCGCTGCGCCGCAGGGACTACGTGGAGGCGGCCCGCGCCACCGGCGAGTCCACCTGGCGGATCATCTTCTTCGAGGTCCTGCCGAACCTGACGGCCGTCATCGCCTCCGGTTTCGTCGGCACGGTCATCTTCGCGATCCTCTCCGAGACCACCCTCGCCTTCATCGGCGTCGCCGACATCTCCCGCTGGAACTGGGGGACCGTCCTGTTCTGGGCGCAGTCCAACCAGGCGCTGGCGCAGGGGGCGTGGTGGTGGTTCGTCCCGGCCGGACTCTGCATCGCGCTGCTCGGCATGTCGCTCGGCCTGATCAACTTCGGCATCGACGAGTTCGTCAACCCCCGACTGCGTACGGAGACCGGCGCGTCCCGGAAGGTCCGCATGAGGGTCGGCTTCACCCCTGTGGTCCGCGGTACGCGCGACGCCGCGGCGCACGGCCCGCACGGTACGGATGCGCACGGTACGCGCGACGCCGCGGCGCACGGCCCGCACGGTACGGATGCGCACGGTACGCGCGACGCCGCGGCGCACGGCCCGCACGCCACCGATGCGCACGGCTCGCAGGATGCCGCTGTGCGCGGCCCGCACGAGAAGGAGATCCGCTCATGAGCGAGCCCGTCCTCACCGTCCGCGGCCTGAACGTGGACTACGGGACCGGGGACGACGCCGTGCACGCGCTGCGCGACATCGACCTCACCCTGCACCGGGGCGAAGTCCTGGGCCTGGCGGGCGAGTCCGGGTCCGGCAAGTCGACGCTCGCGTACGCCGTGACCCGGCTCCTCTCGCCGCCCGGCGTGATCACCGGTGGCGAGGTCCACTACCACCGGAGGGACGGCGAGGCGCTCGATCTGCTGACCCTGTCGGCCGCCGAACTGAGGGCCTTCCGCTGGCAGGAGCTGTCGATCGTCTTCCAGGGCGCGATGAACTCGCTCAACCCGGTGCATACGGTCCACAGCCAGCTCACCGACGTGCTCCAGGCGCACCGCCCGGAGATGAGGAGGCGGGAACGGACCGCTCGCGCGCAGGAGCTGCTGGGACTCGTCGGCATCTCGGCCGACCGGCTCGGCGCCTACCCGCACCAGCTCTCCGGCGGCATGCGTCAGCGCGTGATGATCGCGATGGCGCTGGCGCTGGAGCCCGAGATCGTCATCATGGACGAGCCGACGACCGCCCTGGACGTCGTCATGCAGCGCCAGATCCTGCGCCAACTGGTGGCACTCCGCGAGGAGCTGGGCTTCTCGGTCGTCTTCATCACCCATGACATCTCGCTGCTGATCGAGTTCTCCGACCGGATCGCGATCATGTACGGCGGCCGGATCGTCGAGGAGGCCGGTGCCTCCGCGATCTACCGGAACCCCCACCACCCCTACAGCGACGGTCTGCTGCACTCCTTTCCCGCGCTGCACGGCCCCCGCCGCGAACTGGCCGGCATACCCGGCTCGCCCCCGCATCTGTCCGCGATGCCCACCGGCTGCGCCTTCCACCCCCGTTGCGGCAAGGCCCTGGACGCCTGCACCACCCGTGTCCCGGAGCTCGCCGCGCCGGACGGGGACGGCCCGCGCACGGTGGCCTGCTGGCTCCACCGGCCGGCCCCGGCCGCCGCGGTACCCCGCGCGTAGCGACCCCGCACACCAGCAGCCCGCCTGCCCCGGTTGCCGCGCCACCCCGCGCGTAGCGACCCCACGCACACCACAGGAGAACCATGAACATCGTCACCCCTCAGGCATACGCGCGCGAGATCGCCGCCGAGCCCGTCCCCGGCCTGCCCGCCGGCTTCCGCTGGGGCGTCGCCACCGCCGCCTACCAGATCGAGGGAGCGGCCGGCGAGGACGGCCGGACCCCGTCCATCTGGGACACGTACAGCAGGGTGCCGGGCATGGTCGTGCGCGGTGAGAACGGTGATGTGGCCTGCGACCACTACCACCGGATGCCCGAGGACGTGCGGCTGATCGCGGACCTGGGCGTCGACACGTACCGGTTCTCGCTCGCCTGGCCGCGCATCCAGCCGGGCGGGCGGGGCCCCGCCAACGCGAAGGGCCTCGACTTCTACAAGCGCCTGGTCGACGAGCTGGAGGCCAAGGGCATCACCCCCTGGATCACCCTCTACCACTGGGACCTCCCGGAGGAGCTGGAGACCGGCGAGGCCGGGGGCGGCTGGCCGGCCCGTGACACGGCCTACCGTTTCGCCGAGTACGCCGCCCTCGCCTACGACGCGCTCGGGGACCGGGTGAAGCACTGGACGACGCTGAACGAGCCCTGGTGCTCGGCCATGCTCGGCTACGCGTACGGCAGCCAGGCCCCCGGCCGGAAGAACTTCGGCGACGCGATCCGCGCCGTCCACCACCTGCTCCTGGGCCACGGCCTCGCCTCGCGGTACCTCCGCGAGACGGCCGCCGCCCGCGGCAACGAGCTCGAACTCGGCATCACGCTCAACCTCGGCACCGCCACCCCCGAGACCGACAGCCACGAGGACGCCGAGGCCTGCCGCCGCGCCGACGGGCTCGGCTCCCGCCTCTACCTGGACCCGCTCGTCAAGGGCGCCTACCCCGAGGACGTCATCGCCGACCTCGCCCTGCACAACGCCGAACTCCCCGTCCAGGAAGGCGACCTGGAGATCATCTCGACTCCGATCGACGTCCTCGGCGTCAATTTCTACCGGGGCACGCTCTTCTCCGGCGTCACGGAGGAGGGCTCCCCGGTGGGTGCCGACGGGCTGCCCGTCACGCGCGGAGTGGAGCGCGATCTGCCGCGCACCGCGATGGACTGGGAGATCACCCCGACCGCCCTCACGGACCTGCTGGTGCGCCTGGAGAGGGACTACGGCGTCCCGACGGTCATCACCGAGAACGGTGCCGCGTTCGACGACACCGTCTCCGAGGACGGGCAGATCCACGACGCCGACCGCATCACCTATCTCGCCGACCACATCGCCGCCGTGGCCGCGGCCCGCGCCGAGGGAGCCGATGTCCGGGGCTACTTCGCCTGGTCGCTGATGGACAACTTCGAGTGGTCCTACGGTTACGACAAGCGGTTCGGCATCGTCCGCGTCGACTACGCCACACAGGAGCGGACCCTCAAGGACAGCGCCAAGTGGTACCGCGACACGATCCGCCTCACCCGCGACGCGTAGCCGACCGGGCGCGGCCCGCCCCTGAGGAGAGGGCGCCCTTCCGGAGGGCCCCTCTCCTCGGGAAGGGGCCGGCCCCGGCGAGTGGTGGCGCGGAGTCCCGGGTGGGCTCCGGGGCGGGAGCGGCGAAGTCCGGCCCAGGCGGGTGGTGGCGCGGAAGCCGCCCGCCTGGGTTAGCTTCGAGATATGCGGAACAGGCTGTTCCTGACCGTGTCGGTGGGCCTGCTGCTGATCCTCTCGGCGCTCGTGCTCGCCCTGGCACCCGCTGCGTCCGCCGCAGTCGGTGCATCCACCATCAATGATGTGGCGCAGGCGCTGCGCAAAAGCCCGGTGTACGTCGACCCGGCAGCCGCGGACCAGCTCCCGCCGGCACAGGCGGCCGCCCTGACGAAGAAGATCAAGGACGCCGACAAGCCCGTGTTCGTGGCGGTGCTGCCGCGCACCGCGGCGTTCCCCGGGCAGACCCTGCTGTCCACCCTGCGCGCGGACACCGGCATCACGGGCGTCTACGCGGTCCGCCTCGGCAACGGGTTCGACGCGGGCGCCGACCCGCGGGTGATGTCCACCCGAGCGGTCCAGAACCTCACCGCCGCCGTGAAGACACCCGGCGCGGACACGGACGCCGCGACCCAGCTGAACGCCTTCGTCGACCGGGCCGTCGAACAGGCCCGGGGCCACGCCCCCGCCTCCTGGGGCGGTTCCTCCGCGGCCGGCGGATCGTCGTCCGCCGTCGGACTGGTCACGGTCGGCGCGATCCTGGTGCTGGGCGGCGGCACGGCCTACGCGATCCTCCGGCGCAACCGGAGGCGCAAGGAGGCCGAGGAACGCGCCGCACTCGACAGGCTCCGGGTCGTCGTGGACGAGGACATCACCGCGTACGGCGAGACCCTGGACCGGTTGGACTTCCACCCCGCCGAGCCGGGCGCCGACGACGCCATGCGCGCCGACTACGAGCGCGCTCTCGACTCCTACGAGAGGGCGAAATCCCGTATGTCCGGAGCCCGGCACCCCTCCGACGTGCGCGGGGTCACCCAGGCGCTGGAGGACGGCCGCTTCTCCCTGGCCGTCCTGGAGGCCCGGCGCAGGGGCGACGAACCGCCCGTCCGCCGCCCGCCGTGCTTCTTCGACCCGCGTCACGGCCCCTCGGTGGCCGACGTCCGGTGGTCCCCGTCCGGCGGTACGGCCCGCGAGGTCCCGGTCTGCGCGGCGGACGAGATCCGCCTGCGCGAGGGCGAGGAGCCGCTGAGCCGCACGGTCGACGCGGGCGGCGGCCGACGCCGCCCGTACTGGGAGGCCGGCCCGGCATACGGCCCCTGGGCCGGCGGCTATTTCGGCGGCGGCCTGCTTCCCGGCCTGCTGGTCGGCACCCTGCTCGGCTCGGCGCTGTCGAGCCCGGCGTACGCGGCGGAGTACGGCGGCGGCGACTTCGGCTCCGGCGGTGACTGGAGCGGCGGGGACTTCTCCGGATCCGACTTCGACGGGTCGGGCTTCGGCGACGGCGGAGGCTTCGGTGGCGGCGACCTCGGGGGCGGCGGCTTCGACGGGGGCGGGTTCTGAGGCGCTGACCGGCGAACCTTCGAGTAGGCGCGATTCATGCTAGACCTAAAGTTATGTGTGGTATCGGCCGATTCTGGGCGAAGCTTCGGCGCCTCGCCCGGCGGCCACATCGGCGCGAGGAGGCGCGCCGGGGCCGAGATGCCCCCGTGCCGCCGCCCCGGGGACACATGACGCACCGCTCCCTGGGCCGGGAACTGCTGTCCCTGTTCAGTCCGCGCACCGTGGCCGGTCAGGTCTTCTGCTTCGTGCTCGCACTGGTCCTCCTGATCATCGCGGGCGCCGCGGTCGCTCTGGTGCTGCAGGGCCGCAGCGACAGTCTCCAAGAGGCCCGGCTGCGCACCCTGAGCGTGGCCGAGACGTTCGCGCACTCGCCGGGGATCGTGGCGGCGATGGACAGCAAGGACCCCACCGCCGTCCTCCAGCCGCGCGCGGAACAGGTCCGCAAACAGACACATGTCGATTACGTCGTCGTGGCCAACCCCCAGGGCATCCGCTACACCCACCCCGTCACCTCGCTGATCGGCAAGCACATCGTCGGCCCCTACAAGGAGGTGCTGGAGGGCAAGAGCTTCACCCGGACCTTCTCCGGCAGCCTGGGGCCCTCGATCAACACACTGGCGCCCATCACCCGACCGGACGGTTCCGTCGCCGGGCTGGTGTCCGTCGGCCTCACCGACCGTTCGGTCAACAGCGTGGCCGACCGGTCCGTCCCCCTCAGCATCGCCGCCGCGACGTCCGCCGCCGCGGTCACGGCGGCCGGCGCGGCGCTCGTGAGCAGACGGCTGCGCCGCCAGACGCACGGGCTCGGCCCCACCGAGATGACCCGGATGTACGAGCACCACGACGCGGTGCTGCACGCGGTCCGCGAGGCCGTTCTCATCCTCGGGGCCGACCACCGGCTGACGATGGCCAACGACGAGGCCCGCAGACTCCTGGTCCTGCCCCCGGACGCCGAGGGGCGCGCGGTGACGGACCTCGGGCTGAACCCCGCGACCGCGGAGCTCCTCGCCTCCGGCCGGACCGTCACGGACGAGGTGCTGCGCGTCGGCAACCGTCTGCTGGCCGTCAATCTCCGGCCGACGAACGTGCGCGGCGGCCCGTCGGGCACCGTGGCGACCCTGCGCGACACCACCGAACTCCGCAAGATCACCGGCCGGGCCGAACTCGTCCACGAACGCCTGCTGCTCCTCTACGAGGCCGGCGCCCGGATCGGCACCACCCTCGATCTGGACCGGACGGCCCAGGAACTGGCGGATGTGGCGTCCCCCGGGTTCGCCGACGTCACGACCGTCGACCTCGCCGATGCCGCGCTCACCGGGAAGGATTCGATCCTGCCGGACGGAGAGGCGCTGGACATGCGCCGCACCGCCATCGCGGCCGCCGACCTGCATCAGCCCCTGGTTCCGGTCGGCCAGGTGGTCGGATTCGTTCCGTTCAGGACGCGGTCCATGCGGATGGACATCAGCGAGGTCGGGCTGGGCCACGAGGTGATCACGCAGCTGGGGTGGCGGTACTGGGATCCCGAGCGTGCCCGGAAGATCGTCGACTATGGATACCACTCGGTCCTGTCCGTACCGCTGTACGCGCGAGGCGTCGTCATGGGGCTGGTCAACTTCTGGCGTGGGGCCGATTCCGCCGGGTTCGACGAGGACGACCAGTCCTTCGCCGAGGAGCTGGTGGCGCGGGCGGCCGTCAGCCTGGACAACGCCCGCCGGTACACACGCGAGCACGAACTGGCCGTGACGCTGCAACGCAGCCTGCTGCCCCGTGACCTGCCCGAGGAGAGCGCCCTCGATGTCGCCCACCGCTACCTGCCCGCGCGGGCCGAGGTGGGCGGCGACTGGTTCGACGTGATCCCGCTGTCCGGCGCCCGGGTCGCGCTGGTCGTCGGTGACGTCGTCGGACACGGACTGCATGCCGCCGCCACCATGGGGCGGCTGCGCACCAGCATCCACAACTTCTCCGCGCTGGACCTCGCCCCCGACGAGTTGCTCGGGCATCTCGACGAGATGGTCCAGCGGATCGACCAGGACGAAGCGGCCGACGGCGGTGACGAAGTCGCCGGAGCCGCCTGCCTGTACGCGATCTACGACGCGGTCTCCGGAAACTGCGCGGTGGCGCGGGCCGGTCACCCCGGCCCTGTGGTGGTCCTCCCGGACGGCACCGTCGAGATCCCCGACGTACCGGCCGGTCTCCCACTCGGCATCGGCGGGATGCCCTTCGAGGCGGCCGAGTTCCACGTACCGGAAGGGAGCCGTCTGATCCTCTACACCGACGGTCTCGTCGAGCACCGTGACCGGGACATCGACACCGGCCTGGACCTGCTGCGCGCCACTCTCGCCGGTCGCGACCGGACGCCGGAGGAGACCTGCGACGACGTCCTCGACGTGATGCTGTCCGGGCAGCCGAGCGACGACGTCGTCCTCCTTGTGGCCCGCACCCGCATCCTCGCCCCCGAGCAGGTCGCGCAGTGGGACGTGGACACCGACCCGGCGGCCGTGGCCGGAGTCCGCAAGAACGTCGTGCAATGGCTCACCGAACGCGGCCTGGACGAGGAGGCGTTCACCACCGAGCTGATCCTGAGCGAGCTGGTCACCAACGCGATGCGCTACGGCACGGGACCGATCGAGGTCCGCCTGCTGTACGACCGCAACCTGATCTGCGAGGTGTCCGACACCAGCAACACCTCCCCGCATCTGCGCTACGCGGCGGCGACGGACGAGGGCGGCCGGGGCCTGTTCCTCGTCGCGCAGTTCGCGGAGCGCTGGGGCACCCGGTACACGGAGACGGGGAAGGTGATCTGGTCGGAGCAGACGGTGGGCGAACCGGAGAGAGAGGGCGACGCCAGGGCCTGACAGTGCATCGCGGCGGTGAAGCAGTACGGGCCGGAGTCGATGCGGCCGGACCTGCGGATCGATCCTCTGTTCCGGTGACCGGGGCGGACGCCCGGTCCAGGACCTCAGACGGTGACACGACCAAGGGTTTGCCGATCCAGCAACGAGGCTTGCTGTTATGTCGCCCCGTCGTGGACGCTTTCCGGTGAATGGAGGTGCCTCTCATGGGCGACACAGACGACTTCGACGACACGGACGGCATGAAGGTCATGAAGGACACGACCGGCGAGAGCGGCGGGGATCAGCGGTACGACGTGGTGGTCATCGGGGGTGGGGCCGCCGGGCTGAGCGGAGCCGTATCGCTGGCGAGGGCGCGCCGGTCGGTCCTGGTGATCGACGCGGGCCTGCCGCGCAACGCGCCCGCGTCGCACGTGCACAGCTACTTGGGGCGCGAGGGCACACCACCCTCGGAGCTGCTGGCCATCGGCCGTGACGAGGTGACCGCGTACGGGGGCGAGATCACCGAGGGGGCTGTGGCGGCCGTCGAGCGGTTGCCGGACGACGGGGGATTCCGCGTCCTGCGGGAGGGCGGAGTCGCCGTCACGGCGCGTCGGCTCCTGGTGACGACCGGACTCGTCGACGAACTGCCCCCGGTGCCGGGTGTGGCCGACCGGTGGGGGCGTGAGGTTCTGCACTGCCCGTACTGCCACGGCTGGGAGGTCAGGGAGCGCCCGATCGGCATCCTCTCCACCGGGGCCCTGGCCGTGCACCAGGCACTGATGTGGCGCCAGTGGAGCGACGACATCACGCTTTTCGTCCACACCGGGCCCGAGCCGACCGACGAGGAGTACGAGCAGTTGGCGGCGCGTGGCATCGCCGTGGTCGACGGGGAGGTGACCGGCCTCGATGTGGCGGAGGACCGGCTCACCGGGGTGCGGCTGGCGGGCGGCCGGGTCGTCCCGCGCGAGGCTGTCGTGGTCCAGCCCCGCTTCACCGCCCGCGCGGACGTCCTCGCGGGCCTGGGCCTGGCGGCGGCCGAGCTGGAGATGGCCGGTGAGGTGGTCGGCACGTACATCGCCGCCGGTCCGACCGGGGCGACGGAGGTGCCCGGTGTCTGGGTGGCCGGCAATGTCGCCGACCCGAAGGAGCAGGTCATCGGCGCTGCGGGCGCCGGGGTGCGGGCCGCCGCGGCGATCAACGCGGACCTGATCGCCGACGACACCCGCCGGGCCGTCGCCGTCCGGCGCCGTGCGGCCTTCTCGCCGGCGGCCGAGCGCGAGGTCTGCGCGCGGGTGCTCGGGGAGCGGCGACACGGGCTGTGAGCCCCTGCGCCGGGCCGTGCGGCGCGGGCGGTCCGGTCGGGTTGGGTCGGGCGGCGCGGGCGGTCCGGTCGGGTCGGGTTGGGTCGGGCGGTCCGGTCGGATCCGGGTCGTGTGGCGCGGGCGGTCCGGTCGGTCGGGCGGCGCGGGGGCCGGGACCGCCGAGCGTCCGCCTTCCCTCCCGGGCCGGGGAGGGGGGAAGGCGGGCGCGCTCGGTTCGGGCCGGAGGTGGCAGATGCGTCAGGCCTGCGGTGCGGCGGCCTTGATCGCGGAGATGTCGAAGTTCAGCTTGACCTTGTCGCTGACCATCACGCCACCGGTCTCCAGCGCCGCGTTCCAGGTCAGGCCCCAGTCGGAGCGCAGGATGTCCGTGCTGCCCTCGAAGCCGACGCGCTCGTTCCCGTAGACGTCGGTGGCGGAGCCGTTGAACTCCAGGTCGATGGCGAGGGGGCGGGTGACGTCCTTGATGGTGAGGTCGCCGGTGATGCGGTACGTGTCGCCGCCGAGCTGCTCGGCCTGCGTGGAGCGGAAGGTCATGAGCGGGAACTTCTCGGCGTCGAAGAAGTCGCCGCTGACCAGGTGGCCGTCGCGGTCGGCGATGCCCGTGTCGACGCTGGCGATCTTGACGTCGATCGACGCGGTGGACTTCGCGGGGTCGCGCCCGTCGAGCGTCAGGCTGCCCTCGTGCTCACCGAACGCGCCGCGCACGTTGGTGACCATCGCGTGCCGCACGGTGAAACCGATGCTGCTGTGCGCCGGGTCGATCGCGTAGTCACCGGTGAGGGCGGCCAGAGCCGGGTCGACCGGAGCGGCGACGGCGGGGGCGGACGGGGCGTTGTTGTTCTTGCGGTTGAACAGAGCCATGGCTCCTCCTCGGGGTGAGATCGGATGTCGGTCGAAGTGGTGGTTTAACCTTCAACGAGATTGACTGTAGCGCCATCTATTTAAAAGTTCAACATTGAGGTCGAGGGGTTCTGGGGGGTTCTCGTGAAGAGTGACCCGTCCGCCGCCATCAACTCCCCGCACCCTCTGGCGGACGCGCGTAGAACTCGGGCAGTATCTTCCTGCCCTTTGTTTGTCATGAGCAGGAGGAGTCCCCCCATGGTGTCCCGTATGACACTGCGTCCCGTCCTGACCGCCCTCGCCCTCGTCCTCGGCGTCCTCTTCGCCCCGGGCGTCGGTGTCCTCGGCGGCGCCACCCAGGCCCACGCCGACACGAAGCTCACCCACGCCCAGGCCACCGCCCGGTTCAGCTCCTCCGGGATCACCTGGTCGTCCTCCGGCGGCTGCTCCAACCGCAACGTCTCCACCTGCACCTCGTTCGACCAGCTCAACCTGGCCACCGCCCAGGGGGCCCAGACCCTCAAGAGCGCCACGGGCTGCGCGTTGAACATCACCGGCGGCACCGAGACCGGGCACGCCAGCGGTACGTACTCGCACTGGAACGGGTACAAGCTCGACTTCGCCAAGTCCACCTGCCTCACGAACTACGTCCACGGCGTCTTCACCTACATAGGGCTGCGCGGTGACGGATACCCGCAGTACCAGGCGGGTTCCGGCAACATCTACGCGGACGAGGGCAACCACTGGGACGTGACCTACTACAACTGCGGCGGCTGCTGACCCCTCGCCGTACCGGCTCGCACGAGTGCCCCCGTTCCGTAGGAGCGGGGGCACTGTGCGAGATGACTTCGGCGAAGGCGCGGCAGACGGCGCGCCGAGCAAGTCCCCTACGACGGCCCGGGATTCGGCACGGGGTCGGCGAACGGCCGCGCATGGGGGGGGTGTTAACTTCCTTCCCGTGGCGGAGCATCAGGATGAGACCAGGGCGGCCTACGACGGGATCGTCGAGCTGTACGCGTCGATGTTCGCAAATCGACTGGAGACGCAGCCGTTCGCGCGGAACATGATCGGCATCTTCGCCGAGCTGGTGCGTGGGACGGGGAATTCGCGGGCGGCCGACGTCGGGTGCGGACCCGGACACCTGACGGCCATGCTGAACGACCTGGGGCTGGATGCCTTCGGGCTCGACCTCTCCCCAGCCATGGTCGACCACGCCCGGCTGGCCCATCCGGCGCTGCAGTTCGACGAGGCGCGGATGGAGGCTCTTCCGGTTGAGGACGGCGCGCTCGGCGGAGTGCTGGCCCACTACTCGATGATCCACACCCCTCCTGGAGAGATCCCCGCGCTGCTCGCCGAGCAGGCGCGTGTCCTGGCACCGGGGGGTCTGCTCCTGGTCTCGTTCTTCGGGACCGACGCGCCCGAGCCGGTCCGCTTCGACCACAAGGTGACGCCCGCCTACAGCTGGCCGGCGGACCGGTTCGCCGAGCTCCTGGCCGGGGCCGGGCTCGTCACATTCGCCCGGCTGCTCCACGACCCGGCCTCCGAGCGGGGCTTCCTCGACGCCCACTTGCTGGCCCGCCTCCGCTAGAGCATTGCCTTCTACCGGTGGGCTCTCGGGGACTTGGCCATCAGCATCAGCAGGGATGTTCCCTGCTCGCCGAGGCGGGTCGGGAAGGAATGGCGGTACTCGTGCAGGTCACCAGCCCGTCCCCGGCCCGGCGAGGGCGGTGTGCTGGTCGAGCGGCGCGCGGGCCTGGCAGCAGGAGAGCCGCGCCAGGCCGGTGTCCGGCGACGTCGCCAGAGGTCGTGATCGGCGATGCCGGTAAGAGAGCGCGCGGACAGGGTTCCGCGGCTGTGTACTTATGGCCTCGATGTCGTCAGGTGGCAAGTGTCTCTTGAGGAGGGTCTTCGGCTCGCTGATCGAATGCTTCGCGGGAGGCGTCGATGTCGGCCAGGTTCTTCATGCTCCAGTCGATGAGGGGCTGGGTGGCCTCCAAAAGCGTGTGGCCCATGGGTGTGAGTTCATAGGTCACCTTGGGTGGCATCACGGAGTGGACCGTGCGGGTCAGCAAGCCGTCGCGTTCGAGCCCGCGCAGGGTGACGGTCAGCATCCGCTGGCTGACGCCCGCGATCGACCGTTTGGCCTCGGTGAACCGCAGCGGTCCGCTTCCCAAGACGGCGACGACCAGCAGTGACCACTTGTCGGCCACGAGGTCGAGCACCTCGCGCGCCCGTGCACTGGTGGAGTCGCAGAAGGCCGTGCGGGCCGGCGGCTGCTCCCCCGGAACGGTGGTCTGGTCGGTCATGAGTTACCTCCGGGGAACCGGGGCACGTCAAAGTGCCTGATTGACTCGCCCTCTCGGTTCCATAAAGTTACTGGGGTACCAATCGTAACCGCCACATTCCTGGCGGGGTCTCGTCGCATCCCGACGGGCCACCATGGAAGGAACCTGCATGCCCACCATCGCCGTCGTCGGCGCCGGTCCCGGAATGGGCCTAGCGATCGCCCGAACCTTCGGGGCCAAGGGATTCGATGTCGCCCTGATCGCCCGCAACGCGGAGCGCCTGGACGGGTTCGCCGGCCGGCTCGCCGCCGAGGGCATCACCGCCAAGGGCTTCCCCGCCGACGTCCTGGACCGCGACTCCCTCGCCAAGGCGCTCGCTGACGCGGCCGAGCACTTCGGCACCATCGACGTGCTGGAGTACTCCCCGGGCGGCCCGGAGCCGAAGTTCCTGACCCCGACCAAGGCCACGCCCGAGAACGTCGACCTGCAGATGCAGTACCTCGTGTACGGCGCGATGGCCGCGACCGCCGCGGTGCTGCCCGCGATGCGTGCCGCCGGCGCCGGCACGCTGCTGTTCACCACCGGTGCCGGTTCCGTCGACCCGACCCCGATGCTCGGCGACATCAACACCGCGGGTGCGGCGCTGCGCAACTGGGCGATCAACCTGCACAAGGAACTCGAACCCGAAGGCATCCAGGCCGCCCACGTCGCGATCGGCGTGTGGATCGGTGACCGCGCCCCCGAGGGTGCCCCCGCCGCTACCGCGGACCAGATCTCGCCCGTCTACTGGGACCTGCACACCCACCGCGACCAGGCGGAGCGAGTCTTCACCGTCTGACCACCGCTGGAGCCGGAAACGGCGACACCGCACCTCCAACGGGCACGAGACCCGGGTTCGGCACGACACGGAGCATCCGGGTCGGCCCCAACCGAACCGAAGGCCTCGTGCCCGTTCGGCCCGTTCTGCCCGTTTCCATTACTGCCCCGCTGTGGGCCCAGTCCGCCGCCCCGATCCCGGCCCGTCGGGTCATGCACCCGCTGGGCTGCCACCGACCGCGCGTCCCCGATCGCATCGTGTTCGAGCGCCTCCTGGCACGCCTGGTTCTGGGCGGTACCTACCAACAGCACGCCGATCACCATGTCTCGGCAACCACGCTGCGAGCCCGCCGGGACGAATGGATCCGAGCGCCGTGCTGCCGTGGCCTGCGCACCGTCGTGGCTCCGGCTCAGGACCCCACGCTCACCGTGAAGCGTCGCGGGTTGCCGTCGTTCGCGGCGCCCGAGACGTCCGGCTGTCCGTCGGGGCGTACGTCGTCGTACGGGAAGGCGTAGCCGATGGGAGTGTTGGCGTGGACCACCCGCGACCAGTGGTTGGTCGCCGTGCCCTGGTAGTAGTCCGCGGCCGAGGTGCCGTTCGGCTGGTCGGGGTGGGTGAGCATCAGGGAGCGGTTGAAGCCGGACGCGAGCCGGGCCAGCAGCGCCTTCTTGTCGTCGGAATCGGCCGGGTTGTTGGTGAACGGGCCGTGGTTGCAGGTGAAGACGTCCTTGGAGACCGGCTTGGTGAAGGTGTGCCCGCCGTCGAAGGTCAGTACGTCGCCGCTGACCCGGCCGGTGCGGACGCCGCGTCCGCCCTGGAGGTCGATCCGCAGGTCGGTGGAGCGGTACTTCTCCCAGACCTGGTCGATGTACGACGTGAACACGTCCCGCAACGGCATCTCGTCCGGCCGGTCGAAGAACGGCGCCATCAGGTTCTGCGGCGAGATCACCCGCAGTACGCCGCCGTCCGATCCGCGGACCACCAGCTTGTCCCACGGCTGGCCGTCGGCGGCGGCCTGGGCGGTGAGGCCGTCGGCGATCCGCTGCACGGCCCCGTCCGGGAGCGGTGCCACGGTGTGCGTGGTGTCGCCCTCCAGGGTCAGGCCGATCGGCAGCGCGGTGACCAGGTCGACATAGCTGATGTTCGCGTACAGCTGCTGGGGATTGAAGGTGAACTCGCAGAACGACCAGGTCCGCCCGTAGTTGGGGTCCGTGGACGTCGCGAACGCCGGCTCGACCAGCGCCGGGCCGGGGTTCAGATAGAAGGTGAGAGTGTCGTCGCGCACGAAGTAGACGCGGGCGCCGTACATCTGAGGAAGCGTCAGTACGACCGGCGCGCCGCCCGCACCGTTCAGAGGGATGGCGCAGTCGACCGGCAGGGGCGTCTGCGGTGCGGCGGGGGAGTCGGGACGGTAGACACTGCCGTCGGCCCGCAGCAGCACCCAGCGGTCGGTGCCCTGCTCGTGACCGGTGACGTACGCGTTGACGCGGCCCGGCAACGAGCGGTTCACCAGGGCGATTTCACAGGTCGCCGGAGCGGCGGAGGCGCCCGGGCTCAGGGCGCTGCCCCAGACGGGGTAGGTGAGCGCGGTGGCGGAGGCGGCGGCGCCTGTCAGGAACAGCCTGCGTGAGATCACGAGAGACTCCCGAGGTGTGTGGGGGGCCACGGACGGGGCGATCGTGCGGGGGAGTGGAGCGACGGGGCGTCCGCGGTGCGCCCCACTCTCGTGACGGCCGGAGCGGGCGTCAAGACGTGTGGCTGAGAGCGCTCTCAAAAACCTGGGTTCTTCACAACTCGACGCAGCGAAGCGGCATGTGTGTGCTTGATAGGGGCGAAAACCGGGCCGTATCCATCAGGAACTGACCACTGACCACGGCGCGTTCTGTCTCGACGTGGACAAGCGGCTCGACCTGCTGCCTGTGACCGTTCCCGGCTCGTCGGGCCCTGGGCGCCTCCGCATCGTGGAGAGGGGGCCGGCCCCCTCTCCACGACATCTGCGCCCGGCCGGATCAGTCCCCGGCGCGGGCGGGGACCACCAGGAGGAACGACTGCTGGATCAGCTCACGGTGACCGCTGTGTCGTCGATGACGAACGACGTCTGGAGCTTGGATCCCTCGGTTCCGGTGAACTTCACGGTGACCGTCTGCCCGGCGTAGCTGTCGAGGCTGAAGGTGCGCACGGTGTATCCGGAGGCCGCGTTGAGGTTCGAGTAGGTGGCGAGGGTGCCGAGGACGGTCCCGGAGCTGTTGAGGACCTGGACCTTGAGGGTGTCGTACGCGGTGGTGCCGGTCTCCGCGGTGTCGATGTGCAGAGCGAAGCTCAGGGTCGCGGCGCAGCCGGACGGGAGGGTGACGGACTGGGCGAGCGTGTTGGTGTTGGCGGAGCCGTACCCGTTGAGCCACGCGTAGTACGAGCCGGTGCGGGGGGACTCGTCGGAGGCGTTGGTGATGACTCCGCTGGTGGCGCTCCAGGAGGTGGCACCGGACTCGAAGCCGCCGTTGGCGAGCAGTTGGGCGGCGGTGCAGGGCTCCGTACCGCCACCACCGCCTCCCCCGCCGTCGCCGGTCGCGCCGGAGAGCCATTCGGTGGCGTTGAGGGCGAGCGCCGCGTTGGTGGCGCTGGAGTCGTTCCAGCCGTCGTAGAGGGTGTTGCCCGACTGGCCGGTGCCGTCGTCGATGGGTGAGCTGTCGCCCCAGAAGGCGACGCGGCCGCTGCCGAAGGTACTGGTCGCGAAGAAGGCGCCGGTGTTGCCGGAGTAGCCGGTGCGGTAGAGCAGCCCCTTGACGGCGGGGTTGTCGGCCGGCTTGAGCGTCGCGGTGGTGCCTGAGGCGATGAGGCTCTTGGTGACGGTGCCGAAGGAGCCGTGCAGGACCGGGTCGGTGCTGTCACTGATGGCCGTCGGATGGTCGGAGCCGATGTTCAGTGTGTCGACCGAGAAGCCGAACGGGTCGGTGGAGTCGACGCTGTTGTTCGACATCAGGTCGTTGAAGATCTTGACCGCGTCGTAGCCGTCGTTGTTGCGGTCCGCTCCGGTGTGGTCGGAGACCATGAACAGGCCGCCGCCGTTCTTGACGAAGTTCATGATGGCCGTCTTCTCGGCCGTGGTGAACAGCGTGTTGGGTTCGGGGAGGACCAGGGTGTCGAAGTTCGACAGATCGGTCGCCGTCGAGCCGCCGTAGGCGAGCGCGGATCCCGACGGCAGCGTCTTGAGGCTGTAGTCGCCGGTCTTCTGGAGGGCGACTCCCCACGAGGACAGCGCGCCGGTCCAGTCCGTCTCGGCGGACGGGGTGGAGTCCTGGCCCAGCGGGTCGGGCTGGCTGGTGGAGATGATCCAGTCCGCGTTCCCGGCCGTCTCGGCATGGGCGTTGTCGAACAGGACGCGGTGCGGGGTGGCTGCCGCGGCGGCCGGTGCGGTGGGGGTGGTGTCCGCCGCGGCGGCGGCTCCCGTGGCCAGCAGTCCGAAGGCGGCGAGTGCGGCGGTGAGTCCGCCCGCTCTTCTGTGTCCAAGCATCCTGCATACCTCCGAGGGGGAGTGGGGAGAGAGGCGGTGCGGTTGCCAATTCTGCGCGCGTAGAACGCTGGTGAGATTTCTCCTGCGCAGTGAGCTGCTGAACAGTACATGACACGTCTGTCAGCCGAACAGGGCCCGAGATCGGGCTGTGTACGTGGGGGTCTCTCCTGGGCGGCCTCCAACAGGGGCTCGAAGACCCCGGCGTCCCGCCCTTGCCGGAAGTGGTTGTGGAGCTCGACCTGTTGTGCACCTGTGCGGCGGGAGCCGTTCCTGCCACCCTGGAAGCCAGGGGATACCGCTTCCCGGCCGGCCCTGACCGACCGGGTGGGAGCGGGAGGGGGGCAACTGATGACAGGCTTTCTGACGGACTTACCGACCTTCTGGGCCTTCGCGGTCGTCTGGGCCGGCGCTTTCACGACCTTCATGGCGTACTCGTTGGTCCGTCTCCGCTACGTGCTCCGGCGCGACCGGCGGGCCATCGGACGCTTCTTCGAAACGGGTGCCGCCATGCCCGTTCTCGCCATGTACCACCTTGAGGGAGAGCGGGCGGCGACACAGGCCGGGATCCTGCTGCTGGCCCCCAGGCACCGGCCCTCCCGCGGCCGACGCCGGAAGGTGCGGGAAACACGACCGGAATCGCACCCCCTGCTGGCGGAGCTCCAAACGGCCGTTCACGACGCCGGAGGGCGCGGCACTGTGGAGGAGGTGATGGCATCACCCCGCTTCCTGACCTTCAGGGCCCGGCTGCGGCAGGCAGCGCGGCGCGACCTCCCCTCACGTCGGACGCGCAACGTGCCCGGCGAGAGGGAAGCGTGGGTGGCGGTGTTCGCTCTGTTCGCCGTCCTCGTCTACGGCATGGGGTTCTACGTCCGTCAGCCGGGCGCGAGCGGGTTCTGGTTCTTGATCGCCCTGGCCGCGCATGTGCCGGCGGCGGTCTGGCTGGTGATGGCGGACCAGAGGACGGGACAGCGGCAGTGGCCCGAGTTCGAGGCGCTGTGCGAACGCTGCGTCGTCGAGGCGCAGGTCCGCGTCCGCAGACCGGAGCGAGCTGCCGGTACGGACGCTGCCCGTACCTCCGGCTGGGCCAACGACGGCGGTGTCGGCGCATGCGGTGGCGGCTGCGGTGGCGGCTGCGGCGGTGGGATATGAGCCGGCCGCGGCGGACCCTCGGTACCTGGCGGGCCGGCCGGCGCTTCCGGAACTGGAAGCAGCCGACGTCGCGGACCTGGCCGGACGTGCACAAGGATGTCGCCCACCTCACCCGGAAGTTGGGCCGCTGGCACCCCGATACGCTCCTCGCCCACGCACTAGTGTCCATGTGGCTCGGCAGCGAAGGCCGACACGCCGACGTCCTGAGACTGGCCGAGGCGGAAGTGGCCGACAGGACAGCGGAGTTCGGGGCCGACGACTCCGGAACCCTGAGGTCGCGCCGTTCGCTCACCTCCGCCCTCCGCGGGGTCGGTGACCTGGACGGAGCCGTCGCCGAGGCGCGGGCCGTCGTGGAGGACTCCGTCCGGGTGCTGGGCCCCGACCACGCCGATACCCATTACTCCCGGGCGAACCTCGCCCAGTACCTCGCCGAGAACGGGGAACCGGCCGAAGGAGTACGCCTGCTGCGCGCCCTGCACGCGGAGTCCCGGGCCTTCGGCTCGAAGCGGCAGGGAGAGACCCGTTCCATCCGCCACCACCTGGTCCAGGCGCTGGAGATCAAGGGCGATTTCCAGGAGGCCCTTGACCTGTTGGACGAGGAGATCGCCGACGAGGCGGGGACGATCTACGGCGTCGACGAGTTTCTTGGCGACTACAGGAGGGAGGATGTGCGGGAGTGGCGCAGGCGTCTCGTCGCCAAGGTGGCCTCTGGGCAGCGTGGCGTCGGTTGCTGACCCGACGCCGCCTGTCGCCCCGGCCAACCTCCTCCGAATCAAACAGAACGGTGTGCCGACCAAGGCTCCTGACCTGTGCAGGAGCCTCCCGAGCCGGTGGCCGCCCGATGACCACCACGCTCTTGCGTGCGAGGAGGCGGCCCCTGACGAGCGACAATCATCGCCCTCAACGGCTCGGGCGAAGAGCGCCGGTCCTCAGACGGTGGCGTCGAGGAAGGCGGCCCAGGCGGCGGGCGGGACGGTGAGGACGGGGCCGTCGGTGACCTTGGAGTCGCGGATGTGGACGGCGGCGGGGTGCGCGGAGACCTCGACGCAGTTGCCACCTTGGTCCGTGCTGTAGCTGGACTTGCGCCAGTCGTAGGCGACTTCGAGGCAGTTGCCGCCTTCGCTGCCGCTGTAGCTGGACTTGAACCAGGCGAGGGTGGCGGAGGGGGGAGCCGGGTGTGCCGCGCGGATCATGTCTCTCCAAGCAGGTCGTCCAATAGGCGCATGCTCCGCTCGGGTGAGAGCGCCTGAGAACGCAGCATCCCATATTTCTGCTGGAGGACGCTGACCTCGTCGAGGTCGTCGATCAAGAAGCTGATGCGCTGTCCTTCGATGTAGGCCAGCTGATCGTGATCGGGGGTCTCCAGCAGCACCATCGGACCATCGAGCGCGGCATGAGTCTCGCGGTCGGTCGGCATGATTTGCAGGCCCAGAAATGGGAGTTGGGCGCAGCGCCTCAAGTGTCGGAGCTGCTCGCGGAGCACATGTCGGCCCCCGATGGGTCGATGGAGGATGCTCTCCTCCAGCAGGAAATTGGCCATCGGCCTTGGTTTGCGCTCGAAGACCTTCTGGCGATCGAGTCGCACCGCGACCCGTTCTTCGATCTCCTCTTCTTCCAGTGGCGGATAAAGGGAAACGAAGACCGCACGTGCGTACTCCGGGGTTTGCAACTGTCCCGGTACGACCTGGTTCTCGTACGACAGCAGCGTCAGCACCTCCTGCTCGTACTCCACGAAGTCCTGCACGAACGCCGGAAACCGCTCCTTCTGCGGCACCTTCGACACCGCGACCTGCAACACGCCCTTTGTGTCGAGCAGTTCGTCCAGCAGTGCCGCGAAATCCGCCTGGAGCGGCCTGCGCCCCTGCTCGATCGACGCGATCGTGTCCTCGCCCACGCGGCACCGTTCGGCCAGGGCCGCCTGTGTCATCCCAGCCGCTCTGCGGAATGTGGCCAGTTGGGCGCCGATCAGGTGCCAGGACGTGATCCGCTTGTTCTTCTTCGCCGAGTGCATGAGCTGCCTCTCCCCGCTACGAAACCCGGATGACCCGTCAGGAGCCGTACAACCGTGTTGTACGGCTCGACGCACTGATCAACGGTAGTGACGTTGTGTGACCTTGGTGAGGTGAACGACCCAACTCAACTCCCCCACTTCCGCGAGGCGTTCCACCGCAGGGAACGCCGATCAGTGCCCCTCGTACGGCAGTTCGTGCGCCGGGCGCTCGTCGACTGGGCGTGCGACGCCCGCGCCGACGACGTGTTGCTCTGCGTGAGCGAACTCGTCACCAATGCCGTGCTGCACGGCGTCCCTCCCGGCCGCGGCTTCCGCATTCACCTCTACCTGGAACCGGCCGACGGCGTCCTGCGGATCGAGGTCCACGACAGCGGCGACGGGGAGGTGCGCCCTGCCGATGCGGGCGCGGCGCCCGACGCCGAGGGCGGGCGCGGACTGCTGCTGGTGGCGGCGCTCGCCGACAGGTGGGGGGTGGGGGAGCGGAACCCGGGCAAGGTGGTGTGGTGCGAGTTCGCGGTGCGGATCGGGTCGGCCCCGTTTCCCGAGCCGGAGCGAATCGTTAACGGAAACGTACTTCTGGGAAGTGTGATTCCGTAAAGCTGCGCTAAAGGTGGTTGCTCCTCATGGCCGGAAAGCCCCGCAATCTCGCCAAGCCGCCCGACATGTTCGACCGCGACTGGGAGTGGAGCGAGCTCACCGCATTCGCGGCCGACCCCGGCCCTGAGGCGACCCTCGGCGTGGTGTCGGGGCGGCGGCGGCAGGGAAAGTCGTTTCTCCTCGACTCGCTCGCCCGAGCCGCCGGTGGCTTCTACTTCTGTGCCTACGAGGCCACGGAGGCGGAGTCACTGCGCCGGTTCGGCGAGGAGCTGGGCCAGTACACGGGTGCTGCCGGGCCGCTGCGTTTCGACCGGTGGGAGCAGTGCGTCGACGCACTGCTCGCGCTGGGGCGGGAGAAGCCGGTGCCGGTGGTGATCGACGAGTTTCCCTACCTCGCCCGCGCCACCCCGTCCCTCCCCTCCGTCGTTCAGGTCGCCTACGGTCCGCGCCGCCCCGAGCGGCTGGAGTCCCGCACCAGGCTTCTGCTGTGCGGCAGTTCGCTCGCCTTCATGGGAGGACTGCTCGGCGGCACCTCGCCGCTCCGGGGAAGGGCGAGCCTCGAACTCATCGTCCAGCCGCTCGACTTCCGGCAGGCAGCCGGCTTCTGGGGCATCGACGATCCTCGCCTCGCGCTCCTCGTGCACAGCGTGGTGGGCGGCACCCCCGCCTATCGTCGCGAGTTCGTGCGCGACGACGTCCCGGCCGGGCTCGATGACTTCGACTCCTGGGTGTGCCGCACCGCTCTGTCACCGCGTTCGCCTCTCTACCGGGAGGCCCGGTACCTGCTGGCCGACGAATCCGATCTGCGGGACCGGGCGCTCTACCACTCCGTGCTTGCCGCGCTGGCCTCGGGCAACGCTACGGCGGGCGGGATCGCGGGTTGTCTGGGGCGGCCGGCGGGGGACATCACGCATCCGCTCACGGTGCTCCAGGACTGCGGTCTCGTACGCCGCGAAGTGGATGCCTTTCGCAAGAACCGCAGTGTGTACCGCATCGGTGAGCCGCTGATCGCGTTCGACCACGTCGTCTCCCGGACCAAGCTGGCCCTGCTCGACCGGGGTCTTGCGGAGCAGGTCTGGGAAAGCTCCCGCGCCCGGTTCCTGTCAGCGGTGGTCGGGCCGCACTTCGAGCAGATCTGCCGGGAATGGGTAGCGCACTTCGCGGCCCCGGAGACCTTCGGCGGCATGCCGATCGAGGTCTCGTACGGAACGGTCGCCGATCCGGCGGCACGTACCGGGCACGAGGTCGACGTGGTCGTACGCGGGGCCGTCGGACAGGACAACGGGGTGCTGCTCTCCCTGGGGGAGGCCAAGTGGGACCAGGTCATGGGGGAGAGGCACCTGGAACGCCTGCGGCACATCGAGCAACTGCTCGCGGGACGCGGGGTCGACACCTCGGCCGTACGGCTCGCCTGTTACAGCGGCGCCGGGTTCACCGACGACCTGCGGCGCGCACAGGCCAGGGGCGAGGTCCTCCTCGTGGATCTGCGGCGGCTGTACGCCGCCGAGTGACGGTCCGCGGACACCGCGAACCGCGCCCAAGGGATACGAGGCGTGAAGAGGCGTGAAAAGGCGTCAGCAGACGTGTCCGCACCGTCCACTTGGACTTAAGCGACGCGGTTGTTGGACTGGAGCGGCCCTGGAGCCCGCGCTTCGTTGACGCTGTCCTGTCACGAGGACTACGCAGGGCGCATGTCGCGAAGATTCACTTCGGCGGGCGCTGTCGCCGCCGCCTCAGCCGCCGTCATGGCGCTGGTGGGGACCGCGCTCCCCGCCACCGCCGCCGCTTCCTCCTCCACCGCCGCTTCCTCCACCGCCGTGGCCGAGTCGGCGGCCGTGCCCGCGGATGCCACCGTCATCCGGTCCGCGCAGCTCTCGGTCGCCGTCGCCGACGACTTCCCGCGCGTCCTGGCGTACACCGACAGGGCCAGTGGCAGCCGGTTGCTCGGCAGCACGCAGCCGGTCACGTCCGTCACCCTCAACGGCACCGCGCACCCCGTGGAACTCAAGGGCGCCCCCCGCGTCACCGCATCGACCGTCCGCTACACGCTGACCTTCACCGACCTGCCCGGCATCGAGATCGACGCCTCGCTCTCCGTCTCCGGCCGCGCCACCACCTTCAGGGTGACGGCCGTCCGTGACACCGAGGCGTTCCGCGTCGGCACCCTCGACATACCCGGCCACGACCTGGTGTCCGTGGGCTCCACGGACACCGGCGGTGCCACCGCCTTCACCCGGCTGGACAACGACTCGACGAAGACCGCCGACGTCTTCGCCGCGGTCACCCCGGACACCGCCGCCGACCCGGCGCCGGTCGGTGCCTCGTACGCCCTCGTCAACACCGGCTCGCTCGCCGCCGCCGTCGAGTCCAACTCCTCGTACGACAAGCCCTCCGGCGCCACCGGCGGCGACGACGCCCGGTTCTGGCACCAGGCCCGCAAGGCCGGTGACGGCAGCGTCCGGGTCGGCGTCTGGTCCGGGCAGTGGACCTACCGCGGCGAGGGCGCGCCGCAGCCGGAGAGCGGGGACGGCCTCCCCTGGGCGAAGGTCGTCGTCACCCCCGACGCCAACGGCGACAGCAAGGTCGACTGGCAGGACGGGGCCGTCGCCTTCCGCTCCATCGGCATCACGGCGCCCGGCAGCGAGGACACCCCGGACCGGGTCATCACCCACATCCCGTTCAACTTCGCCAGCCAGGCCACCCACCCCTTCCTGCGCACGCTGGACGACGTCAAGCGGATCTCGCTGTCGACCGACGGGCTCGGGCAGCTCGCCCTGCTCAAGGGGTACGCCTCCGAGGGGCACGACTCCGCCCACCCCGACTACGGCGGCGACTACAACAAGCGCGCCGGCGGGCTGAAGGACCTCAACGAACTCCTCAAGGACGGCAAGAAGTGGGGGGCCACCTTCGGCGTCCACGTCAACGCCACCGAGGCGTACCCGGAGGCCAAGGCGTTCGACGAGCAGCTCGTCGACAAGTCCGAGCCCGGCTGGAACTGGCTCGGCCAGAGCTACTACATCGACCAGCGCCGCGACATCAACAGCGGCGACCTGGCCCGGCGCTTCCAGCAGTTGCGCGACGAGACGGACCGCAATCTGAGCTTCCTCTACATCGACGTCTACTACACGCACGGCTGGATCGCCGACAAGACCCTCCAGGCCGTGCAGAAGCAGGGCTGGAACGTCGGCAGCGAGTGGTCCGACAAGTTCGAGCGCGGCACACTCTGGTCGCACTGGGCCAACGACCTCGACTACGGCGGCGCCACCAACAAGGGACTCAACTCGAAGATCATCCGCTTCATCCGCAACGGTGAGCGGGACACCTGGAACAACGACCCCGTACTCGGCCAGACCGCCATCTCCGAGTTCGAGGGCTGGACGGGCGAGACGGACTGGAACGCCTTCTACGACAACGTCTGGCAGCGCGACCTGCCCGCCAAATACCTCCAGCAGCAGGAGATCACCCGCTGGGAGGGCAACGACATCACCTTCACCGGCGATGTCCGCGGCACGGTCGAGGACGGCAGGCGCACCTACTACGACCACGGCCGCAAGGTCCTCAGCGGCACCGACTACCTGCTGCCGTGGGACGGCGGGAAGAAGCTGTACCACTACAGCGAGTCCGGCGGTACGAGCACCTGGGCCGTGCCGTCGAACGGCACGTACACCGTCTACGAACTCACCGACAACGGCCGGGTCGAGGCCGGCACGGCCAAGCCCGTCAACGGAAGGATCACGCTGACGGCCGAGGCCGGACAGCCGTACGTCCTCTACCCGAACCACGCGCCCAAGGCCGCCGACCCCCGATGGGGCAAGGGCACCCCGGTCGACGACCCCGGCTTCAACGACCAGGGGCTCGACGCCTGGTCGACGACCGGAACCGTCGCCCGTGACACCGACGGCCAGGGCCGCAACAGCGCCCGGCTCTCCGGTACCGGCACGGCCGCACTCGCGCAGAACATCTCCGGCCTCACGCCCGGCAAGCGCTACAGCGCCTCCGCGCTCATCGAGGTCCAGCCCGGAAGGACCCGGCACACGACCCTCTCGATCGGCGGGAAGTCCGTCGCCGTGGACCGCTCCACCGCCCGGGACCAGGTCGCCGCGTCCGACTGGCACGGCACGTACTTCCAGCGTGCCAAGGTGAACTTCACCGCCCCCGCCGACGGCCGCGCCACGCTCCGCGTCGAAGCCGCCGAGGGCAGCACGGCGAGCGTCCGGGCCGATGACGTACGCATCGTCGCGAGTGCCCCGGCGACCAGACAGAACACCGTCGTGTACGAGGACTTCGAGGACGTCGACCAGGGCTGGGGCCCCTTCCTCAAGGGCGACGCGGGCGGCTCCACCGACCCCCGGACCGTCATCTCCCAGCTGCACACCCCGTACACCCAGGCCGGCTGGAACGGAAAGCTGATCGACGACGTCATCGGCGGCACGGAATCCCTCAAGGCCCACGAGGAGAACACCGGACTCGTCTACCGCACCGCCCCCTGGACCGTGCCGATGACCGACGGCCACCGGTACGAGGTCGCGTACGACTACCAGTCCAGCCACGCCGGCGCCTACGAATGGGTCGACGGCTACGACCGGATCACCGCCGACGGCAAGCCCGACTCCGTCGAGACGCGGGCCACCCCCCTCGGACAGCAGCGCACCACCGGCCACTTCACCGAGACCGTCACCGCGGGCTGCGGCGACACCTGGACCGGACTGCGCAAGCGCGGCGACGCGCCCGACGGAGCCGACTTCGTCCTCGACGCCTTCACCGTGACCGACCTCGGCCCGGCCCCCGCCTCCGAGCAGGCCGCCTGCGGCACGCTCACCGTCGACCCGGTCGCCGAGACCCTGGAACCCGGCACGGCCAACACGGTGAAGGCGAGCTTCACCAACTACGAGGCCACCGCGGCGACCGGTGTCGCGCTGAGCCTCACCGTCCCCGAGGGCTGGCAGGCGGAGCCCGTGGGCGCCGTCACCTTCGACTCGGTCGCCTCCGGTGCCAAGGCCACCGGGAGCTGGCGGGTCACCCCGCCGCTGGACGCCGAGTACCGGACGTACAGCCTGAGTTCGCAGGCGTCGTACACGGCCGGCGGCGCCCGGCGCACGCTCGGCGCGCAGACCTCCGTACGGACCCTGCCGCCACCGCCCACCACGGACAGCTGGGCCAGTGACCTCGACTGGACGTCCGCCGAGAACGGCTGGGGCCCCGTCGAGCGTGACCTCTCCAACGGCGAGCAGGGCAGCGGCGACGGCACCCCGCTGACGATCGGCGGCACCGTCTACGCCAAGGGCCTCGGCAGCCACGCCCCGGCGAGGATCCGCTACTACCTGGGCGGGAAGTGCACCTCCTTCACCGCCGAGGTGGGCGTGGACGACGCGCAGACCTCGCGCGGCAGCGTGCAGTTCGGCGTCACGGCCGACGGCACCGAGAAGGTGAAGTCCCCGGTGCTGAAGGCGGCCGACAGCGCCTGGTCGCTCACGGCGGACATCACCGGCGCCACCTACGTCGAACTGATCGTCGGTGACGGCGGCGACGGCAACGGGAACGACCACGCGGACTGGGGCGACGCACGCTTCCACTGCGGCGGTTGAGACAGCAGGATGCGGGGCGGGTGTTCCTGGTGAGCACCCGTCCCGCTCCGCGCACGTGATGGCACCACCCCGCCCGACGAACTGGAGCCGTACATGCCGAACCCGCCCGTATGGTCACGGCGCACCCTGCTCGCCCTGTCGACCGCCACCGCCCTGACGGTCTCGCTCCCCGGAGCCGCGACGGCTGCGACGCCCGCGGTGACCGCAGAGGCCGACGCCTTCGACACCCTCCGCCTGCGCTGGACCGAGATCGCGCTCGGCACCGGCTTCGACGCGACTGCCGAACCGTATGCCTCCCGCCTCGCCGAGACCGGCACGCTCGCGCGGGGGCTGTGGGCCACGATGAGCCCGGCCGACGGGTCGCTGTGGCCCGGCATCACGTACGACCCGCCGTCCGGTATCACCCAGAGCTACAGCCGCCTGTGGACGATGACCCAGGCGTACGCCCAGCCGGGCACCGGATCGACCGGCGACGCGGCCCTGCTCGCCGACATCGTCCGCGGCTACGACCACCTGGCCGCTACGGCCTACCACGCCTCCGTCACCCCGTACGGCAACTGGTGGGAGTGGCAGATCGGCAGCCCGCGCCTCCTCATGGACATCAGCGGCGTCCTGTACGAGCCGCTGGGCGCGGCCCGCGTCGAGGCCGCCTGCGCCGCCGTCGACCACTTCATCCCCGACACGGTGCTCCAGGACTACAGCGGCACCTCCACCGGCGCCAACCGCGTCGACCTGTGCCGCTCCGTCGCCCTGCGCGGCGTCCTCGGCCGGGCACCCGCGAAGATCGCCCTGGCCAGGGACGCGCTGTCACCCGTCTTCCCCTACGTCACCGAGGGCGACGGCCTGTACGCGGACGGCTCGTTCATCCAGCACACCACCGTCGCCTACTCCGGCACCTACGGTCAGGTCATGCTCGACGGCCTCGGACGCCTCTTCGCGCTGCTCGCCGGATCGGCCTGGGAGGTCACCGACCCGAACCGGCAGATCATCCTGGACAGCGTCGAGCACGCCTACGCGCCGCTGATCCACAACGGCCTGGTCATGGACAGCGTCAACGGCCGGGCCATCAGCCGCGGCTACCTGAAGAACGACGATCTGCAGGTGATGCGCGGCGACCACTTCCACGGGCAGGGCATCATCGCCGGAATCGCCCTGCTCGCCGCGGGCGCCTCGGCGGCCGAACGCGACCGGTGGCACGGACTGATCAAGGGCTGGATCGCCCGCGACCGGACCAGCCCGATCCTCACCGCCCGGCAGTTCGGCATCGCGGACCTGGCCCGGCTGCACGCGGCCTCGGCCGCCGACGTGCCGGCCGCGCCCGAACGCGTGGGCCACCACCTCTTCAGCGGGATGGCCCGCGCCGTCCACCGCCGTCCGGACTGGGCCGCGGGCATCTCCATGGCCTCGGAGCGGATCGCGCACTACGAGTGCGGCAACGGCGAGAACCCGCGCGGCTGGCACACCGGCGCCGGAATGCTCTACTGGTGGCCGGGCGAGAAGGAGAACGACCAGTACACCGACTGGTTCTGGCCGACCGTCGACTTCTACCGACTGCCCGGAACGACCGTGTCCACGAAGCGGCTCGCCGACCGGGCGGGTGGCGAATGGGGCGCCCCGAAGCCCTCGGTGACGTGGGTCGGCGGTGCCACGGACGGCGAGTTCGCCGCGGTGGGCCAGCACCTCAAGGGTCTCGGCTCGACCCTGGAGGCCCGGACATCGTGGTTCTGCGTCGACGACACCGTCATCTGCCTCGGCGCCGGCATCACCAGCACCGACCAGGTCCCCGTCGAGACGATCGTCGACAACCGCATGCTCGGTGAGGCGGGCACGGACCTCCTCACGGTCGACGGCCGCACCGAACCCCGCTGGGCCCACCTCGCCGGTCACGGCGGCTGGGTCTTCCCCGGCGGCACCGGCCTGCGCACCCTGCGCGAGGACCGCACCGGCGCCTGGTCCGACATCAACACCACCAGCTCCACCGAGCGCCGGACCCGCCGCTACCAGACACTCTGGCTCGACCACGGCACCGATCCGGTCGACGCCGCGTACGTCTATCTGCTGATGCCCGGCGCCTCCCGCCGCACCGTCGCCGCCCGCGCGGCCGACCCGCACTGGCTGACCGTGCTCGCGAACACCGCCACCGCGCAGGCGGTCACCGTGCGCCCGCTCGGGCTGACCGCCGCCAACTTCTGGCAGCCGGGTGCGGCCGGTCCGCTCTCCGCCACGGCCGCGGCGAGCGTCCTCGTACGGGAGGGCCGGCGCTCCGCCACCGTGTGCGTCAGCGGACCCGACCGGAGCGGTGCGCCGGTCGACCTGGTCTGGGAGCGGCCGGTACGGGAGGTCCTCTCCGCGGACCCGGGGATCGAGGTGCGCGCCACCGGCCGGCGGCTGGTACTGAGGGCCGCGCCGGGAACGGAGGGACGCACCCTGCGGTGTGAGGTCCGGTAGCCGCCGGGGCAGGCCCACGGGGCGCGGGCGCAGGATATCCTCACGGAAATCCACCGTGCGCCCCGCTCCGCCGCGCACCCCTGATCCGCCTTCCGCTCCGCCGCGCGCCCCGCTCCGGGACCGGAGCGAAAGGGGCCCGGGAGCGGTCCGGCAGCGGTCCGGGAGCGGTCCGGGCGCCGTTCCCGGGGGCGAGAACCCCCAACCGGACCACACCGCGAGGCTGACACGTGTGTGTGGCGGATCACCGTGAGTCTTTGTCGAAACCGAACAAAATCTGACCCGTATGGGCTGGTACTTCGGCTGCATGCGTCCATGGTTCTGTCAGGCTCCACCAGGAAACCGGGCAGGAGACTGTACGGAGTCGACGGCAGGGTTTTCTTGCCCGGCTTCGTAGGGTCGGTACATGACCGTTGTGGACGAGACCCAGGGCGAGCCGAGTGACACCCGTGGGCGTGTGGCCGAACTGCTGGCACTGCGCGAGCAGGCCCGGCGCGGACCGAGTGACCGCGCGACCGAGGCGCAGCACGCCAAGGGCAAGCTGACGGCGCGTGAGCGCATCGAGCTGCTGCTCGACCCCGGTTCGTTCAAGGAGGTCGAACAGCTTCGCCGGCACCGGGCGACCGGCTTCGGCCTGGAGCAGAAGAAGCCGTACACCGACGGTGTCATCACCGGCTGGGGCACGGTCGACGGCCGCACGGTCTTCGTCTACGCCCACGACTTCCGGATCTTCGGCGGCGCGCTGGGCGAGGCCCACGCGACCAAGATCCACAAGATCATGGACATGGCCATCTCGGCCGGCGCCCCGCTGGTCTCGCTGAACGACGGAGCGGGCGCCCGTATCCAGGAGGGCGTCAGCGCGCTCGCCGGGTACGGCGGCATCTTCCAGCGCAATACCCGGGCCTCCGGTGTCATCCCGCAGATCAGCGTGATGCTGGGCCCGTGTGCGGGCGGCGCGGCCTACTCCCCGGCCCTGACCGACTTCGTGTTCATGGTCCGTGAGACCTCCCAGATGTTCATCACCGGACCGGACGTCGTCAAGGCGGTCACCGGTGAGGAGATCACCCAGAACGGCCTCGGCGGCGCCGACGTGCACGCCGAGACCTCGGGCGTCGCGCACTTCGCGTACGACGACGAGGAGACCTGCATCGCCGAGGTCCGCTACCTGATCGGCATGCTGCCGTCCAACAACCGGGAGAACCCGCCCACCGTGGCGAGCGACGACCCGGCCGACCGGCGCGGCGACGTCCTGCTGGACCTGGTGCCGGCCGACGGCAACCGCCCGTACGACATGCACAAGGTCATCGAGGAGCTCGTCGACGACGGCGACTTCCTGGAGATCCACGAGCGCTGGGCCCGCAACATCGTCTGCGCCCTGGCCCGTCTCGACGGCCAGGTCGTCGGCATCGTGGCCAACCAGCCGCAGTCCCTCGCCGGGGTCCTGGACATCGAGGCGTCGGAGAAGGCGGCCCGGTTCGTCCAGATGTGTGATGCGTTCAACATCCCCATCGTCACTCTTTTGGACGTACCCGGCTTCCTTCCCGGGGTGGACCAGGAGCACGGTGGAATCATCCGGCACGGTGCGAAGCTGCTCTACGCGTACTGCAACGCCACGGTGCCGAGGATCTCGCTGATCCTGCGCAAGGCCTACGGCGGTGCGTACATCGTGATGGACAGCCAGTCCATCGGTGCGGATCTGACGTACGCCTGGCCGACCAACGAGATCGCGGTGATGGGCGCCGAGGGTGCCGCCAACGTCATCTTCCGTCGGCAGATCGCCGACGCCGAGGACCCGGAGGCCATGCGGACGCGCATGGTCAAGGAGTACAAGGCCGAACTGATGCACCCGTACTACGCCGCCGAGCGCGGCCTGGTCGACGACGTCATCGACCCTGCCGAGACCCGCGAGGTGCTGATCGCCTCGCTCGCCATGCTCCGGTCCAAGCACGCCGACCTGCCGTCCCGCAAGCACGGCAACCCCCCGCAGTAGTCCGCGGCCCCTCAGTGACCCTGCCGAGCCCGCGAAGACCTGCCGAGAGACGGAGAAACCACCCATGAGCACTGCCGCCGAGTCCGTGCTGCGTGTGGAGAAGGGTCTTGCCGACCCCGAGGAGCTGGCCGCCATCACCGCGGTCCTGCTCGCCCGCGCCGCCGCCCAGCCCGCAGCGACCCCCGCACACCGCCGCAGCACCGCCGGATGGCGCCGCCTGGAGCGCACCCCGGGCTTCCGGGCCCCGCACTCCTGGCAGGGCTGAGTCTCTCCGCCCGGTCGAAGGCCGCACACGCGCGGGCCCCGCACTCCCGAGGAGTGCGGGGCCCGCGCATGTGATGGCCGGGAACGGCGCGTCCTACCGCAGGCGTGCCATCAGAGCGTGCTCCACGAGCGTGATCAGCGCGCTCTTGGCATCCGCCCGATGGCGCGCGTCCGTCGTCAGAATCGGGGTGTCGGGTCCGATCTGGAGGGCTTCGCGGACTTCGTCGGGAGTGTAGGGCTGGTGTCCGTCGAAGCCGTTGAGCGCGATGACGAAGGGGAGCCCGCTGTTCTCGAAGTAGTCGACGGCGGGGAAGCAGTCGGCGAGGCGGCGGGTGTCGACGAGGACGACGGCGCCGATGGCGCCGCGGACCAGGTCGTCCCACATGAACCAGAAGCGGTCCTGTCCGGGGGTACCGAAGAGGTACAGGATCAGGTCCTGGTCCAGGGTGATGCGGCCGAAGTCCATCGCCACCGTCGTGGTGGTCTTGTCCCCGGTGTGCGTCAGGTCGTCGATGCCCGCGGAAGCGGACGTCATCACGGCTTCGGTGCGCAGCGGATTGATCTCCGAAACGGCACCGACGAACGTGGTCTTACCCACGCCGAAGCCCCCTGCCACCACGATCTTCGCGGAGGTAGTGGAGCGGGCTGCTCCGCCGCTAGAGCTTGCGAAGTCCACTGAGCACCCTTTCGAGCAGTGTCACATCTGGCTGACCGCCGGCGGACTCGTCGCCGCCGGGCTGATGGATAGCGACGAGTCCGGCCTCTGCCAGGTCGGCTACGAGGATCCGGGCAACGCCGAGCGGGATCGAGAGCAGCGCCGAAATCTCGGCGACCGACTTGATCTCGAAGCACAACCGACAGATCCGCTGGTGCTCGGGCAACTGCCCTTGCAGCCGGGACGGATCGGCTGTGGTACTGACCAACGCCTCAATGGCGAGTTGGTAGCGCGGGCGGGTCCGGCCGCCGGTCATGGCGTACGGACGCACCAGCGGATTGTGTGCGGCCGGTGCGGGCGGCTCGGGGGCCTGCCGCGGTGGTACGGGCTGGATGCGGGGCGGCTGGGGCGCGTCGTAGCGGTGCGACCGCTGCGGAGCCCACCCGGGGTTCTGCCCGGGGCCCTGAGGCGGCTGCGGAGGCTGCGTGAAGGGCTGATGCGGCTGCTGCGCGCCCTGCCTGGTGGGCGCGGAGGGGAAGTTGAAGCGATTGTCTCCGTGCTCACCCGGAACGTTCTGGCCACCGTCGTACCGATGTCCGCCTGGGGGTGTTGTCACGATTCCTCCTCCGCCTACCGGTCCCGATCCCAGTGGGGCCGCGCCACCGCACCTTATGGCCCAGTGGCGCGAAACGCACCGTCTGTCTACTAGTTAAGAAGACTTCCCTGAAGTTCGGCCCGGAGGTCCGGGGTCAGGACGCTGCCCGCGCGGTCGACAAGAAGGGCCATTTCGTACCCGACCAGGCCGATATCGGCGTCCGGATGCGAAAGAACGGCCAGTGACGATCCGTCGGAGATGGACATGATGAAGAGGAATCCGCGCTCCATCTCCACAACTGTCTGATTCACGGCACCGCCCTCGAAGATCCGCGAGGCGCCCGCGGTCAGCGAGGTCAGTCCGGAGGCCACGGCCGCCAGTTGGTCCGCGCGGTCGCGCGGAAATCCTTCCGACATGGCGAGCAGGAGTCCGTCGGCGGAGACCACCACCGTGTGCGACACCCCAGGGGTGTTGTCCACGAAGTTGGTGATCAACCAGTTCAGATTCTGCGCCGCCTGGCTCATCGGGCTCACACTAACGCTCCTGGTTGTAGGTATTACTTGTGTCCGAACCCGCGTTACGTCCCCGCAGTACACCACGCCGCAGGTTGCTCAACCTGCCGCGGACGTCCTCGGGGGCGCGGGAGACCTGGGGGCCGTCCTGCAGGGTCTGCTCCGCCGTGCCCTCGACCAGATTGGCCTTGGGCACCCGCCGGGGGAGCCCGGACGTGGTGACCCCACCCGCCTTCGGCTCCCGGAGCTTCTCGGCCCGGTCCCAGCGCTCGTCGTTCGCCGAGCGCCAGCCGTCGGAGTCGTTCCCGTCCTCCTGCGCGGGCGACTGCTGCTGCGGCAGTTCCTCCTCCTGCTGCGGCGGCTGCGCCTGCGCGGCGGCGGACCGGTTGTTACGGCCGGTGGGCTGCCAGTGCTGCTGACCGCCCCGGCGCGGGAGGCCGGCATCGGTCAGCTCGTGGCCGGAGTTCGGGGTGGGCCCCGGACGGTGGAAGCCTACGCGTTCCCGCGGCTCGGCGGGGCTGCTCCGGGCAGATTCCGCTTCGACCTCCGCGGGCGGCTCGTAAGTGCCCTGGTAGTCGCTCTGATTCACCCACTCGCCCTGGTGGGGCTGGGGAGTGAACGGTTCCTCATAGGGCGGCTGCGGGATCCCACCGGACGTGTACCCAGCTTCCGCATAGCCGCCCTGACGGGCGATGTCGGGCTGCTCGGCAAAGCCCGCGTCACCGCGGTAGGGGGCATGACCGCCCTCGTACGGAGCCTGCCCGTACTGCTCCTGCGGCAGGCCCTGCTGCGGCTGCTGGGCATAGCCGTTGTCCGCGTAGCCGTTCTCCGCGTATCCGTTGTCCGGGTACGCGTTCCCGGCGGCCTGGTCTCCGGCGTACCGCTCCTGCTCGAACTGCGGACGCTCGCCGGTCTGCGCCTCCAGGGCGGCCCGGCGCTCCTCCCGCATCAGCGAGCGGCCCACCGGGTCGAGCTGCGTGGCGTCCACCGACGGCTGCTCGTAGCGCGAGTCGTCGAAGCCGAGTTCCGCCGCGGTGCGCATCGGGGCCTGGTGCGCCGGCGGTTCGAAGGTCTGCTGCTGCGGAATGATCGAGGAGACCGTGAAGTCGTCCTGCGCGGAGGCCGGTTCGCCACCGCCGCCATGGGTGATGGCGTCCGGCAGCATGACCAGCGAGGTCGTGCCGGCCTGCTCGCCCGAGGGGCGCAGCTGGACCCGGATGCCGTGCCGGTCGGCGAGGCGGCCGACCACGAACAGGCCCATGCGCTGGGACACCGCGGCGTCCACCGTCGGCGGGTTGGCCAGCTTGTAGTTGATGTCGGCGAAGTCCTCGGCGGTGAGACCGATGCCCTTGTCGTGGATCTCGATCATCACGCGGCTGTCGGGCAGCCGGGTCGCCAGGACCCGCACCTTGGTCTGCGGCGAGGAGAACGTGGTGGCGTTCTCCAGCAGCTCGGCCAGCAGATGCACGAGGTCGGTGACGGACTGGCCGTGGATCTCGGTCTCCGGCACCCCGGACAGCTCGACGCGCTCGTACGACTCGACCTCGGAGGACGCGGCCCGCAGCACGTCGACCAGCGGCACCGGCTGGTTCCAGCGGCGGCCCGGCTCCTCGCCGGAGAGGACGAGAAGGTTCTCGCCGTTGCGGCGCATCCGGGTCGCCAGGTGGTCCAGCCGGAACAGGTTCTCCAGCTGGTCCGGGTCGGCCTCGTTGTTCTCCAGGTCGGTGATGAGGGTCAGCTGGCCCTCGATCAGCGACTGGTTGCGACGTGACAGGTTGGTGAAGATCGCGTTGACGTTGCCCCGCAGCATGGCCTGCTCGGCCGCGAGCCGGACCGCCTCGCGGTGCACCTGGTCGAAGGCGCGGGCGACCTCGCCGATCTCGTCACTGCTGTGGATCGGGATCGGCTGGACGCGGGTGTCGACCCGGCCCGGATCGGCCCGGGAGAGCTGGTCGACCAGCATCGGAAGCCGCTGCTCGGCGATCTGGAAGGCGGCGGTGCGCAGCCGGCGCATGGAACGGCTCATCTGCCGGGCCATCAGCCCGGCCACGAAGAAGGCTGCCAGCAGCGCGACGATCACGACGCCGGCGTTGATGAAGGCGTCCTTCTTGGCGCCGGACGAGATGTCCGCGGCCTCGGTCACGGCCTTGTCGACGAGTTCGTCCTCGACCGTGGTGTAGCCGTCGAACTTCTCGGTGGCGGCAGCCATCCAGGTGTCGGGCGTGATGCCCTTCTCGGCCAGCTTCTGCGGCGACGCGCCCTGCCCGATCTGCTGGGCCATGCCGTCGAAGACCGAGCCGTCGATGCTGGGCGGGGAGACGAACGGCTTTCCCGCCGCGTCCGCCTCCTCCTTGGCGGCCTTCAGCTTCTCCTCGCCCTCGGCCGACTTGGCGGCCATGACCTGCTCCAGCCGGGCGGCGTCGGCCTCCGTGCCACCGGAGATGAACTCACCGAGCGCGATCTGCTCCAGATAGTTGTACGAGCCGAAGGCCTTGACCTGGGCGTCGAACGTGACGTCCTCCTGGCTCGGACGCACCAGCAGATGCATGCCGATGGAGCGCTGAAGCGATTCTGCAGCCTTGGCGAGCTCCAGTGCGTACACCGTGCGGCCGTAGCTGGTGATGTTGCCGGTGCCCAGTCCCAGCTCGTTGCAGAACTCCATCAGCGAGTGCTGGACCTTGACGTAGCCCTCTTCCGTCTTCACCGGGTCCATGGCCGCGGTGAAGGCGGCCTTGCGCAGCTCGGGGAGCTTGGGTTCCTCCAGCCGGAACAGCTGAAGACGTCGCTTCAGGCCCTCCTTCTGCGGCATGCCCTTCACGGCCGTGTCGAACTTCGCCGCTGCCGCGTCGGTGGCGGCCCGGACCTGACCGACGACGGCGTCGTCACGCTTGTTCGAGAGCAGCGGCTGGGCGGAGAGGTCGCGCTCGTTGAGCAGTGCCTGACCGTACACGGAGGCCGCGCGTACGATCAGCGCGGTCTTCTCGGCGTCCTGGGCCTCCCGCCAGGTGTCGATCGACCCCTTCACCTGGAAGCCGCCCATGACCAGCCCGACCAGCACCGGGATGAGGAGAATCGCGTTCAGTCGGGTGGGCACCCGCCAGTTGCGTGGGGACAACCGGCTGCTGCTTCCGGAGCTCACCGCCTCGGACGCATCGGCACGCGACCCCGCGGCGCGCGGCGGCGGGGTGAAGTTGCCCCGCTCACGCTGGGCCGCGGAGCCCTCGTTGCTTCGCCTCACTCGACCAACAACCTCTCGGCGTCGGCACCTACGTCGTGCCGTTTTCGTTCAGGGCCGTACTACTGGGGAGTTCATCGAATTCCAGCACGGGGACCGGCCGCCTTCCAAACAGTCGGAATCAGCCATTCCGAGTGGTCCAGGCCTCAGATAAAACGGGCATAAAGAGCGAGCCCCGTCAAAAGGCGGGGCTCGTGTGAGCGCAGCGATACCGATTGAACGCATCGGGTGTTGAACGCCGAACAATTCTCTGTCGAAACGTTATGAACACGGGGGCGGATCGTGTCAAAGGACACAGGCCGCCCCCGTCCGGCTACGTTAACTGCCGTATATAAACACAGAATTGTGCCTACTTCAGCCGGGCCATCAGCGCGTGCTCCACGAGGGTGATGAGACCGCTCTTGGCATCCGCGCGGTGGCGCGCGTCCGTCGTGATGATCGGGGTGTCGGGTCCGATCTGGAGGGCTTCGCGGACTTCGTCGGGGGTGTAGGGCTGGTGTCCGTCGAAGCCGTTGAGCGCGATGACGAAGGGGAGCCCGCTGTTCTCGAAGTAGTCGACGGCGGGGAAGCAGTCGGCGAGGCGGCGGGTGTCGACGAGGACGACGGCGCCGATGGCGCCGCGGACCAGGTCGTCCCACATGAACCAGAAGCGGTCCTGTCCGGGGGTACCGAAGAGGTACAGGATCAGGTCCTGGTCCAGGGTGATGCGGCCGAAGTCCATCGCCACCGTCGTGGTGGTCTTGTCCCCGGTGTGCGTCAGGTCGTCGATGCCCGCGGAAGCGGACGTCATCACGGCTTCGGTGCGCAGCGGATTGATCTCCGAAACGGCACCGACGAACGTGGTCTTACCCACGCCGAAGCCCCCTGCCACCACGATCTTCGCCGAGGTGGTGGCCCGGGGCGCACCGCCGCTAGAGCTTGCGAAGTCCACTGAGCACCCTTTCCAGCAGCGTCACGTCCGGCGCGCCGCCGGCCTCTCCATTGCCCGGCTGGTGAATGGCCACCATGCCGGCTTCCGCCAGGTCCGCGACAAGAATCCGGGCCACGCCGAGCGGCATCGACAGCAGCGCCGAGACCTCGGCCACCGACTTGACCTCACGACAGAGGTGGCAGATCCGCTGGTGCTCGGGGAGCAGCGTCCCCAGGTGCGCGGGGTCGGCCGTGGTGGACACCAGCGCCTCGATGGCGAGCTGGTAGCGGGGCCGGGTCCGGCCGCCGGTCATGGCATACGGACGGACCAGCGGCTGGTCGCCTTCACCGTCGTACGACGCGTGGTGCAGTGCGCCGTACGGATCGGGTGAGGCGGGTGGCGGGGTCATGAATCCTCCGGGCGTGACAGCAGGGTGTCGGCTTGCCGTCTGAAGGGTCCGGTAGGAGGCTCCGGACGGTTGGACGGGCGAGGGTTGAGGGCGTTACCTGGGGCTATCGAGTCTGTCATCGATCCACAGCCGCCTAGTGGAGCAGGCTGCCTTGGAGTTCGGCGCGGAGATCCGGGGTCAGGACGGTGCCGGCTCGGTCGACCAGGAGGGCCATCTCGTACCCGACCAGGCCGATGTCGGCCTCCGGGTGGGCGAGCACGGCCAGCGAGGAGCCGTCCGAGATGGACATCAGGAAGAGGAAGCCGCGCTCCATCTCGACCACGGTCTGACTGACGGCGCCGCCCTCGAAGATCCGGGAGGCGCCCGCGGTCAGCGAGGTCAGTCCGGAGGCGACGGCTGCCAGTTGGTCCGCGCGGTCGCGCGGGAATCCTTCGGACATGGCCAGCAGCAGTCCGTCGGCGGAGACCACCACCGTGTGCGACACCCCGGGGGTGTTGTCCACGAAGTTGGTGATCAACCAGTTCAGATTCTGCGCGGCCTGACTCATCGGGCTCAACTAACGCTCCTGCTGGTGAGTGGGGCCGAGGGGAAAACTTCCGGTCGACTGGCCATTGTTGGCCTGCCGTCCCTGCTGGATGCCCCGGCGGAGATTGGTCAGCCGCCCGCGCACATCATCGGGCGCACGCGACACCTGAGGACCGGACTGGTGGTTCTGCTGCTGGGCGGTGCCCGGCACCAGATTGGCGCGAGGTACCCGGCGAGGCAGTCCGGAGGTGGTGACTCCGCCTGCCGCGGGCTTCTTGACCCGCTCCGCCTGTCGGACGAGTTCATCGTTCGGCGAGGGGCGCCAGGGGCTTGTGGTGGCACCCGTGTCGCCTCCGTCGCGCTGCGGCGCGTCGGGAGCGGGCTGCTCCGGCGCCGACCGCTGGGGGAGGCCGGGAACCTGCGGCCCGGCGGGCGGCTGCTGACCGCCCTGCTGCGGGCTGTGGAACCAGTTCGTCTCCAGGGTGTCGTACAGCGGCGTACGACCGTCCCCGGGACCGCTCGCCGGAGGCAGCGCCTCGGGCTGCGGCTGCGGCGGCAGGACCGGACGGTACGGTGCCTCACCGCCGTGCGCGGCGGGCGGACGCAAGGCACCGAAGTCCTCGCTGTCCAGGCCGCGCTGACGCGGTGCCGCCAGGCCCTGGTCCTGCGCCTGGGCGGCCTGTGGCTGTCCGAAGTCGGGGCGCGCGAACTGCGTGGTGCTCGCCGGGTCCTGCGGGGAGTGGGCCTGCGGGGCAGGAGCCGAGAAGTCCGGGCGGGCGAACTCGGAGGTGGAGCCAGGGCCCTGACGGTCGTCCAGCGGAGACCGCGGGGCGAGCGGCGGGCCGCCGGGCCGCTGGAACAGGCTGCCGGAATCGGGCTCCTCGTGACCGCGCGGGGCGTCCAGCGGAGTGTGGCGCGGCGCGGACGGATCCTCGGTGCCCCAGCTGGTCGACTGCGGGCGCTGAGGCTGCGGATTTCCACCGGGCAGCTCGGCACGCGGACCGCCGACCGGGGGCAGCTGACGGCCGGGTTCCGCCGGGCCGCCGGGCCGCTGGAAGACGCCCTGGTCGGCCGGGTCCTGCCAGGTCTGCTGCGGCTGCGGAGCCTGCCACGGAACCGGGCCGTTCGACGCTCCCTGACGACCGTCGAAGTCCTGGCGGCTGTCGAAGTCCTGCCGTCCCTGGTCCTGGCGGTTGTGGCTGAACAGGTCGGTCTCGTTCGCCTCCGCGCGGCCCGGCGCATCGCCCTGGCCGCGGGCGCCGAGCCGGGGGCCGTTGCCGAAGGCACCGGCGAGGCCACCGCCCTGGCGCTGCGGCGGCTCCTGGCGCGCGGGGTCCTGCGGACCGGTGTGGGACAGCCCGGCGGACTGGAAGCCGGCGTTCTGCTGACCCGGCTGGTTCTGCGAGTGGCGGGGGCCGCCGTCACGCGAGGGCAGCGCGGCACGCGGGCCGGAGCCCGCACCGACCTGGCCGCGCGCTCCGCCCTGACCCGCCGGGAGCCGGCCGCCCGGGGCCGACGGGGCGGAGCCGAGACCGGGGCGGGAACCCTGGCCCGCGCCCGGACCGCCGGCACCGCCGAGCAGGCCACCGGGGGCGGAGGGCTGCTGCCCCTGCCCCGGCTTGGGGGCCGGCTGCCGGCCGCCGTGCGCGACATCGACGGGCAGCATGACCAGCGCGGTCGTACCACCGGAGTCGGAGGGCCGCAGCTGGATCCGGATGCCGTGACGCAGGGACAGCCGGCCGACCACGAACAGACCCATGCGGCGGGAGACCGAGACGTCCACGGTGGGCGGCGACGCGAGCCGCTCGTTGATCGCCGCGAGGTCCTCGGGGGAGAGGCCGATGCCGGTGTCGTGGATCTCGACCAGTACCCGCCCGTCCGGCAGCGCGTGACCGGTGACCCGGACCTTCGTCTGCGGCGAGGAGAACGACGTGGCGTTCTCCAGCAGCTCGGCGAGCAGGTGCACGAGGTCGTTGACGACGCGGCCCGCGACCTCGGTGGCGGGCACCGCGGCCAGTTCGATGCGCTCGTACTGCTCCACCTCGGAGGCCGCGGCACGGAGCACGTCGACCAGCGGGACGGGACGCGTCCACCGGCGGCCCGGCTCCTCGCCCGCGAGGACGAGAAGGTTCTCGCCGTTACGGCGCATGCGGGTCGCGAGGTGGTCGAGCTTGAAGAGGGACGACAGCTGGTCCGGGTCGGCCTCGCGCGACTCCAGCTCGGAGATGAGCGAGAGCTGACGCTGGATGAGACCCTGGCTGCGGCGCGAGAGGTTGGTGAACATCGCGTTGACGTTGCCCCGCAGAAGGGCCTGCTCGGCGGCCAGCCGGACCGCCTCGCGGTGCACGTCGTCGAAGGCCGCGGCCACCTGGCCGATCTCGTCCCGGGAGTGCACACCGACCGACTCGACCGAGGTGTCGACGTCCTGGGGGTCGGCCTCGGAGAGCTGCTTGACGAGCTCGGGCAGCCGGTCCTGAGCGACGCGCGTAGCGGTGTCCTGGAGCCGCCGCAGCGAGCGGATCATCGACCGGGCGACGACGAAGGCGCCGACCAGCGAGACACCGAGCACCAGCAGGATGAGCGCACCGCTGATGATCGCTTCGCGCTTCGACTCGTCGCGGAGCTCGCGGGCCTTGCCCTCCATGTCGCTGAGGAGGGTCTCCTCGATGGTCTTCATCGCCTGGATCTTGGTGGAGCTCTGGTCGTACCAGTCCAGGTAGGAACGCCGCGTCATGCCGTCCATGCCCGTGGGGCTGTCCAGCACCTTCTTCGCGTAGGTCTCGGAGGCGTTGATCTCCGGGTTGCCCTCCTCCAGCGTGGCGACCAGCTCTTCGGCGTTGTTGCCGGTCGCCGCGTAGACCGCCTTGAAGGAGCGGAGCGCGGAGTCCTCCTTGCGCAGCGCGGTGCGGCCGAACTGCCGGTCGTTCGGGTCGAGGTGGGGCGCCTTGTCATTGCCGCCGGGCAGCGCCGCGGCGATGATCGCGCGCTGGACCGAGGCGTACTCCTTGGCGGAGGAGAAGGCCGCCAGTGCCCGGGTCCGCTTGATCATCTCCGAGTTGCTGGTCGCCTGCGCCATGTCCTGCGAGAGGCTCAGCAGCGAGGTGATCAGCTGGCTGTACTGGTCGACGGTCTGGAGGCTCGGGGTGTTCTTGGCATAGGCCGTCTTGCGGATCTCGCGGATCGACGTCAGCTGGCTGGCGATCTGCTGGACGCTGGAGTAGATGCCTTCGAGCGCCTCGTCACCGGAGGGGTCGCCGATCGCGTCCGTCGCTTCGAAGAACGCCGTCTTCGCCCGGTCGGTCTTCTTGCGGGGCTCGGTGACCTTGAAGTCGTCGGCCTTCACCCCGTTGGCCAGCGGACCGGCCGAGCGGTCGCGCTCCTCCTGGAGCGCCTGGGCGAGCGTGGTCGCCTGCTTGGTCATCTTCGTCAGCAACTGCATGTGATCCAGCTGCTGGATGTCGTTCATCGAGTCATTGATCCGCAGACCGCCCAGCGTGGTCGCGGCGACCACGGGAAGGGCGAGCAGGGAGACCAGACGCGTACTGATCCGCCAGTTGCGAAGAGCCACGCGCGAGCCCGTGCTGACGGAGCCCCGGGGCTTGAGCGAAGGGCTCGGATCGGTGCCGCCGCTCGTCGTGGCGCCGGAGGTCCGGTCGCGGTCACCGCTGTCGCCGGCCGCGGCCGGTCCGGGGTTCTGGGCGTGCTGGGGCGAGGAACCGCGGTCGGTCCCACCGTGCGGCTCTTGTTCCGCCGCAGCGCTGCCATCCCTCTTGAAACGTCCCTGCACTAGCGTCGCAACCTCTGGACCAGGCGTCCCTCCGCACGAGGCGGGTGGGACGGTGTCGGCGTCGTGGGGCGTCGTGTCCGCCCCCTGGATGGTCTTGAGTGACCGGCGTTCCTCCCCTTCCCGCCGCCACTCGGCGCTGGCTTGCGCCCCTGCGCGCCGGTTTGAAACCCGCGGCGGTGCGTGGAATTCCAGCACAGTGCCGGATCTCCAACAAGGGCCCCCCGCCGGGCCACGATCCCGATGACAGGTTGTGACGGGTGGGTGACAAGCCGTCGAGCGTCGGCGCGGTCAAAACGGAAGTTAAAGGGTGTAACGACAGAGAGTGAAGGGTGTCCCAGTCGAGATGATCAGGAGCGGAATGACTGATTCAATGGTGCAATGTCCGTTTCTGGTGAAGTGGTCGGCAGTCCAGAATGGGGTAATTGTCGATGCGGTCGTGAGCAAACTCACATGATGATCGACGTCTCATCCGGGCTCCCGGAGGGAATTGGATGTTTAGCCTGGCGCTTTACAGGGATGGCAAATCCGACAACTGGCGCCCCTACGCGTGGCGTCCTCACCGACAGGGTCCGTACGGCAGATGAAGACGACGATGACGTTCCGCAACATTGCCAACCCCCGGCGCACCACGCTGGCGCACCTCAAGGACGCCGGCGAACTGTCGACGCCGGAACAGCCGGAACACGCCGTCGACCTGCCCAGCCAGACGGCCAACCCCCGCCGCACCATCCTCATGGAAGCCCCGGTCCCGGCCCGGGCCGCAGCCGCGGAGTAATGCGCGGCTGTCCCCCCTCACCCGCGTTAGCCTGGAGCGTCAGTCTTCCGCCAGCCAGCAAGTGAGGGGCGACAGCATCCCGTGCGCATCGCCAGGTTCTCCATCGACGGCAATGTCGCCTTCGGCGCCGTCGAGGGCGAGGGGCCCGATGGTCTCGTCCTCGACATCATCAAGGGCATTCCGTACGCCGAGTTCGAGCTCTCCGGCACCAAGGTCCCGCTGAGCAAGGTCCGCCTCCTGCCGCCCGTGCTTCCCAACAAGGTCGTGGCCATCGGCCGCAACTACGCGGAGCACGCCGCGGAACTCGGCAACGAGGTACCGGACGTCCCTGTCGCCTTCTTCAAGCCCACCACATCGGTGATCGGCTCCGGCGACGCCATCGAGTACCCCTCCTTCTCCAACGAGCTGCACCACGAGGCCGAACTGGCCGTGGTCATCGGCCGCATGTGCCGCGAAGTGCCGCGTGAGCGCGTGAAGGACGTCATCTTCGGCTACACCTGCGCCAATGACGTCACCGCCCGCGATGCCCAGAAGCGCGAGAAGCAGTGGGCCCGGGCCAAGGGCTTCGACACGTCCTGCCCGCTCGGCCCCTGGGTGGAGACCGACCTCGACCCCGCCGACCTCACCATTCAGGCCACGGTCAACGGCGAGCAACGCCAACTGGGCCGTACGAGCGACATGATCCGCTCGATCGAGGATCTGATCGTCCACATCACGGAAGCCATGACGCTGCTCCCGGGCGACGTGATCCTCACCGGCACTCCCGCAGGGGTCGGCCCCCTCCATGTCGGCGACGAGGTCGCCGTCACCATCGAAGGCATCGGCACTCTCACCAACAAGGTGATCAAGCGTGGTTAACGCACCCTCCCCCCAGCTCTCGGCTCCGCTCGACCCGGGAGTCACCCCCCGCGTACGGTTCTGCCCCTCCCCGACCGGAAACCCCCACGTGGGCCTGGTCCGCACCGCCCTCTTCAACTGGGCCTTCGCCCGGCACCACGGCGGCACCCTGGTCTTCCGCATCGAGGACACCGACGCGGCCCGCGACTCCGAGGAGTCCTACAACCAGCTCCTGGAGTCGATGCGCTGGCTCGGCTTCGACTGGGACGAGGGCCCCGAGGTCGGCGGCCCGCACGCCCCGTACCGCCAGTCGCAGCGCATGGACATCTACAAGGACGTCGCCGAGAAGCTGCTCGCCGGCGGGTACGCGTACCACTGCTACTGCACCACCGAGGAGCTCGACGCCCGCCGCGACGCCGCCCGCGCCGCCGGCAGGCCGTCCGGCTACGACGGCCACTGCCGCGACCTCACGGCCGAGCAGACCGCCGCGTACGAGGCCGAGGGACGGACGTCCATCGTCCGCTTCCGCATGCCGGACGAGCCGATCTCCTTCACCGACCTGGTCCGCGGCGAACTGGCCTTCCAGCCGGAGAACGTGCCGGACTACGGCATCGTCCGCGCCAACGGGGCCCCGCTCTACACGCTGGTCAACCCGGTCGACGACGCGCTGATGGAGATCACCCACGTCCTGCGCGGTGAGGACCTGCTCTCCTCCACGCCGCGCCAGATCGCCCTGTACAAGGCGCTCATCGAGCTGGGCATCGCCAAGAGCACCCCCGCCTTCGGACACCTCCCGTATGTCATGGGCGAGGGCAACAAGAAGCTCTCCAAGCGTGACCCGCAGGCCTCGCTCAACCTCTACCGTGAGCGGGGCTTCCTGCCCGAGGGGCTGCTCAACTACCTCTCCCTGCTCGGCTGGTCCATCGCCGAGGACCGCGACATCTTCTCCATCGAGGAGATGGTGGCCGCGTTCGACATCAAGGACGTCAATGCCAACCCGGCGCGCTTCGACCTGAAGAAGTGCGAGCACATCAACGCCGAGCACATCCGCAAGCTGGATGTGAAGGCGTTCACCGAGGCGTGCGGCTCCTGGCTGAAGGCGCCGTTCGCCCCGTGGGCCCCGGAGGCATTCGACGCCGACGCCTTCGCGGCGATCGCCCCGTACGCCCAGACCCGCGTCACGGTCCTCTCGGACATCACGGCCAACGTCGACTTCCTCTTCCTCGACGAGCCGGCGACGGACGAGGCGTCCTGGGCCAAGGCGATGAAGGAGGGCTCCGACGCCCTGCTGGTGACGGCCCGCGCCAAGCTGGTCGCCGCCGAGTGGAACACCGACGCCCTGAAGAACGCCGTCCTCGCCGCCGGTGAGGAGCACGGCCTCAAGCTCGGCAAGGCCCAGGCCCCGGTCCGCGTCGCCGTCACCGGCCGCACGATCGGGCTGCCGCTCTTCGAGTCCCTGGAGATCCTGGGCCGCGAGAAGACCGTGGCCCGCATCGACGCTGCCCTGGCCAGGCTGGCGGCCGCGTAACCGTCCTCGATCACGCCCAAAGGGGCGGCCACCGGTTCGATTCGGTGGCCGCCCCTGCGTGTCCGTGGACAAGGACCTCCTGGTCTTCGTCGTCAGCACCCCCTGCCTCCTGCCGCCGGGCGTCGAGCAGCAGCAGTTCTGAGTTCTGAGCCTTGTGCCGTGGGACATCCTGGAGGCGGCGGCCGGTGAGGCGAAGCCCACTGCACGCGCCGCGCAGGAATCTACGCTGGGCCGCATGACGATCCGCGCGGTTCTTTGGGACATCGACGACACGATCTTCGACTACACGGGCGCCGACCGCATGGGCATGCGCAAGCACCTCCGGGAGGAGGGCCTGCCCGACGGGTACGACTCCGTCGAGCAGGCCCTCACCGCGTGGCGGGCGATCACCGACGTGCACTGGGCGCGGTTCGCCGCGGGGGAGACGGACTTCCAGGGCCAGCGCCGCGACCGGGTCCGCGACTTCCTCTCGCGCACGCTGGAGGACGCGGAGGCCGACGCCTGGTTCGGCCGTCACGCGGCCCACTACGAGGCCGCCTGGTCGCTCTTTCCCGATGTGCTGCCCGTTCTGGACGTGCTGGCCGGCGGGTTCCGGCACGCGGTGCTCTCGAACTCCAGCATCCACAACCAGGACCGCAAGCTGCGCATGCTCGGTGTGCGGGACCGGTTCGAAGCCGTGGTGTGCGCGGTGGAGCTGGGTGTGTCCAAACCCGAGGCCGGGGCCTTCCACGCCGCCTGCGACGCGCTGGCGCTGGATCCGGGGGACGTCGCGTACGTGGGGGACGAGCCGGACATCGACGCCGGCGGTGCGGTCGCCGCCGGACTGATGGGGATCTGGCTGGACCGGGGCGGACGCGGCGGGCGGCCCGAGCTGGTCCGCATCGGCGGACTCGACCAGCTGCCCGGCCTGCTGGCGGCCGATACCCGTTTTGGAGCGCCGGACACCTTCGGGTAATGTTCTTCCTGCGCCGCCCGAGAGGAACGCAAGAACCGAGCGGGAAGCGCAAGCCGAACGAAACCCCTTCCGAGGGGTTGAGTTTTGGTGGGCTATGGTGTAATTGGCAACACTACGGTTTCTGGTACCGTCATTCTAGGTTCGAGTCCTGGTAGCCCAGCGCAGAAATGCAACAGCAGTATCAAGCCCCCGTTGTGTAGCGGCCTAGCACGCTGCCCTCTCACGGCAGTAGCGCCGGTTCGAATCCGGTCGGGGGTACAGATCCTTCCCGCGAGATCGTCTGGGTCGCACCCACGTTCTCGATGCAGGATCGCCAGGGCCCCCGTTGTGTAGCGGCCTAGCACGCTGCCCTCTCACGGCAGTAGCGCCGGTTCGAATCCGGTCGGGGGTACTTGAAACACCATGGGCTATGGTGTAATTGGCAACACTACGGTTTCTGGTACCGTCATTCTAGGTTCGAGTCCTGGTAGCCCAGCGCAGAAATGCAACAGCAGTAACAAGCCCCCGTTGTGTAGCGGCCTAGCACGCTGCCCTCTCACGGCAGTAGCGCCGGTTCGAATCCGGTCGGGGGTACAACAGAGCGACAGAGAAGGGCCCTACACCCCGGTGGAGGGCCCTTCTGCTGATCCGTCAGATCCCGTACCGCCGGGACGACTCCTCCTCCTGGGCCAACCTGCGCAGCGACATCAGCAACGGCTCGTAGAGCACGGCCGACGCCACCGCCGTCTCCACCTGCTCCGCCTCCGTGGGGTACGTCTCCAGCGTGTCCAGGTCCTGGACGGCGACTTGGTGCATGAGCCGCGCCTGCGCGGTCAGGTATTCGACGTCGCAGGGATAGCCGAGACGGATGAGGGTGGCCACCGACGACACGAGCGCGCGATGGGCGGGGGACAGGGAGCCCAGCTCCTGCGCGGTCGCCCAGCCGAGCCGTTCCAGGAGCCGTTCGACCTCCGAGTGGGCCGCTGCCGTCTCCGGTGCCTCCTCGTCCGGGTCCGGGCCGTGGGGGAGGGCCCATAGTGCGGCTCCCAGGCGGATCGTCCGGCCCAGGGACTCGTCGTCGACATGGGAGAGCACCTCGCGGGCCGTGGCCACGGGGAGGCGGCCGATCTGGATCAGGGCCCGCACCAGACGCAGCCGGCGCAGATGGCTCTCGTCGTAGTCGGCCTGCGTCGCGCTGACCCGGAGGCCCGGTCGCAGCAGCCCCTCGCGCAGGTAGTACTTGATCGTCGCGGTCTTGACGCCGCTCTTCTCGCTCAGTTCGGCGAGCCGCATGTCCGTGCCTTCCCTTGCGCCAGCCCTTGGGCAGTGCCACTATCCAATCATTGGACAGTGGCACTCTCCAAGGGGAGGAGTACGGTCATGTTCGCGAAGCCGATTCCGGGGCGGACGACAGCGGCGGCCGAGGGCGAGGTGGTCGTGCTGCTCATCGGGATACGCATCAACCACTTCCGGGGTGTGCACCATTGGCTCCCCGTCCTGGCGGCGATGCCGCGGATGCTGCGGGAGTTGAAGAAGGACACGAGCCGGGGGCTGCTCGGCTGCACGCTGCTGACCGGCTCGCCCCGGACGTACTACGTCGTCCAGTACTGGGAGTCGAAGGAGAAGCTGTACGCGTACGCGAGCGCTCCCGACATGTTCCACCGCAGGGCGTGGGCGATGATCAACCGCAAGGAGAAGAAGTCCCGGCGGCATGTGGGGCTGTGGCACGAGACGTACGTGGTGCCCGAGGGTGGCTACGAATCGCTCTACGCCGACATGCCGGCCCATGGGCTGGCCGCGGCCACCGGCGTACTGCCGATCGAGCGGCGCGGTCGCCGGGCGGCGGACCGGCTCGCACACCGTTCGTCCGCGAAGTGAGGTTCCGGCGGGGGGCGCCACGACGCTGGGGCGGCCGGAAGGGGTGTCGCGCGTGCGTCAGCCGGTGCGGCGCAGGGCCTCGCTGAGCCGGGCCGCCGAGTCGATGACCGCCTGGGCGTGCATCCGGCCCGGGTGCCGGGTCAGCCGCTCGATCGGTCCGGAGACCGAGACGGCGGCGACCACCCGGTTCGACGGTCCACGCACCGGCGCCGAGACCGAGGCGACGCCCGGCTCGCGCTCGCCGATCGACTGGGCCCAGCCCCTGCGCCGCACGCCCGAGAGCGCCGTCGCCGTGAAGCGGGCGCCCTGGAGGCCGCGGTGCAGGCGCTCCGGCTCCTCCCAGGCCATCAGGATCTGGGCCGACGAGCCGGCCTTCATGGTGAGCGTGGAGCCGACCGGCACGGTGTCCCGCAGGCCGGACAGCCGCTCCGCCGCCGCCACGCAGATCCGCATGTCGCCCTGTCGCCGGTAGAGCTGTGCGCTCTCGCCGGTGATGTCGCGCAGGTGTGTGAGCACCGGGCCCGCCGTGGCGAGCAGGCGGTCCTCGCCCGCCGCGGCCGCGAGTTCTCCCAGCCGGGGGCCGAGGATGAAACGGCCCTGCATGTCCCTCGCCACCATGCGGTGGTGTTCCAGTGCCACGGCCAGTCGGTGGGCCGTGGGTCGTGCGAGCCCGGTCGCCGCGACCAGCCCGGCGAGGGTGGCCGGGCCGGACTCCAGGGCGCTCAATACCAGAGCCGCCTTGTCGAGAACGCCGACGCCGCTAGAGTTGTCCATACGACGATACTCCCGTCTCACTCTGTGAAACGCAAGTTCAATTTTCGGCGGAAGTTGCGAACCTGTAGAGGCGGCCACACAACGGCCCGTAGCCACCGCCCCGCACGGGGGTCCGGACGGCGGCGCACCGAATCTCTAGTTGGGCCGGCGAAGACGCCGGCCGGAGGGAAAGCGATGGGTAGGACACTCGCGGAGAAGGTCTGGGACGACCACGTCGTCCGGCGCGCCGATGGTGAGCCCGACCTCCTCTTCATCGATCTCCACCTCCTGCACGAGGTGACCAGCCCGCAGGCCTTCGACGGCCTCCGGCAGGCCGGGCGCCCGGTGCGGCGCCTCGACCTCACCATCGCGACCGAGGATCACAACACCCCGACCCTCGACATCGACAAGCCGATCGCCGACCCGGTCTCCCGCGCCCAGTTGGAGACCCTGCGCAAGAACTGCGCGGAATTCGGCGTGCGACTGCATCCGCTGGGCGACGTCGAGCAGGGCGTCGTGCACGTGGTCGGCCCGCAGCTGGGTCTGACCCAGCCGGGCACCACGGTCGTCTGTGGTGACTCCCACACGTCCACGCACGGTGCTTTCGGCGCGCTGGCCTTCGGCATCGGCACCAGCCAGGTCGAGCACGTCCTGGCCACCCAGACGCTGCCGTTGGCCCGCCCGAAGACCATGGCGATCACCATCGACGGCGAACTCCCCGACGGCGTCACGGCCAAGGACCTGATCCTCGCGATCATCGCCCGGATCGGCACCGGCGGCGGCCAGGGGTACATCCTCGAATACCGCGGCACGGCCATCGAGAAGCTGTCGATGGAAGCCCGGATGACCATCTGCAACATGTCGATCGAGGCCGGTGCCCGGGCGGGCATGATCGCACCGGACCGGACCACCTTCGACTACCTGCAGGGCCGCGACCACGCCCCGCAGGGCGAGGACTGGGACGCCGCCGTCGCGTACTGGAAGACCCTGCGCACCGATGACGACGCGGTCTTCGACGCCGAGGTCGTCATCGACGCCGCCGGTCTGGCCCCGTTCGTCACCTGGGGCACCAACCCCGGCCAGGGCGCGCCGCTGTCGGCCGACGTCCCCGACCCGGCTTCGTACGAGGACGCCTCGGAGCGCCACGCCGCCGAAAAGGCCCTGGAGTACATGGGCTTGACCGCCGGCCAGCCGCTGCGCGAGATCAACGTGGACACCGTCTTCGTAGGCTCCTGCACCAACGGCCGGATCGAGGACCTGCGCAACGCGGCCGCGATCCTGGACGGCCGCAAAGTCGCGGACGGCGTACGGATGCTGGTCGTCCCCGGCTCCGTCCGGGTCGCTCTGCAGGCCGTCGAGGAGGGCCTGGACAAGGTCTTCACCGCCGCGGGCGCCGAATGGCGGCACGCGGGCTGCTCGATGTGCCTCGGCATGAACCCCGACCAGCTGGCCCCCGGCGAGCGTTCCGCCTCCACCTCGAACCGCAACTTCGAGGGCCGGCAGGGCAAGGGTGGCCGCACGCACCTGGTCTCCCCGCAGGTCGCCGCCGCCACGGCTGTGCTGGGCCACCTGGCCTCGCCGGCCGACCTGTCCGACGCCCGTACGCCCGCCGGAGTCTGAGAATCATGGAAGCTTTCACCACACACACCGGCCGGGTCGTGCCGCTGCGCCGCAGCAACGTCGACACCGACCAGATCATCCCCGCCCACTGGCTGAAGAAGGTCACCCGCGACGGCTTCGAGGACGGACTCTTCGAGGCCTGGCGCAAGGACGAGGACTTCGTCCTCAACCGCCCGGAGCGCAGCGGCGCCACGGTGCTGGTGGCCGGTCCCGACTTCGGCACCGGATCGTCCCGCGAACACGCCGTGTGGGCGCTGCAGAACTACGGTTTCAAGGCCGTCATCTCCTCCCGGTTCGCCGACATCTTCCGCGGCAACTCGCTGAAGAACGGGCTGTTGACCGTCGTGCTCGACCAGAAGGTCGTCGACGCGATCTGGGAGCTGGTCGAGGCCGACCCCACGGCCGAGGTCACCGTCGACCTGGAGACACGCCAGGTCCGCGCCGAGGGCATCACGGCTGATTTTGACCTTGACGAGAACGCCCGCTGGCGTCTGCTGAACGGGCTGGACGACATCAGTCTCACCCTTCAGAACGAAGCGGACATCGCGACTTATGAGGCGGCAAGGCCGACCTTCAAGCCGCGTACAATTCAGGTCTGAGCAGCGCGTTTCCACGACTGCGCCCCCTGCCGTCCGGCAGGGGGCGCAGTCGCTTGTTGAGACCCCGTCGGGCGACAACTTGCCCCAGATGGCACAATCGGTGCATGGAACGCGACAGCCAACTCAAGCTTTACGGCCAAGTCGCCGACCGATTGAAGGAAGCGCACGCACAGGTGCGCGCACTGCAAGTCCCGGAGGGCGTAAGGATGGCGCTGTCCCGGAAGCTGTTGGTCATCACGGCCGCGGCTAAGCACGATCTCCCGGATGCGGCAAGGCGTCTGGACCGGTTGATGAAGGACCTCGACGAGGGCCGATTCCCCGAAGGTGGCTGACTCTACGGAACTGTGCAGCGGTCGACTTCGTTGCGGCACTAGGGTGATTAGCCCGTTTCGTGTTTGATTTGCGGTATATATCTGCCTAACGTGCGAAAACGCTTGAACACTTTCGTTCTGGCAATGTCTCCGAAGGGGAAGACGTGAACAAGGCGCAGCTCGTAGAAGCGATTGCCGACAAGGTTGGAGGCCGCCAGCAGGCCGCCGACGCCGTCGACGCGGTACTCGACGCGATCGTCCGTGCGGTTGTCGCAGGTGACCGTGTTTCGGTCACCGGCTTCGGCTCGTTCGAGAAGGTCGACCGCCCCGCCCGCTACGCGCGCAACCCGCAGACGGGTGAGCGGGTGCGGGTCAAGAAGACCTCGGTGCCCCGGTTCCGCGCGGGACAGGGCTTCAAGGACCTGGTGAGCGGCTCGAAGAAGCTCCCCAAGCACGACGTGGCCGTGAAGAAGGCGCCCAAGGGAAGCCTCTCGGGCGGTGCTTCCACGCGTACGACGGCCAAGGCCGCGGCCAAGAAGGCCACCGCGAAGAAGGCCGTGGCGAAGAAGACCACGGCGGCAGCGAAGAAGACTGTGGCGAAGAAGACCACCGCGGCGGCGAAGAAGACCACGGCCACCGCGAAGAAGACCACGGCGGCGGCGAAGAAGACCACGGCGGCGGCGAAGAAGGTCACGGCCGCCAAGAAGACCGCGCCCGCGAAGAAGGCCACGGCGAAGAAGGCGCCCGCGAAGAAGACCACGGCACGCAAGACCACGGCCAAGAAGGCCACTGCGCGGAAGTAGCGAGGCTCAGCAGCGCAGGGCCGCTCACACGCGCCGGGCCGGGCTCCCGTTGGGGAGCCCGGCCCGCGGGCTGTCGTGGGCGGCGCGCGCGGGGAGGTTCAGAACGTCTGCAGCGTCACCAGCGTGATCCGCAGGTCCGCACCCTCGCCGGTGCCCTCGATCCGCACCCGCTGCCCCGGACGCAGCAGCCGCAGACCGCCGGCGTCGAAGGCCCGGGCGTCGAACTCCACCGGGGTGCCGTCGTCGAGCAGCACGCTGCCGGTGCGGGTCTCGGGGTCGTACGTGTACGAGGTCGCCTGCATGAACGGCAGCCTATCGGTCCGCCGAAGGGGGTGCCGCGGGCCGAGACCCTTCCCCTGGAGGGCCCCCGCGGTCCGGTGCCCCGCCGTGTGCGGGCCGACACCCAGCGCCAGGGCCGCCCGCAGATCGTCGCCGGTGTCCACGTCCTGGCGGACCGAATCGATGCCGGTCAGATCGATTTCCACGGCGCCGGAGTCCAGGTGCCGGGCCCGGGAAGAGCCGCCGAAATCCGGCCGCAATTCCACCCCGGGCGCGGCCGACAGAAATGTCGTACCGATTCCTGCCGCGTCGGTCACAAATGCGCGTGGAAATGCCGCGGAAAATTCGAGTACCCGAGCCAATTCTCCGGGACGCAGCGCGGGAAGATCCGCGTTGAGGGCGGCGAGGGCCGCCCCGGGCCGTTCGGCCCGCACGGTCCGTTCACCATGGGTGAGAGCGGCGTTGAGCCCGCGGTCCGGTTCGTCGGGAACGACGCGCGCCCCGAGGGTCGCGAGAGCCGCCCCGGCCTCCGTGTCGTCCGTGACGACCACCACATCCCGCACGGACCGGCAGGACAGGGCGGCGGCCACGGTGTCCCGGGCGAAGGCGAGGGCGAGACGCGGGCGCAGCTCGGCGCCCGTCGCGGGCGCGAGCCTGCTCTTGGCCCGTGCCAAGGGCTTCAACGGGACGACCAGGGACCAAGGACCGGCCGGGGCGGTGTTCGTGGCGATCTCCCTCTCGATGCGCATCGCCGCCCATTCTCGCCTGCCGGTGCGAGAACCCGGAGGGTCGGCCCCGGACGCGGGGCGTACGGTGTTCTCGACAGAGCAGGGGCCTGGGGCGAGACTTGACTGTCGGTAGCCAGGCCGCGTCCAGGTCCTTAGAGGAAGGTGTCCGAGTGTCCCGCCGCAGAATCGGCTTCTGGTACCGCCTGGCGGCGGTCATCGCAAAACCGCCGCTGGTGGTTCTGTTCAAGCGTGACTGGCGGGGGATGGAGCACATTCCGGCCGACGGCGGATTCATCACTGCGGTCAATCACAACTCGTACCTGGACCCGCTTTCCTACGGTCATTTCCAGTACAACACCGGACGGGTGCCGCGGCTCCTCGCGAAGGCCGGTCTCTTCAAGGCCCCCTTCGTCGGAATGATGCTGCGCGGCACCGGACAGATCCCCGTGTACCGCGAGACGACCAACGCGCTGGACGCGTTCAGGGCCGCCGTCGGCGCCATCGAGCGCGGTGAATGCGTCGCCTTCTACCCGGAGGGCACCCTCACACGCGACCCCGACCTGTGGCCGATGACCGGCAAGACCGGCGCGGCCCGCGTCGCGTTGATGACGAGGGCCCCCGTCATCCCGGTCGCACAGTGGGGTGCCCACCTGGTCATGCCGCCGTACGCCAAGGAGAACAAGCTCCGGCTCTTCCCCCGCAGGACCCTCCAGGTGCAGGCCGGACCGCCCGTGGACCTCTCCCGGTTCTACGACAAGGAGCCGACGCCGGACATCCTGCGCGAGGCGACCGAGGTCATCATGGCCGCGGTGACCGCGCAGCTGGAGATCGTGCGGGGCGAGAAGGCACCCACCGAGCCGTACGACCACCGCAAGGTCCGAGCGGAACAGCGGCGCAAGGCCGAAGGGAAGGAGCCCAAGTGACGCACTCCGCAAAGGCGGCCGTCTTCGGAACCGGCTCATGGGGCACGGCCTTCGGCATCGTCCTCGCCGACGCGGGCTGCGAGGTCACCCTCTGGGGCCGTCGTGCCGAAGTCGTCGAGGCGGTCAACACGACCCGTACCAACCCGGACTACCTGCCCGGAATCGAACTCCCGGCGTCGATCCGGGCCACCACGGACGCCGTGGAGGCACTGCGGGGCGCCGACTTCGCGGTGCTCGTGGTGCCCTCGCAGACGCTGCGCGCCAATCTCGCCGACTGGACCCCGCACCTCGGCTCCGACACCGTCCTCGTCTCGATGATGAAGGGCGTCGAGCTCGGCACCGCGAAGCGGATGAGCGAGGTCATCGAGGACGTCACCAGGGTGTCCGCGGACCGGGTCGCCGTCATCACCGGCCCCAACCTGGCCAAGGAGATCGCCGAACGCCGCCCCGCCGCGGCCGTCGTCGCCTGTAGCGACGAGTCCGTGGCCCAGCGCCTCCAGGCCGCCTGCCACACCTCGTACTTCCGCCCCTACACCAACACCGACGTGGTCGGCTGCGAGCTCGGTGGCGCGGTCAAGAACGTCATCGGCCTCGCCGTGGGCATCGCCGACGGCATGGGCCTCGGCGACAACGCCAAGGGCTCGCTCATCACCCGCGGCCTCGCCGAGACCACCCGGCTCGGCCTCGCCATGGGCGCCGACCCGCTGACCTTCTCCGGACTGGCGGGGCTCGGCGACCTGGTGGCGACCTGCTCCTCGCCGCTCTCGCGCAACCACACCTTCGGCACCAACCTCGGCCGCGGAATGACGCTCCAGGAGACGATCGCGGTCACCAAGCAGACCGCGGAGGGCGTCAAGTCCTGCGAATCGGTGCTCGATCTGGCGCGCAGGCACGGCGTCGACATGCCCATCACGGAGACCGTCGTCGGCATCGTCCACGAGGGCAAGCCGCCGATGGTCGCGCTGGGCGAGCTGATGTCGCGCAGCGCGAAGCCCGAGCGACGCTGACGGGTTCGCCCGGGGAGGACCCGGGCCCCGGTCCGGATGCCGGGCCCCGGGGCGCGCGGTCCGGTGAACGTCCGCGGTCACCGCTCCAGCGGCCCCGGCCGCGCTGACGCGAGTGGTACCAGCAGGTACGCTCAACGCGATATGAGCAGCGAGAACCTCCCCCAGAGCCCGGAGCAGCAGCTCCGCAAGCCGCGCGTGGCCGTCGTGTTCGGCGGCCGCAGCTCCGAACACGGCATCTCCGTCGTCACGGCCGGCGCCGTCCTGAACGCCATCGACCGGACGAAGTACGACGTCCTGCCGATCGGCATCACGACGGACGGCCGCTGGGCGCTCACCGCCGACGAGCCCGAGCGCATGGCCATCGCGGACCGCAGGATGCCGGACGTGGCCCTGCTGGCCGAGTCCGCCGAGGGCAGCGTGGTGCTCTCCGTCGACCCCGGCAGCCGTGAAGTGGTGTACAGCGAGCCCGGCTCGGTGCCCAAGGCGCTGGGCGAGGTCGACGTCGTCTTCCCCGTGCTGCACGGCCCGTACGGCGAGGACGGCACCCTCCAGGGACTCCTGGAGCTCTCCGGTGTGCCGTACGTCGGCGCCGGTGTGCTCGCCTCGGCGGTCGGCCAGGACAAGGAGTACATGAAGCGGATCTTCACCTCGTTCGGGCTGCCGGTCGGCCCGTACGTCGTGGTGCGTCCCCGCGAGTGGGACACGGATCCCTCCGCCGCCCGCAAGCGCATCGTGGACTTCGCCGGCGACCACGGCTGGCCGCTCTTCGTCAAGCCCGCCCGGGCCGGCTCGTCGATCGGCATCACCAAGGTCGACGACCTCTCCGGCCTCGACGACGCGATCGAGGAAGCGCGCCGGCACGACCCCAAGTTCCTGGTCGAGTCGCTGCTGCGCGGCCGGGAGATCGAGTGCGGCGTGCTGGAGTTCGAGGACGGACCGCGGGCCAGCGTGCCCGCCGAGATCCCCCCGGTGACCTCGCACGACTTCTACGACTTCGAGGCCAAGTACATCGACTCGGCCTCCGGGATCGTGCCCGCGCCGCTCACCGAGGAGCAGACGGCCGAGGTCCAGCGGCTCGCGGTCGACGCCTTCGAGGCCGCGTCCTGCGAGGGCCTGGTGCGCGCCGACTTCTTCCTCACCGAGGACGGCGGCTTCGTGATCAACGAGATCAACACCCTGCCGGGCTTCACCCCGATCTCCATGTACCCGCGTATGTGGCAGGAGAGCGGTGTGAGTTACCAGGAGCTGGTGGACCGGCTGATCCAGGCGGCCCTGAACCGGTCGACCGGACTGCGCTGAACGCCTCCCGCGCCGTGGCGGCGCGCGCTCCGCGACGCGGGCGTGCGCCCTACAGGCTGTCGGGAACCGTCTTGCGGACAGGCGCGCCGAACGCGGCCAACGGGCTCGCGTCATGCGCGTACGCCGTCGAGAGGCTCACCTCGACGTACGCCTTGCGATAGGTCGTCGTAAAACGCGGACCGGCGCCTTCCGGCTGTTCCAGCAACCAGTTGACGCCGTTCGCCTCGGTCCCTTTCGCCATGGGGTCGTCCATCTTCGCGGGCCGGGCGACACCGCAGCGCAGTACGATCGCCCCGTCCCCCCACGACGCGGTCAGTTCGGACCCGGTGTCACCGCGGTCGAGTCCGGCAACGGTCTTCGGCAGCTCCTTGTGCAGAGCACGGCAATAGGCTGCGGCTTCCGGTGACGGTGTGGGAACCGTGATCGACGAAGCGGCGTCCGTCGAGGTGCAGCCCGCCGCGGCCAGCAGCAGCGCGGCGACGGGCGGACCGAGGAGCACGGGGTGGCGGAGCCGACGGCGCGATGATGTCACCGGCCCAGCGTAGACGGGGACTACAGATGAACGACCGGGCAGGTCAGGGTTCTGGTGATGCCTTCCACTTGCTGGACCTTGGCGACCACCATGCGGCCCAGTTCATCGACTGTATTGGCCTGGGCACGCACGATCACGTCATAGGGGCCGGTGACGTCCTCTGCCTGGATCACTCCCGGGACTTTGGAGATGGTCTCGGCGACGGTCGACGCCTTGCCCACCTCTGTCTGGATAAGGATGTACGCCTGTACCACGGAACCTCCAGGGCGGCCACGAGGATCATGTGGGGGAAAGGGACGCCACGGTATCGCGTCCCCGCGGGCCGCGGGGAGACCTACGGGGTGGTTGACGTCCACAGCGTGGCGTACGCAAGACACAGGTTGACGTATCTCTTGACAGTACCGACAGCAGTAACGGCCCGCGACCGCGAGCGCAGCGGTGCGAAAGGGGGACGGGCATGCCGATGAGAACCGGTGCAGACTGCTCCCTGCGGCGGTGGCCGGTCCACGGCCTGGACCCCCTGCCGCTGAAGCAGCCCGGACGATCGTCCGGGGCGATAGATGAGAGGTGAGACTCGGTGAAGGGAACCGTGGGCGAGTTGGGGGAGTTCGGGCTCATCAGGGAGCTGACCTCCCGGCTCACCACCACTCCGGCGGTACGGCTCGGCCCCGGCGACGACGCCGCGGTGGTGTCCGCCCCCGACCGCAGGGTCGTGGCCAGTACGGACATCCTGCTGGAGGGGCGGCACTTCCGCCGCGACTGGTCGACCGCGTACGACGTCGGTCGCAAGGCCGCAGCCCAGAACCTCGCCGACATCGCCGCGATGGGCGCCGTGCCCACCGCACTGCTGCTCGGCCTGGTCGTCCCGGCCGAACTCCCGGTCACCTGGGCCGGTGAGTTGATGGACGGCCTGCGTGACGAATGCCAGGTCGCGGGCGCGGCCGTGGTCGGCGGCGACGTGGTGCGGGGTGAGACGATCACCGTCTCGATCACCGCACTCGGCGATCTGCGCAACCACGAACCGGTCACCCGCGCCGGTGCCCAGCCCGGCGACGTCGTCGCCGTGACCGGCTGGCTCGGCTGGTCCGCCGCCGGGTACGCCGTTCTCTCCCGCGGCTTCCGCTCGCCCCGCGCCTTCGTCGAGGCCCACCGGCGCCCCGAACCGCCGTACCACGCGGGCCCCGCAGCCGCCGGGCTCGGCGCCACGGCGATGACGGACGTGAGCGACGGACTCGTCGCCGACCTCGGGCACATCGCCGAAGCCAGCAAGGTCCGGATCGATCTGCGCTCCGGACTGATCGACATCCCCTCGCAGATGTCCGACATCGGGCAGGCCGTCGGCGTGGATCCGTTGCAGTGGGTGCTGACGGGGGGAGAGGATCACGCGATCGTCGCCACCTTCCCGCCGGACGTGAAGCTGCCCGCCCGCTGGAAGGTGATCGGTGAGGTGCTCAACCCCTCGGCGCTGCCCCAGGTCACGGTCGACGGGGCGCCCTGGACCAGCAAGGGGGGCTGGGACCATTTCGGGGGCATCGAGGACGCCCAGTAGATTGCGGCGTATGCCTCTGCCTGCCGCCGTACCCGCCCGCGTGCTCACCGTCGCCGGATCCGATTCCGGCGGCGGTGCGGGCATTCAGGCCGATCTGAAGACGATGCTGGCGCTCGGTGTGCACGGCATGAGCGTGCTGACCGCCGTCACCGCCCAGAACTCGCTGGGGGTACAGGGCGCCTGGGAGCTCCCGGCCGAGGCCGTACGGGCCCAGTACCGCAGTGTGGTGGACGACATCGGTGTGCAGGCGGTGAAGACCGGCATGCTGTCGTCGGCCGCCCTCGTCGAGACCGTGGCCGAACTCCTCGCGGCCACCGCCGCCCCGGTCGTCGTGGATCCGGTCGGGGTGTCCAAGCACGGAGACCCGCTGCTGGCCGCCGAAGCCCTCGATTCCGTACGGACGAAGCTGCTGCCGGTCGCCACGGTCGCCACTCCGAACCTCGACGAAGTGGCGCAGCTCACCGGTGTGAACGTCACGGACGAGACCGGAATGCGCCGGGCCGCGACCGAGGTACTGGCTTTCGGGCCGCGCTGGGTCGTCATCAAGGGCGGTCATCTGCCCGGCGAGCCCGTCGATCTGCTGACGGACGGCACCGTGGAGCACTGGCTGCGCGCCCCCAGGCACACCAACCGGCACACCCATGGCACCGGCTGCACGCTCGCCTCGGCGATCGCCTCGTCACTGGCCCTGGGCCAGGACGTGCCCACGGCGGTACGGAGCGCGAAGGACTACGTCACGGGGGCGATCGCAGCGGGCTTCCCGCTGGGCGCCGGGATCGGTCCGGTCGACCATGGCTGGCGGACGCGCGGCGGGTAGGGCCCGCCCACCCCGGCACACGTGCGGAGCGCTGTAGGTCCCAGTGCACAGCAAGAAGCCGGTCCACCGAGGTGGACCGGCTTCTTGGGCAACCGGAAGGCTGCGCTACGACGGGAACGTCAGCGCGCGACCTTGCCGGCCTTGATGCACGAGGTGCAGACGTTGAGCCGCTTCGGCGTCCGACCGACCACGGCACGCACACGCTGGATGTTGGGATTCCAGCGACGAGACGTACGGCGGTGCGAGTGCGAAATGTTGTTGCCGAAGCCCGGCCCCTTGCCGCAGACGTCGCAGTTGGCAGCCACGGGTCACTCCAAAGACTTCAGATGCACTTACAGTGAATTCCGGCACGCCGGAATCAGTTGACTGAAGTGGCGGTACCGGAGGAATGGCCCGATTCTCATCGGGCAACCGAAGCAGCATACAACGGCTGCGTCGGCACAACGAAACTACCATGGGTTCCGCCGCCCCCCGCCCCGCCCCTGTCCCCGCCGGACCGGGCGCACGGCGCTACCCTGCGGTGCAGCCGGCCACCCACGGCCGATCTTCGAGGAGGACCGACAGGTGCCGCAGACCGCCGACGACATGGACGCCGTCGCGGTGCGTACCTGGTGCTCACTGGCCCTTCGGGCACTGGGCCGGGAGCGCGAGGCGATCGACGCGATCAACGTCTACCCCGTCGCCGACGGGGACACCGGAACGAACCTCTACCTGACCGTGGAGTCGGCGTCCCAGGCCGTCGAAGCGGTCTTCGCCGCCCACGAGACGGGTACGACCGTGCCCGCCGCCGCCGACGCGGTACGGGCCATGGCGCACGGAGCGCTGATCGGCGCCCGCGGGAACTCCGGCACGATCCTGGCCCAACTGCTGCGCGGGATGGCGGGCGTGCTGGCCGAGGGGCACGACGCGGACCATCTGCGCCGCGCACTGGCCACGGCCGCCGGAGCCGCCCGGGAGGCCGTCGCCCACCCCGTGGAGGGCACCGTGCTGACCGTGGCCGACGCAGCCGCCGAGGCCGCCGCGCGCACGGAGGACGACGCCGGGACCGCGGTGGTGGCGCGGGCGGCGTACGACGGGGCGCGGACGGCTCTGGAGGCGACCCCCGGACAGCTTGCCGTCCTCGGCCGGGCCGGTGTCGTGGACGCCGGGGGGAAGGGTCTGGTGACGGTCCTCGGGGCGCTCGTCGAAGCGGTCTGCGGGCATGCGCCCGAGCGCACCGGGGCAGCTGTGCCCGTCGTTTCCGAGCGCACCGGGGCCGTGCCCGTGCCCGTCGTCACGATGCCGGAGGACTGCGCGGAGGGCGGGCCGGCCTTCGAGGTCATCTACCTGCTGGAGGCCGGCGACGACGCCGTGGACCGGCTGCGGACCCGGCTCGACGGGCTCGGCGACTCGCTCGTGGTGGTGGGCGGCGACGGGCTGTGGAACGTCCATGTGCATGTCGACGACGCGGGAGCGGCGGTGGAGGCCGGCGTCGAGGCCGGACGGCCGTACCGCATCAGGATCACCCACTTCGGCGCGGACCGGGTACACCCCCCCACCGAACCCGTGCAGCGCGCGGTCGTCGTGGTGGTGCCCGGCGACGGGCTGCGCGGCCTGTGCGAGGAAGCCGGGGCCACGACGGTCCTGGCGCGCCCCGGGGAGCCGCCCGCCAGCGGCGAACTCGTCGACGCGATCCGCCGGGCGAACGCCCGCGAGGTGGTGCTGCTGCCCAACGACGCGGAGCTGCGCCACACCGCCGCGGCCGCGGCCGAACAGGTCCGCGCGGAGGGCGTCCGGGTCGCCCTGATCCCGACCCGGGCCGCCGTCCAGGGCATCGCCGCCCTCGCCGTGCACGAACCCGACCGCAGCTTCGACGAGGACGTGGTGGCCATGACCGCCGCGGCCGGTGCCACCCGGTACGCCGAACTGGCCGTCGCCGAGCGGCAGTCCTGGACCATGGCGGGCATCTGCCAGGCCGGCGACATCCTGGGCCTGATCGACGGCGATGTCGCCGTCATCGGAGAGGCCGTACCGCAAACGGCCCGCAAGGTACTGGACCGCATGCTCGCGGCGGGCGGCGAACTCGTCACGCTGGTCCTGGGCGAGGACGTCCCCGACAGCCTGGCCGCCGCGCTGGAGGAGCACGTACGCGAGGGCTATCTGGCGGTCGACACGGTCGTGTACCGGGGCGGCCGTCAGTGCGGTCCGCTGCTGATCGGCGTCGAGTAGGGCGGCGCAGGGCCGGCACGGGCGCCGGACCGGCTCGATCCGCACCGCGGTGCGGATCGAGCC
>NZ_JBHVRW010000017.1:0-168376 GCF_042885475.1 Streptomyces sp. NPDC058051
ATCCACGGTCGAGTACCCACACCTTCTCGAACGGCCGAATCATCACACCGGTTACGGCCCACCAGGACGTTTCAGCAAGATCGTGTTATGAGCTCGTAGTACCCCGTGGATGGATCGAAGCGATGCATACCGCCACTGCCCGTACTGACACGGCAGCTGTAGTTCGTGAGGCGTAAGGCAACGCTGCTGGTCAGCGTGGTGGATGGGGTGCCTGCGGGCAGAGGTGCGGCCACCTGCATCGTGATCGTTTATGAAGACGGAAAACGAAGCGGTCGCCGCGCAGGCCACGGTAGTACACGCCCTGTGGGACGAGTCCTTCGAGGGGCTGATGGGCCGGGTGGCGAGCTGCTTCCCGCGCCGGGAGCCCCGGCTGACCTGCCGGAACATGGTTCAGGGACTGCTGATGGTCAAGGACTCGGCGAACTGCTGGTCGCTGGCCGAGGCGATCGGGCACGCCGGCCCGCACGTGCTGCAGCACTTCCTGTCCCGGGCCCGCTTCGACACCGAGGCGATACGCAGGTCGGCCGCGGCCTGGACAGTGGAGCAACTCGGCGACCGGGAAGTGATGTTGGTGGTGGACGAGACAGGCGATGAGAAGTCCTCCCTTGACGCGGTCGGCGCGGCCCGGCAGTACTCCGGCGCCCTGGGCGGGATCGGACTGTGCCAGGTCGCGGTACATCTCTCCTACGTGAGCGCGCAGGGCCACGCGCTGATCGACCGCCGCCTCTACCTCGGTGAGGCATGGGCCGGCAACGACGAACGCCGTGAACTGGCCGGGGTGCCCGACGAGACGGCGTTCGCCACCAAACCGCAACTGGCCGGCGACATGCTCGCCGAGGCGCACGCCGCGGGCATCCGCACCGCATGGGTGGCGGCCGACGAGGTCTACGGCGGCCGGGGGTTGCGCGCCCGGATCCGCACCCTTGGCCACGGCTACGCGATCGCCGTGCCCACCAGCCACCGCGTCACCACCCCGGGCGGGAAAGCCAAGGTCACCGCGCTGCTGGAGCGGGTACCCAAGCGGGCCTGGATGCGACTGAAGACCGGCAACGGCACCAAGGGCGAACGGCTCTACGACTGGGCGGTGATCGACGTGAACCCCGACGACACCCCGCCCGCACAGGCCGCAGGGCACAGCCAGGTCCTCATCCGGCGCCACCGACGCACCGGCTCCCTCTCCTTCTACCGCACCTGGCACCCCGACCCGCAACCGATATCGGTGCTGGTCAGCGTGGTCTGCCGCCGCTGGCGCGTCGAGGAGGACTTCCAAGGAGCCAAGGGCCTGGCCCACCTCGGCACGGGCCAGGTCACCTGCTGGATCTCCTGGCACCGCTGGAGCCTGATGAGCCTGCTCGCCTACGCGTTCCTGGCCGTTGGCGCCCTCCACGAGCGGCAACGCGCCAACCTCGCTGAGCCCGAGGACCACCCGGTCATGGTGCCCGTCAGCCCACGCGAACTCCTCGCCCTGCTCCGGGCCTTCGTCCTGCCCCGCCCCTGCCAGGACACCGATCCCGCACACGCGCTCCGCTGGTCACACTGGCGCCGCCGACACCAGCATCGGGCAGCCAACTGCCACCGCCGCTGGAACAACGTCACGGCAGTGGCCATCGCATGACTGTGACTGAGCGCTGCAGTTGGCCCGTCCGGCCAACTGCAGCGCTCGCTCCCGTGGGGCGCGGATCGTCTCGCCTCGTGCAGACCCGCCGATTAAGCCGCAGGGCCGAGGTCTCCCGAGAGGAGCGTTTGGACGATCCGAGGCCGGTCCCAGAGATCCAGGATCTCGTTGGCGATGGCCACGACGGGCAGGTGGTCCTGGTCCCGCACCTTGATGGCTGCGGCTTTCAGGGTACGTGGGACGGCCTCGGCGTCCAGGAGTAGGCGCCATTCCTGCGCGCCGAGTTCCAGGAACTCCAGTCCGGGTAGCCCGGCGACCTCCAGGGGGTCAGATAGCGTGCCGGGCAAGGCGGTGAGAGTGCGCAGATGGGGTAGGGCCCTGAGGGGCGCCAGGCTGAACGGTGCGCCGTGCCGGAGGCCGATGGTCAGGACCTCCAAGTCGGGATGGGCGGCTGCCTGGATGGTCTCAAGGCCTCCGATGCCGACCCTGGCCACCGGAAGGTCTTCTCCGCAGTGTTCACGGCGTTCCTTGCGTATCCGGCCAAGAACGAAATCGGTAAGGGAATCAGCCACGAGCTCGGCACCGAGGCTCTGCTCGTGATCGATCAGGATGACCTGCCCGAAGTGTCCGGCGGGGCCGGGAGTCAGGTCGACGGCGAACTCGTCGCCGCCGTTGCTCCCGAAGGCGATCCACCCCGGCGAGCCGGCCAGGCTCTGCACCGCTGCGTCCGGCCCGCCGCTTACCGCACGCTTTGCGCCGAGGTCCCAGCCCAGGTGGCGTACCGTTCCGTCGACGCTGCGCAGATGTTCCAGTCCGGAAGCCTCGCAGCCGATCGCCCTGCCGGCCCGGTCTGCCTCCTCGAAGTCGAAGTCTTCGTCCGAGTACACACGGGTGACCCGGTAGAGCACCTTCATCTCATCGGACAGCGTGACCCCGAGGCGTGCTTCGGCGGCAGCGATCTCCTCTTCCGTCGCGCCGATGGAGTCCGGCAGCCGCTCGCGCAGCGTCCGCTCCAGCAGCTCCGGGTTCGCCGAAGGTGCCGGTACCGCCCGGAACGCGGGATCGGGGCGGCGGCGCCAGGGCTCGGGAAGGACGCCGTCGGCAAGGATGAGCACTCCCAGGTCCGGGTAGCCACAAGCCGGTTCCACGACTGGGGTAGGCCAGACCAACCCGAGCGTGGCCCTTCCGTCTGGGTGGACCTCTGCCCTGAATGCGATCTCCTGAACTCTGCCGTGTGCGAGTGCCCGCTGTATGTCCTTCACTGCGGTCCGCGCTGTCGAAGACATCGGCCCTCGATGGGCAAGGCTCGTGCCGTATTGACCGATGCGTCCTGCGACACGCGCCGGGCGGGCGGCACGCCGCTCCGTGTCATCCGCCAGCATGAGCCGCAGGACAGGCTCCCAGGTCACAAAGTCCGATACCCACGACAAAGGGGGTCTCTGATCAACCATGCGCTGACCGTACGCGGAGTCGCTGACAGAGCAGGCGCCGGACCGCAGCCCACAACATCCCCGGTGAAAAGGCACGGGCGCTGCCCTGTGGGCCATCTCGAATGCCCAGCCGGGCCAAGTACAGCGCTCAGTCACAATGACAGGAACCTCACGAGTCACGAACTACAGCTGCCGTGACTGACGCCGATCGCTGAATCTGGGCCATCACCGCTCATGAAGTCGCGAGCAGTTTGCCGATATGCCTTTCTTCCGCCTACGAGGTGTCCCGCAACTCGTGATCCCAGTCCGGGGTGCCCAAGGGAGCCGGCTACCGCCTCAAGGGCGATGGCGTTGACCAGGTCAGCAGAGGCGGTGCCCATGTCTGCAATCTGATCCTTCAACTCTGATCACGCCGTGCGGTCCGCGGGCGGCTCCGGCGTCATACAGGACTCACTCCTGCAGGCGTCGTCTGAGTTCGGCATAGGCGTCGTTCGCAGAATCGCCTGGATGCTCGTACAGGTGCTCTACCGCGTGGCACGCGACTTCGCACGCGACTCCGTCCAACTCACCTCCCTCCAGCTTGTGAACCTCGCCGACGAAGTTGGGGAATTCGGGGTCGTCGAGGATGCGCGCGGTGAGCTCTTCGCCGTAGTCCTCGCACAGCAGGGACCGGTACCACTCCAAGGTGCTCATGAACGCATTCTGCCCGGCACACATGGGGTCGGCTTGGAACATGAGCTCCCGGGCCTTCGATGCATGAGTTGTCAGCCGCACCGTGTGCAGGTCGTCCAGGCCGCAGGTGAGGTGTTCTTGGTGTGGCTGGCGTGATCACGGCGTCGGAGCCCTCCTGGATAGCCCCTTCACTGGCCTGAGTCCGCGCGCGTTCGCCCAGCTGGTGACCCCACTGCGCCACGAAGGCAAGAATCAGGCACGCAAGGGCCGGCCGTGGAAGCTTTCGCTGGGAGATCGAGTTCTGCTGGTCGCCACTTACTGGCGAACCAACTTGGCGCTACGCCAACAGACCCACTCTCCGCAGGGAGCCGCAGTTGTGTTCCTCGCCGGTGACGCAGACCGCTTTGTGGCCCATCCGCGCAAGGACGGACGCTGGGAAGCAGCCGGGTACGTCCTGGCAGCGTCCGCGTCTACGGCACCACCCGCAAGGAAGCCCTCACCAAGCTCACCGAGAAGATCGCCACCAGCAACCGCGGCCTTCCCGTCCCCTCCGCGCAGGGCAGCGTGGCCGCGTACCTGACGTACTGGCTGGAGAACGTCGCCATCCACCGACTTCGCGAGAACATCCACACCCGCTACACCGCCTGTGCCCACCAGTACCTCATCCCCGGCCTCGGTAAGAAGAAGCTCACCAAGCTCACCGCCAAGGATGTCCGCACCTGGCTCAACCAGCTCCGCGCCACCTGCCAGTACTGCAAGCATGGTATCGATACGGCCCGTGATGAGCCCCGTTACTGTGCCGCCGACCAGTGCTGCCGCAAGCTGCTCTTCCCGCTGACGCTCGCCTACATCCACTCGGTACTCAAGTCCGCCCTGGAACACGCAGTCCGCGAGGACGAGCTGCCGCGCAACGTCGCCCGGAACGTCAAGACGACCACGCCCCGGCCCAGGCGTTTCCAGCCCCTCACCACCGCCGAAGCCCGGCGACTCCTTCATGCGGCCAACGGCGACCGGCTTCACGCCCTGTACAAACTCGCCCTGCGCACCGGCCTCCGCAAGGGCGAACTCCTCGGCCTCCGCTGGGAAGACCTCGACCTCGACAGTGATACGGCCAGCGTCCGCCGCTCACTCCAACGCACCCAGAGTGGCGGCCTGACTTCCCTGCCCACCAAGACCCGCGCATCCGAACGCCGCATCGCCCTCCCCACCGAGTGTGTCCACTCGCTGAAGAGCCACCGGCAACGCCAGGAAGTGGAATACATAGTGGCCGGGGTGGGCTGGAAGAACAGCGGGCTCGTCTTCGCCACACCGACCGGCGGACCGATCGACCCTGCCAACATGACCCGGCGGTTCGGGCGACTCCTCGGCCGGGCCGGGCTCCGCCGCATCCGCTTCCACGACCTACGCCACTCGACGGCCACGCTGCTCCTGGAGCAAGGCGTCGACCTCGTCGTGATCAAAGAACTCCTTGGCCACGCGCACATCGGTGTCACCGCCGGCGTACACGCCCACGTCCGACTCCGCCTTCAGCGCCAAGCCATCGACACCCTGAACGGCGCCCTCGACCCGGCCGACGGCGGCCCTGACGACCCATCTGGCGCAGCCGTCGTCCGCTGACGTTGCCGTCACCGTTGCCGTCAAAACACCAAACGCCCCCTCCGCAACAGCATTACGGAGGGGGCGTTTGATTATTGGGCTGAAAGGGCCGACTTGCCAGTTCCTTTCATTCTAATTGCGCCGAACCTAGTTAATCGAACCGCAAGGAACTAGCCGCGCGAGGAACTCGTCAAACGAATGCGCTACCCGCCGAGGGATGCGGTCTTCATCGATGTACGCGATGGCGGGTTCGCCTTCCGGGCCACACTCGGAATAGTCGAGCATAACCGTGTCATGGCCAGCGGAAGGCGTATCGCAAATCACAACACCGATTTCCGGATACTCCCACTCGGAGATCAGGTATGAGCTTCCGCGACCGGACGACGAATCGATTCCCCAGGATCCACCGATTCCTCGAATCCCGCTGATCTCGAAATGATCGTCAGCCCAGGAAGTCGGAAACGGCGTGGGGTAGCAGCGGTGCCGCGGGGTACCTCCGTTCCGGAGGAGTAGTACCTCGACGTAGCTGCGGGGAAGGCGTACTCCGAGGTCCTCCTCTGCTCGACGGATCATGTCGCTGTCGAGACGAGGCCCCGTGTAGTAGTCGCTAACTTCGAATAGCTCCGCCATCAGAACCCTCCGGTGTGCCCGGTGTCGGCATGGATCTGCCTCTCGATGAGCTGCATGAGCCCACGGTCTTGATGATGATGCCACGTATATCCTGCCGGCGTCGAAGGAAGCCCTGCCGCTTGATTGGCTAGCCTGAAGTCCCTCGGTCGACTACCAGTGAGTTGAATTCGAACATCCGGCACCTGCGGGTGGCGCCAGGCGGAGAAATCAGGGAATCCATTCGCGTCGAACGGGACGTTCGTATTCGGATGGGTACCTCCGGCGAGCTTGCCGTTCCGCACCTTCGGTACGGCGCCATTAGCACAATCGCATGTCGTGGGGTGGCTCTGAACAGCTCCACCGCAATTGTGGACAAGGACCGGCATGGCTGCTGCCAGCACATAGTACGTGTGCTCGCCGGGCGGTCGTCACCTGCGTTTTCGCTGGTCAGCGAATTCCGGCCGGTCCGCGGGGGTGCGTGGAAGTGCCGTGTTGTGCGCCCGTGTTGCCGTCGGCGTTGCCGTCAGACGGCTACGTGCGTGAGGGCGGTGGAGTGGGCTTTGGCCGGTGTCCTGCCCGGGTTGGGGTCGGGCATGGTCAGGGGGCCGTACGCTGGCCCGGCAACTCGTGCAGGTCGTGATCCTGCCCGGAATTTGAACGAGTGGCCCCCTGGCCTTGCCCGACGCGGGCCCCGGCCCGGGGAGGTGGGTAAAGCCCACGGAGCCGACCGGCCCCACCCCTGGGCCTCCGCCCCGGCCAACTCCCCGCCGTCGCCTCACCGTCGGCCTGGCGTTCGCCGTGCTGGCGCGTCCGGCATCTCCTCGCTTCCGGCACAACGCTGCGCTGTTTCTGCGCGGCCTGGTCGCTGGCCGGCCCGCGGTGGCGGAGCCGAGAGCGGGCCGGGTGGGCGGCCGTGCCGCGCGCGACCCGCGCCAGCGGGTCGCCTTGAAGACGTATAGAAAGTTTGGACGCACCCTGCTCCGGTGGTACGCCGTTGTCGGTGGTCGAGCGTCCGGCTGGGCTGCTGGCCTGGTGCGATGGCCTGTGGCGAGTGGGTCCTGTTCCGGCTGGCGGTGGTGGTTCTACTCGGCTCGGGTGACCTTGGCGTGGTCGGTGAAGACGCGTCTGAACAGGTCGTGGCCGGTGCGTCCGGTGTGGCGGAGCGCCCAGTCCTGTGCGGCTTCCTGTTCATCGCGCGGGCCGGATTCGGCTCCGCAGTCGGGTGCGGTGCAGAACGCCTCGTAAGTGATGCCGCCTTCGGGTGCGTGGCGGATGGTGTGGGTGATGTGCCGGTAGATGGTACGGGGGCTCATTGGTGGCCCTCGGGGTGGCGTCGCATGTAGACGTTGCAGTCGCTGACGGTGGTCATGTCGCCGACCGCGCGGGCCCGGTCGCGTACGTTGGCCAGCTCGGCGCAGCCTGCGCAGCCTTCAACGGGTGCAGGCTCCGGGTCCAGGCGCAAGGGGAGTTCGACCGGCGGGGTCGAGTACCTGGTCGGCTCCGTCATGCACATCGCCACCTCTCGAACGTCACATGGCCGACCTCTTGACAGGTCGGTGCTCTAGTTCAGTATTCGAGTGGCCGAAGCACTCCCGCTACGGTTCACAGTGCACTAGTGTGCTCCCACTGACATCACGTCAACTCAACGGAGGGGCACGCCTTATGCCCAGTCCCAAGACGTTCACGAAGATCGCGGATCACTTCCGGGAGCGCATCCTGTCGGGAGAGCTTGAGCCGGGCGCCAAACTGCCGACGAACCGGGAGATCGCCGGCCAGTGGCAGGCCGCAGCCGCCACCGTCTCCCGCGCCTTGCAGGCCCTCCAGGTGGAGAACTTCATCCGCACCACCCCGCGCGGCACCTACGTCGCCGACGACCCTCGCTGGACACTGTCGGCGCGGGACCGGCTGGCCCGAGTCCAGCGGGTGAAGTCGTTCCTGGCCGAGGGCGAGACGAGCCGGGTGACGGCGGCCGAGCTGATCACCCCGCCGCTGTACGTGGCGGAGATCTTCGACCTGGAAGCCGGGGACCAAGTGGTCCGGCGCGAGTGGCTGGCCGGCCGGGGCAAGACCCGGACCGTGTTCGCGGTCACCTGGTACCCAGCCCCATTCGCCGCCCTTGTACCGGACCTGCTGAACACCGCCCCGGGCCGCAATCACGGCCTGTCCGCCCGCGTCCTGGAAGCCACCGGGCGCACGATCACCCACGCCCGCGACGACATGCACGCCCGCCCTGCCGACGCCCGAGAGGCCAGCGCACTGGGACTGCCGGTCGGCTCCCCGATCCTGGCCGGCGCCCACCGATGGTCGGACGCGGAAGGGATCATCGAGTACGGGGAGTGGTGCCTGCCGCCCCGGTTCACCATCGGCTACGAGTACCAGCCCTGACCGATCCACGCGCAGCGTCCCCGAAAGCCAACCTGCGGCCTTCGGGGACGCCGTCGTTCACGTGTCCGTATCAGTCCGCGTCGCGGCCTTCGAGGCGTTCGACACGCTCCTCAAGCTCCTCGATCCGCTCCAGGGCTCGTTCCAGCTTGTAAGCCAGATCCGCCACTCCGGCCGCCGCCGGGAACTCCTTCCGCGGGGCAGCCGACGCTTCGTCCGACTCGTCCACCGGCTGCACCGTGACCGGCACCTCTGTGCCGAACTCGCCCCCCACGACGACATACGCCATCGACCCGTTCCGCTGGTGGGCCTTCTTCATCCTGCCCTCCAGGGCGAGGAAGGTCAGGGCCTGGTCTGCGGATTCCGGGTCGCCGCCGATCGTGTCGACCACGTCGTCCACGGTGACCCTGGCTCCCCTGGCCAGTGATCCGTCCCTGATCTTGCGGACCAGGCGGCCGTGGATGAGCTGGGTGGCGAAGCCGTGGTCGTCCCAGTCGCGTACGTAGACCTCGTCGCCGGGCAGTTCGCCGGGGTAGCGCAGGAGGAAGTTGCCGGCCAGCAGGGCGATGGCGTTGGTGACCACGTTGAGCGGCACCGCGTAGTGCTCCGCCAGGACCTCGCGGGCCGGGAGCCTTGCCCCGGGGGCCAGGGCGCCGGAGTAGATCTGCTGCTGGAGGTCGCCGGCGACCTTCTCGAAGGCGTCCTCGAAGTCGGCCGAGCGCGTGACGAATGTGCCGCGCCCCTGGCGGGCGATGACCCAGCCCTCGTTCCTGAGGAGCCGGATGGCCTTCTGCACGGTCAGGCTGGATGCCTTGTAGGTCTGCATGAGCTGGCTCTGCGTCGGCAGGAGCTGGCCTGGACGTAGTTCGCCGTCTCGGATCTGCTGCCGCAGGTCGTCCGCGATGCGTTCGAACGTCAAGCGTGCTTCGTCAGCAGCAGCCATGTCCATCCCCGGTCCGATTCCGATTCCATCCGCCGCGGGCCGCCCGCTGCCTGTCGTGTTTCACCAGCTCAGCGGCCTCACGGGGTCAGGGTAGCCGCCGGATGGATGGACCATGGCGCGAATGGATGGACCTCAATAGGGATGGACTTCGGATGGAATGAATGTAAGGTTGCGGCACGCGATCACCCACACGGGTGACCCGCACCCCTCTACCTGGAGGTTTGCCGTGAAGACCATGCCCATCGACCAGTCCCAGGCCCTGGTGATCCTGGCCTCCGAGTCCCGGCCGCACTTCAAGGACCGCGAAGGCCAGCAGCCCGCGATCGACCGAGTAACCGGTGCCCACCTGCACCTGGTGGACGTGATGTTCGCCTTCAACGGCCGCGCCGAAGTGATCACCGTGAAAGTCCCGGAGCCGGGTCTCGGCAAGGGCCTGAAGGTCGGCCTGCCGGTCGTCTTCACCGGACTTGTCGCGTCGGCCTGGGAGAACGAGATCAACGGCAAGGACCGGCACGGTATCTCCCTGCGCGCCGACGCCGTCACCGCCAAGGCCGGTGCCTGATGACCGGCACCCCCCTCGGGCTCGCACTCCTGGCCGTGGTTGGTCTCGGCGTGCTCGGGCTGCTGTGCTGGTCCGGCTTCTGCTTCGCCCGCTGGTACCGGGCCGATGCCGAGACCCGGGTCAGTCTGCGGCAGGCGCGGCGGCTGCGGTGGGGCTGGAAGCGGCTCGCCCCGATGCTGGGCCTGGCGGTCAAGGACGCCACCCCGACCGTGCTCCAGCAGTACGGCCCGCAGGACCTACCTGCCAAGCCGCGCGTGCTGGTGCCGCGCCTGCACACCCGCGCCGACGCCTTCGGCGTCACCGTCACCGCCGATGCCCTGCCGCAGGTGGGGCTGAGCGCCTGGCAGGACGCGAACGAGGGCCTGTGCGACGCCTGGGGTATGCGTCGCATCCGGATCAGCCAGCCCAAGCCCGGAATGATCGTCGCGCGCGGCTTCCGGCGTGAGCCGCTGGAGGCGGTGATCCGCTCACCACTCCTCGGCCCGGACGGCTCCCCGGTGTGCCGACCGGGGCAGTTCGTCTCCACCGATGACGTGCTGCTCGGCTGGGACGAAGACGGCACCCCCATCGCGCTCAACCTCGCCTACTCCGCGCACGCCCTCATCGCCGGCCTCACCCGCTCCGGCAAGTCGATCACCGTCAACACCCTCCTCGCCTACGCCTCGCTGATGCGGGATGTGCGGCTGATCGTGATCGACCCCAACCTCGGTGCGGTCGCGCCCTGGTGGCGTACCGCCTACAAGGTCTCCGACGCCGTCCACCCCGACGAGCCGACCGAGATCCTGCGCTGGGTCCGCGAGGAGATGCAGCGCCGGGAACGGCTGTTCTGGTCCGGCCGCACCGACCGCATCACCGACTTCAGCCCCGAACTGCCGCTGCTGCTCGTGGTGATAGACGAGGTGGCGAACTACACCCGGCACCACGACCGCAAGGCCCGCGAACGCTTCGAGGCCGAGCTGCTGGCCATCGCCAGCCAGGGCGCCAAGTTCGGCATCCGGCTGTGGCTGCTCACCCAGAAGCCCTCCGCCGACGTGCTCACCACCGCCGTACGCACCAACCTGTCCGCCCGGATCTGCCACCGCGTCGACACCGTCGAGGACTACCTTCACCTCTTCCCCGACGGCCGGGAACTGGACATCACCGCCGCCGACCGCAGCATGCCCCAGGGCGTGTCCATCGCCTCCGTCGGCGACATGCGCACCCCCGTCCGGCTGCGCTCGGTCTACCTGCCCACCGAAGCCTGCTGGCAGATCAACGACCTGATGTGCGCCGAAGGGCTCAAGGTCCGCGAGCTGCCCGATCGCGTCGACCTGGACAAGGCCGCGTGACCGCCGCCTCCTGGTCCCGCTTCGAAGTGATCCCCGGCAAGGGCGTGTAGTCGCCAAACCCTCGCCCCTGCCGGGGCCTCCCTCCCATCCATCCACGGCACACGTGTGCCGCAGTGCAGAGAGGTCCCGCCAGCATGCCACCGCACACCCCGACCACCACAATCCCCCGACCCGAACCGGCCGCACACGCGCTGCCCACGTTCACCGGGTACCGCGACCTGCTCGGCGTGGTACGGCAGCTGTCCTCGCTCGGCGGGTGCGCCCAGCCGATCCGGCTCGAAGGCCAGCGCACCGAGATCGACGCGTTTACCGGCGAAATCCTGTGCGAACTGAAGTCCAAGGAGCTGCCTGCCGGACATCTCCTGGTCCGCTGCGGCAACCGCCGCACCACCCGCTGCCCCTCCTGCGCCGAGCTCTACCGCCAGGACACCTACCACCTCATCGCCGCCGGCCTGCGCGGCGGCAAGAACACCCCCGAACAAGTCGCCACCCACCCCCGCGTCTTCGCCACCCTCACCGCACCCTCGTACGGCCCCGTCCACGGGCGACGCGTCAACGGCTCCACCCGCTGCCGCTGCGGACGCACCCACACCAAAGGCGACCCGCTCCTCGGCACCCCGCTCGACCCCGAGCGGTACGACTACACGGGTGCGGTGCTGTGGAACGCCCACGCCCCGGCTCTGTGGGCCCGCTTCATGCTCCACCTGCGCCGGACGATCGCCGCCGCAGCCGGTGTCCAGCAGCGGCTGCTCTCCAAGGTCGCCCGCGTCTCTTACGCCAAGGTCGCCGAATACCAGCAGCGCGGGCTGATCCACTTCCATGCCGTGATCCGCCTCGACGGCCCCGCAGGCAGCTACACCCCACCACCCGCCTGGGTCACCCCCGAACTCCTCGCCGACGCCATCCGGATCGCGGGCACCCGCGCCCACATCGACGGGCCCACGATCAACGGCCGCGCCCACTCCTTCGCCTTCGGCGAGCAGATCGACACAAGGATCATCCGATCCTCCGCCTTCCAGGCCGGGACCACGATCACCGAGGGAAAGGTCGCCGGATACGTCGCCAAGTACGCCACCAAGGGCACCGAAGCCGCGACCGGCACCCTCGACCACCGGCTGAAGAGGATCACCGACCTCTGGTTTGAGTCTGTGCCTGAGCACGCCGCCCGCATGATCCGCACCGCCTGGTCCCTCGGCGCCCGCGACGACCTCAAGCACCTGAACCTGCGCAAGTGGGCCCACATGCTCGGATTCCGCGGCCACTTCTCCACCAAGACCCGCGCCTACTCCACCACCCTCGGCGCCCTCCGGTCCGCCCGCGCCGCCTGGCACCGCCGCCACACCCCTCCGCCCTCACCGACCACCCTCGTCCTCGCCCACTGGGCCTACGACGGCACCGGCCTGACCCCCGACCTCGAACGCCTCGCCGCCCTCATCGGCGGCGGCCCGACCCGCGAGCAGGAGGTGACAGCCGGTGCGTGACACCGAACTCCTCACTGTCCCCGAGGCAATGGCCCGCCTCAAGATCGGCCGCTCCGCCCTCTACGACCTCCTGCGCACCCGCCGCCTGGCCTCACTGAACATCGGCCGCACCCGCCGCATCCCCGCCCACGCCCTGGACGACTACGTCCAGCGCCACCTGGAAGAGGCCGCCAGATGACCGCCCCCAAGCGCAAGAAGGCCCGCGCCAACGGCGAAGGCACCATCTACCAGCGAAAGGACGGCCGCTGGGAAGCCGCCGGCTACGTCCTCGCCGTCGACGGCAGCCGCAAACGCGTCCGCGTCTACGGCAGCACTCGGAGGGAAGCCGCCGACAAACTCGCCGAGAAGATCGCCGACAGCAACCGCGGACTGCCCGTCGCCACCGCCGACAGCACCGTCGGCGACTACCTCGCCTACTGGCTCGGCAGCGTCGCCGTCCACCGGCTTCGGGAGAACACTCACACCCGATACGCCGCCTGCGTCCGCCTCCACCTCATCCCCGTACTCGGCACCAAGAAGGTCGCCCGCCTCACGGCCAAGGACGTGCGCACCTTCCTCGACCGGCTCCGCACCACCTGCCAGTGCTGCACCCAGGGCCTGGACACCGAACGGAAGAGGTGCTGCGCCATCGGCGAATGCTGCCAGAAGCAGCTGTCCGCTTTGACCGTGACCTACGTGCACTCGGTGCTCAAGTCGGCACTGGAACACGCCGTCCGCGAAGACGAGCTGCCTCGAAACGTCGCCCGCAACGTCAAGACCACCACGCACCAGCCCAGGCGCTTCCGTCCGCTCACTGCGGCAGAGGCCCGTCAGTTCCTCGACGCGGCCCGCGCCGACCGGCTCCACGCGCTGTACGAACTCGCCCTGCGCACCGGACTCCGCAAGGGCGAACTCCTCGGCCTCCACTGGGACGACCTCGACCTCAACGCCGGAACGGCCAGCATCCGGCGCTCACTCCAGCGCACCCGCACCGGCGGCCTCACTCATCTGCCCACCAAGACCCGGGCGTCCGAGCGACGTATCGCGCTCCCGACCGAGTGCATCCGCTCTCTCAAGGAGCACAAGCAGCAGCGCGACAAGGAGCGCGAGACCGCAGGGTCAGCCTGGCAGGACAGCGGCCTCGTCTTCACCACGCCCACCGGACGGCCTCTCGACCCGGCCAACCTCACACGCCGCTTCCGCAGCTTCCTCGCACGGGCCGGACTCCGACGCATCCGCTTCCACGACCTGCGCCACTCGACCGCCACCCTGCTCCTGGAGCAGGGCGTCGATCTCGTCGTGATCAAGGAGCTTTTGGGCCACGCCCACATCGGCGTCACCGCCGGCGTCTATGCCCACGTACGACTCCGACTCCAGCGGGACGCCATCGACGCCTTGGGCCACGCCCTCGGCAGCCAGGGCGACGACCCTGACGACCCGCCCACTGCGGTCGCCGTCCACTGACGTTGCCGTCAGCGTTGCCGTCAAACGGCACGGAGCCCTCATCGACATCACTGTCGATGAGGGCTCCGTCGCACTGCTACCAGATTCCGATAACCCCGCCAGGAATCACGGGGAAATTGTCGGAGTATTCCACTCGGCACACTCCGCTACGACTCGCGCAATCTGCCGACGCTTCGGGTAACTGGAGCGAATCTTAGAGAGGCGTTCCGCGTACAATTCCGCGACATCGGCCCCCTCTTCGGACAACAAGCGGAAATCACCCTCGCGCCATATGTCCTCAACTCCCCGCAGAGTCGTCTTGATTCCCTGAAACTCAGCCCTTGAGTATCCGCCGCCGGCCTGCAACAGATCATCGCAGGAATCCCAGAAGTTCCCCACGCTGGATCTGATCCTCCATTCGCGATCGTCTGAAGGCAGCTCTTGCGACGCCACCAGAATCGCTACGCCAGCAGCTGTCGATTGAAAATATGACGGGTCAGACGAGTCCTCCAGGGCGCCGATCTCGCTTCGCCAGCTCCTCAGCGAGGCGATCTTCTCTGCACCTCCAGGAACTACTGGACCGCTGCACCCAGCGACGATGTCATCGATCTCCGCCAGGTGCGAGGCCCCCGCAACCTCAAGGATGGGTCGCATCCTGGCGAGAGACAGCCCTCCGGTCAGGCTCCACAAGTCCATCAGCCGCCACCCCCTAGAACCACTCGCCATGGCGTGTTTCCAGTACTCGACACTCCGGTGCCCTTGCCGATCGGGCTTGGTGTGAGGCCCACGCCTGGACCTGTCGCTTGCGCGAAGCATGCAGGGCACATCCTAGTCGACGAAGCCATCCCTGTGATCTCCCAGTGGCTCCCCAAGCGATTCATGATCGTAGCCTCGGCATGGCCTTGCCCGGGGATGTAGCGCTCGCCGCGCAGCGGCGCATTGCCACCCCTCCATTCATTGGGCAGACCCGTGCGTTCAGTTGCAACCCACGTTTCAGATCGACCCGTATTCACGTTCCGAACTCGGGCAACCGCAACTGTCGATGCCTCGTCGGCCCGCGTTGCATAAAGCTCGCGGGCTCGATCAAGCAGAGCACCGCCGCAATTGTGAACCAGGACCGGCGTCGCCCCCGCCAGCACATAGTACGTGTGCAGGTCACTGACGGTGAGGTTGTGGACTGCCTCACCCAGGGCCGTCCATGGCGAGTTGTGCCGTGCCGTGGTGGTGCCGTCGGCACTGAACTCCGGACCCGCCGCGTCGTCGGCCTTCAGTCGCGCAGACGTCCGCCCCGGCTGTGCGCGACGACCAGGACCTCCCGTAGCGACGTGAGGACCTGCGTGAGCGCGAACCGCAGGGCGAGATCGCCCGCTGCCGCGTCCGCCAGCACCGATGACGCGCCCGCCAGCACGGCTTCTCCGCAGTCGAGTTGGTCGGCCTCCATCTCGTCGGCCAGCCGGGAGAGCCTGCTGTCGGGGTTGTCGGTGCTGAGGTAGCAGGGCTTGCCCTCGGGGGACGTCCAGGGGAGGAGGCGGAGCAGCGCGTCGGTCATGTGCGTTCCTTGCGACGGGGAGCGGGCGGGGGCGGGAAGGAACGGCCCCGCAGGGGTGGTGGTGACCGTTCGTGTCCCCATGGTCACTCCCCTCGCCCTAGGCTCGGCAGAGGCACGCGATTGCCTGTGAACGGGACAATGGAGAGGGGTCGTCATGGCCGAACTCGCGCATGTGGACGAGGAGTCGGGGCGCGCGGCATTGGGGCGGGCGCTGCGGTTCCTGCGGGAGAAGGCGGGGAAGTCCCTGGGTCAGCTCGCCGAGGAGACGCGGTACGACAAGAGCTATCTGTACCGGCTGGAAATGGGCCAGCGGCTCTCGAAGCTCGCGGTGATGGAGGACCTGGACCGGTATTACGGGTCGGACGGACTGCTGGTGCAGTTGTGGAAGGCAGCCCGGAGGGAGGTCTTCAAGGACAAGTACAAGGAGTTCATGCGGCTGGAGCCGACGGCTCGGATCATGCACAAATACACCCTGGGGATTCCGGGGATCTTGCAGACCGAGGCGGTCGCGCGTGAGCTGTTGTCCGGGGCTCAAGAAACCGACGACGAGGCCGAGTTGGTGGAGGAGCAGGTCATAGCGCGACTGGGCCGACAGCAGTTGCTGCACCGCAAACCGGCCCCGTCGGTCAGGATCATCGTGGACGAGTACGCGCTCCGTCGCCCGGTGAAGGACGGCAAGGCGTGGGACGAACAACTGACTCATCTCATCGACACGGTCGAGACGACATCAGTCGTCCTCCAGGTGCTCCCCTTCGCCGCCGGGGCACACCACCTGATGGACGGTTCCCTGACGCTGCTGTGGCAGGACGACGGGAGCGCCGTTGCCTACACGGAGGGCAACGGCTGCGCCGAGTTGATCGAAGATCCGGCCGAGGTCACGCGCTATCGGCTGTCCTACGATCGGCTCCGGGATCTGGCATTGTCGCCGTCGGACTCCCTCGCGTTCATCAGAACGATCCTGGAGGAACACAGATCATGAGCCGTACCCCCGACCTCAGCACCGCGGTGTGGCGCAAGTCCAGCTACAGCGACGGCGGCGACAACAACTGCGTCGAGGTGGCCGACGGCTTCCCCGGCCTCGTCCCCGTACGCGACAGCAAGGTCCCGGCCGGTCCCGGCCTCGTCGTCACCGCCCCCGCCTGGACGGCCTTCGTGGGGTTCGCCGCCGGGCGCTGAGCCCACGCACGGCGTGACGCCCGGCCGCACGGCGCTTCGCCCGGCCCGGCCCGCCTCACCCCGTCCCGGCCCGCCCCCGCACGGGGCGGGCCTACGGCGGTGCCGGTCTCTCCGCCTGGCATGGCCGGCGGGACGAGCGCTGTTGAGCTTTTCAGACAACAACGGACTCCCAGACGGCGATCAGGTCGCGGGCGAGCCGTGGGGCTCCCGCGACCAGAAGCGGTGAATCCGGGGTGAACACCCGCCCGGCCGCCCCCAGCACCGCCCCGCCGCGCTCGCGAACCAGGGCGGTGCCGGCCGCCACGTCCCACGGCTTGGGACCAAGGCATACGCAGGCATCCAGCCACCCCTCGGCCACTCCGACCAGATCCAGACTCATCGCACCCTGCATCCTGATGCGGTATGCCTCGTCGTAGAGGTGACCGATGAGCCGTGCCGCCTTCGGATTCCCGCGGCCCGTCCCCGTCAGCCCGACGACCGCCCGGGAGAGGGCCTGAGCACCGTTCGACAGGCGCGTGGTGGTGCTTGCGGCCGCCGCCGCAGTGCTCCATCGCCGCCCGAGGGCCGGCGCATGGAGTACGCCCAGCAGTGGCGAGCCCTCCTCCATGTATGCGAGCGAAAGGGCGTATCCCGGTGCTCCGCGGGTGAAGTTCATCGTGCCGTCGATGGGATCCAGCAGCCAGCATCTGGCAGGCAGCGAGCCCTCAGCGGTCTCGGCCGTCTCCTCTCCGATGACCGGGATGCCGGGCGTGCGGTCCGCCAGTACTTCCGTGATCCGGCGCTCGACCTCGACGTCGGCGGCCGTGACCTCCTCACCGGACGGCTTGAATCGCACACGCGTCCACCGGTCCCCCGCCCCTTCCCCTGCCAGCCACGCCGCCCCCGCATCCACCGCGGCGTGGGCTGCACGGTGCAGGGCGGCATGCTGCTGGTTCATACGGAGGCCAACGGCAACTCGGCGACCTTCTCCGCGTGGGCGCCGTGTTCCCCCATGACGTAGAAGCTGAGCCGGTCGAAGGTCCACTCCTCGGGGACGTGCAGGCGCCCCGGTGCTGTCCGGACCAGTTCCAGGGCTGTGGCCTCTTCTGTCCGGCCCAGCGTGATGTGGGGCGCGTAGGCGTCGCCGGTGTAGCGGTACCCGTACTGTGCGAAACTCGCGCGCTCGGTCTCCGTGAACCTCGACGTGTCCTTCGACGTGTCGAATGCCTCGCGGTCGAGATGGGGTGCCAGACGGTCCACCACCGTTTCCTGCAACTTCTGGAGAAGCACGGGCCTTTCGACGGACATGAACAGCCAGCCGGTCGGCTGGTGGACGATGCCGACGGACGCGAGGGACAGTTCGTCGGGCAGGCTCACCGATGCGCTGATCCTCGCCAGCTCCTGTTCGGGTTCGAGAGTGTCGACGAACGGCCCCTGGAATAGCGTCAGATGAGGCAGGTTGCCGTTCTCGCTCAGCTGAGGGCGCAGGGGGTTGTCGCCGCCCAGGTTCTTCTGCAGCTGGATCGCCGAGCGTGTGTGGTCCGCACGCGGAAGCAGCGCGACACCAAGCCACCTGGTCATGGATGAGCTCCTATCTTCGTGATCACATGCAACGCCGCGTCGAGTCCTCTACGCAGGCATGCCGACGGCGGCTCGCCGAGCAGCCGTCCCGCGATGACGCCCGCGTTGAAGGCGTCACCGCCTCCGGTCCGGTCCACCGGTTCCACGGCCGTGGTCGGTTCGTGGACCACTGCGCCGGATGCGGCGGCCCACAGCGCGCCGCCGGCTCCGAGGGTCAGAATCACATCTCCCGCCAGTTGCTGCGCGTACCGACGCGCAGTGGTGGCGGCATCACCCGAGCAGGCACCAGGCAGGTGGGCCGACTCGTCGGCATTCATCAGATTCAGCCCGGGACCTTGCGCGAGCGTGCTCATGTCCCGGCCGTTCCATTCGACCGAGACGGAACGGCCGTTTCGGCGTGCCAGGCCCACAACCCGGCTCAAGGCCGGCGTGGGTTCCCCGACAACGTGCACATGGTTCACCGCACGCACGTCGGACTCCGTGACCGCGCCGAACGCCAGGTCACGGTCCGCTCCGGGGAAGGTCATCATCCGTTTACCCGTGCCGGACGAGATCACGATCGCCATGCTGGTCCTCATGGCGGTGTCCACGCGTATCAGCCCTGTGTCCACACCCCCGGCGCGGAGATCGTCCAGGCACAACCTGCCGAGCGCGTCGTCCCCCACTGCCGAGACGAGCCGCACCTCACAGCCCTGCCGGGCGAGCCCCAGAGCTGTGTTGGCCGCGGACCCTCCGGGAAGCGCCGCGCATTCGTTGCCCCGGATCTTCTCGTGCTCGTCCGGGAACTTCTCCGCCTGGACGATGATGTCGAAGTTGGTTCCCCCCAGCACGAGAACGCGCTTCGGGGCGGTCACGGATCCCCCAGGCGATAGCTCTCGAACAGGACATGGCGTACCAGCCGTTCGCGGCTGGCCAGGCTGCTCTGGAGGGGGAACGAGGCATGGGCGACCAAGTCGTCCACGACGGTCTCGAAACGGTCCTGGTCGGCACCCAGGTCATGGAACCGGCGCATCAGCTCCCGGTACAGGTCATTCGGTCGCGTACCGATCGCGGCGAGCCAGGCCTGGCTCGCGATGAGCACATTGGCTGCGGCGGAACGTAAGCGTGCCTGCGTCGAGGGCGGCAGCATCTCGGAGTTGAGCAGTTCGAAATAGTCGTCCTCGTCGCGGGCGTGCATGCGCAGGTTCTGTCCGCCCACAGCCAGCACGTCCCGGTTCAGATGGAAGAGTTCGAGGCCCAGGTGGTGCGGAACGTCGAGGATCCGGACACCCCTCTCGTGGAGGCCCGCCTCGTCGGTGGAGAAGGCTGTGAGGACGTTGGCGAACATGTCGCTGTGCTTCGGTACGGCGATTTCCGCACCGGCCGGATTCGCCAAGAAGTCCTCGGCCGTCGCCCGGCCCCAGCGGCCGCCGCGTGCGGCGAGGAGGTAGAAGTTCCGGCCGCCCATCGAGTGGCCGACACGGCCGAGGGGAACCACTCGGCCCTTCAGGTCCTCCTCGTCCTCCACGATCCTGTGCAGCCGCTGTTCGTTGTAGATGGCGAGGTCCAGCCGTCCATGTGCCACATCCCGGACCAGTTGATCCGACCAGGGCAGTTGTATGGGCACCACCCGGTGGTTGTGCCTGGCCATGACGTCCTCGAAGCCGCAGCCCAGCAGCAGGGCCTTCACCACGATCAGGGTCGAATCGGCCAGGCGCGTCGTCCCGGCGGAGCGCTGCACGGCGGCCAGCGCCTCATGCCCCTCGTTCTCCGCCATCGACGAAGCGGTGCGTCCGTACCAAACGGCCAGCTGTGTGAGGGCGTTGAGGCAGGGCTGCACGTCCTCCGCGGAGATTTCCTCACCCGACGTGTCGTGGGCGTGGCTGCCGTAGTTGCCGTAGTTCTGAATGGTACGGACGGCCAGAACCATTTTCTGCGGCAGGAGTCCCTTGCCGGTGAGCACCGTGAGCAGTGATTCGAGCGTCGGCTTCGAACCGACTGCTTCCTGTAGGGCAATGTCCAAAAGGATCGACTCCGCCGCTCGTCGTGCCGTGCTGAGGAACACCTCTGGATCCGATTCGGCGTACCTCAGAGCCTTTTTGTAAAGTCGGAGCGACTCGCCCTCGTTGACTGTCACGTCGACCGTGTCCTGTTCGGCAGCTCGTACCCGATGCTAACAATCCAACGTCTGTGCAGTTCGGTTGTCCGTCACTCTCCAGGGCTCGGACCGCCCCGCAGCGAGGCGAGGACCAGGCGTCCGTAACGCGTGGTGAAGGCAGCCGCCGTCGCGACGAGAGCGGCGCCCAGGGCGGCCAGGAGATGACCGGGATCGTCGTCACCGAGCACCTGGAGAATGCTCAATGCGGTGCCGAGCGGCAGACCGAGAATGGCGAGCACGCCGAGCGCCCCGGCGATCTGCTGTCCGTCCTGGGTCTGGACGAGCCGGGAGTAGTCGGCGGCTTCCGCGAGGATCTCCTCGAACCTCGCAGGCAATCGGTACTGCGCGTGGTAGGCGAGGAGCAGCTCATTGGCCGGGCCGTGCGCCGTGAGGTGCTGACGCCAGTAGGTGCTGCGGAAGCCTGCAATGTCGCGCTCCAGATCGGTGACCCGGCGTGCGAGCCCGGGGCCGTCGAAGACGCCTGAGAGCCCGTCCGTCAGTTCGTCGATGTGGTCCCGCTGGGCGATGCCCAGGAGCAGGGCGTCCAAGTAGACGGAGCGCACATGAAGGGCTGCGAAGTCAAAGAAGTCGCCGTCACCCTGGTCAGGGCGATGGCCGAGGAAGGCGGCCCCGTGCCGCAGGACGAGAGCACTCCAGTCCGCCGAGATACGGACCGCGTATTCGGTCTGGGTCGGCAACTGTTCCGGTGCCGTGGGGAAGTCCGCCTCGTTGGACCGGGACGCGAGGGCCCAGAGCCATCGGTCCGCGGTGGACGGCAGGATTCCGTCGGAGCGCAGTGCCGGCGTTTCGGTGTCCCCCGGGGTCAGGAAGGCGACGGTGTAGGGATGCTCTGTGGCGAAGGGCGACCCCGTCGTGGCCGGTGAGGCGATACCGGAGAGCAGGGCATCGGGAGCAAGCGGTCCACTGAGCGGATCGGGTCCGGCTCCGGTTCGGTGCGCGAGCGCCCTCAGCACATCCAGGAGCGCCGCTGAACCCACGGTGAAGTGCAGGATGGCCAAGGCATGCCGCGGGTGCGCCGCGGTCGGGGTGCGCAGGATCTCCATGCCGTGCAGGCGCATGTCCCCATGCGTGACATCGACGAACTGATGCCAGCGGCGGGGCCGTTCGGGCGTTCCGTACAGTGCGCGTCCTGCGGCGTGTGTGAAGTACGTCTGCCGTGCGGCCACGTCCGTGCGGTGACCGGCGGTCTCGAAGGGGATAGGCCCTTCCGTCCACGACTCCGGGTCGGCGGGAACGCGGATCGGGATGATGAGGCTGACCGACTGTCGTACACCGATTGCGGAACCGATTTCGGTGGTCATGAACGCCCCGCCCCAGTAGGGCGGTACCCGTACGTACCGTGCCTTCGGCGTTCGCGCACCGACACCCCCGTGTTCAGCTTTCGCAGTACGACGCCGAGCAAGATTACCCGGATCCGTGTCGCACCGGGCAAGAACTCCTCCGGCCGGCACCACCGCAACGCCTGGGCCCCGCTCCCCCTCACTCGTCGGCGGGCAGCGGCGGGTAGTCCGTGTAACCCGTCGCCCCGCCCACGTACATCAGGTACGCGTCCCGGACCTGGTTCATCGGGGCGCCGGTGCGCATGCGGTGGATGAGGTCGGGGTTGGCGAGGAAGGGGCGGCCCAGGGCGATCAGGTCGGCGCCGGCGGCCAGCAGCCGTTCGCCGGCGGCGAGGCCGCCGTCGTCGGGGATGCGGCCCCGGGGCAGTACCGGGTTGGCGATCAGGGTGCCCGGCCAGTCCTTCCGGATCCGCTGGTGGACGGGGTTCTCCGGGTCGGCGTACCCGATGTGCAGATAGGCGAGATCCCTGCCGGCCAGGGCTGTGACGAGCGCGGGGTAGATCTCCTCGGTGTCGCCCTCGTCGATGCCGTTGACCGTGTTGCCCGGTGAGACGCGCACACCCACCCGCTCGGGGCCGATCGCCTCCGCGACGGCCTCCACCACCTCGACGGCGAAGCGGATGCGGCCGGTCACGGACCCGCCGTAGGCGTCGGTGCGCCGGTTGGTTCCCTGGGCCAGGAACTGGTGGAGCAGGTGGCCGTTGGCGCTGTGCACCTCGACCCCTTCGAAGCCCGCCTCGATCGCGTTGCGGGCAGCCGCGGCGAAGTCGGCCACGGTCCTCCTGATGTCCTCGACGGTCATTTCGCGGGGGACGACCGAGGGGCGGCGCCCGTCCGGCGTGTGGATCGTCTCGGGCAGCGCGATCGGCGACGGGGCGACGGGCACCAGACCGCTCGTGTCCGGATGACCGACGCGCCCTCCGTGCTGGAGCTGGAGGATCATCCGGCCGCCCTCCGCCCGGACCGCCTCGGTGACCCGGCGCCAGCCCTCGACCTGGGCCGGGCTGTGGATCGCCGTGATGTTCGGATACGTCTGCCCCTCGGCGTTCGGTGTGGACGCCTCCGCGATGATCAGCCCCGCCGAGGCGCGCTGGGCGTAGTACGTGGCCATGAGCGGGGTCGGGACTCCGTCGACGGTCGCACGGTTCCGGGTCAGCGGCGCCATCACGAGCCGGTGGGGAAGGGTGAGGGGGCCGAGCTCGGCCGGTTCGAAGAGGTTCCGGGAAGCTGATGCGTTCGTCATGCCGGAACGGTAAGAATTGACACCAGTGTCAGGTTCAAGCCCGGAAGGACACGGGTGTCAGGTTCAAGCCCGGAGGCGAGGAATCCCATGCGGATCGGCGAGCTGGCCCGGCGTACGGGCGTGAGCGAGCGCTCCCTGCGCTACTACGAGACCCAGGGTCTGCTGACCGCCGACCGTACACCGGGCGGCCACCGCGACTACCCGGCCTGGGCGGTCGACCGGGTGATCCGTATCCAGGAGTTCTACGCGGCCGGGCTGTGCAGTTCGAAGATCGCCGAGCTGCTGCCGTGCGTGCGGGATGCGGACGGCGGCCCGTCCGCGATCGCCACCCAGCGCCTGGTCGGCGACCTCACCGTGGAGCGCGACCGCATCAACCGGATGATCAGCGAGCTGCTGCGCTCCCGGGACGTGCTGGACGACGTGATCGCCACGGCGGAGGGGCGCGACGGGCGCGGGGAAGGCTGAACCGGGCCGCGACGGGGCGTGGGGAAGGCTGAGCCGCGACGGGGCGCACCCGCGTGCGCCCCGCTCAGCGGGCCTCTACTGCTGCGACGAGCGGAACCCGGATGCCTGGGTCGAATGCTGCGACGAGCCGATCCCGGATGCCCGGTTCGAATGCTGCGACAAGCTGATCCCGGATGCCCGGTTCGAATGCTGCGACGAGCCGATCCCGGATGCCCGGGTCGAATCATGCGGCTCGGGGGCGGCGCGGCGCCGGAACTGCCCCGGCGCAAGTCCGTACTCCCGCTTGAACGCCTTCGCGAAGGCGAACTCCGAGGCGTATCCGGTGCGTTGGGCGATCAGTCGCAGTGGCGCGTCGTCCTGCCGCAGCAGCCGGCCGGCCGTGGTCATCCGCCACCAGGTCAGATAGGCGAGCGGCGGGCGCCCGATCAGCTCGGTGAAGCGGCGGGCGAAGGCGGTGCGCGAGAGCCCCGCGCGCAGGCCGAGCTCCTCCACGGTCCACGGGTGCGCCGGGTCGTCGTGGATGGCGTGCAGCGCTTCCGTGATCGCCGGATCGGCCAGGGCAGCCGCCCAGCCCGTCGGATGCCCGTCGTTGTGGCTCTCGCTCTGCCACCAGGCGCGCAGGATGTAGAGCAGGAGGGTGTCGAGCAGGGACGAGACGATGGTGTCGGACCCGGGCTGCGGATCCTCCAGTTCGGCGCCCAGCAGGTCCACGGCCGTGCGCAGCGAGGAGCGGGCTCCGACCCGGGCGGGCAGGTGCACCACGGGCGGCAGTTCCGTGAGGAGCGGGTGCGCCCGGCGGTGGTCCAACCGGTAGGCGCCGCACAGCAGCACCGTTCGCGGCCCGGTGGCGTCCTGGGGCGTCCGCGGGCGTGGCCAGGTTCCGTCGGGCTCCGGCCGCATCGCGCGCAGGGGCACTCCGGGCGCGCTGGCCAGCCCGTACCCGAGGCCCCGGGCCAGGAACACCACGTCTCCCGGGCCGAGTGCCACCGGCTGTCCTTCCTCCGGGAGCAGCACCGCGGAGCCCTGGAGCACCACGTGGAAGCCCGCCCCCTCCGAGCCCTCGAAACGGACTCCCCAGGGCGCGTACTTGTCCTGGCGGGCCGAGTGCGGCTGTCCGGTTCGCATCGCGGCGACGGCGTCGCTGAGTACGTCCATGTCCGAACGGTATCCCTCGATGCGCGCCCGCGGGACGTACGGACATGAAGCCCGTACCCGGGGACATGGAGCGTCCGGCGGACCGGACTTAGCGTCTTTCCCATGCCAACCACCACACGCACTGTGCTCTTTCACGAACTCGGCGGCCCCGATGTCCTGTCGATCGAGGAGAAGGTCCTGCCCGACCCGGCGCCGGGCGAAGTCCGCATCCGGGTAGAGGCGTTGGGCCTCAATCGCGCCGAGGCCCTGTTCCGGGCCGGCACCTACTACTACCAGCCCACGCTGCCCGGCTCCCGGCTCGGCTACGAAGCGGCCGGCGTCGTCGAGGAGATCGGCGAGGGCGTCACCGAACTGGCCGTGGGCGACCCGGTGATGACCGGACCCCGCATCGAGATGGGCGCCCAGGGGGTGTACGCGGAGTCCGTGGTGCTGCCCACCGCCTCCGTCGTGCGCCGTCCGGCCTCCGTCGACGCGGTCTCCGGCGCCGCGGCCTTCGTGACCTACAGCACCGCGTACGGCGCCCTCCTGGCGACCGCCGGCCTCGCACCGGGCGACCACGTGCTGATCACCGGAGCCTCCAGCGGCGTGGGAACGGCCGCGATCCAGGTGGCCCGGCGGACCGGCGCGATCCCGATCGTCACCACGCGCACCGAGAAGAAGCGGGAAGGGCTGCTGGAGTGCGGGGCGGCGGAGGTGATCGTCACCGGTGACGCGGGCGGCGCGGAGCCCATGGCGGCCGTGGTCGCGGAGGCCCGGCGGCTCACCGGAGGCAAGGGGGTGGAGGTGATCCTCGACGCGATCGGCGGCCCCGGCTTCGCCCCTCTCGGCGGCGCGCTCGCACCCGGCGGGTCGATCGTGACCTACGGCTGGCTCGACCCTCGCCCGGCGGGCATCCCCCTGAACTGGCCCCTGACCATCCACACGTACGCGAACCCGCACTTCACCACCGACCCGGACAGGCTGCGCCGTGTCACCGCGTACCTCGGCGCCGGCCTGGTGGACGGCAGCCTCAGGCCGGTGATCAGCGAGGTCTTCGAGGGTCTGGACCGCATACGCGACGCCCACCGCCTGCTGGAGACCAACCAGCACATCGGCAAGATCGTCGTACGGCTCTGAACATCGGCGAGATCGGCATACGGCTCTGACCTTCAGCCGTCCCCCGGGATCCCCCGAAGGCCCCCGGCCGTTCCCCGGGATCCCCCGAAGGCCCCCGGCCGTCCCCCGGGTGTCCCCCGAAGGCCCCCGGGGGTCACCCGGGGGTCACCGGCGGATCCCGGGGAACACCCGGCAGGCTCTCAGTTCGGCAGCACCGGCAGCAGTTCCGGCAGGTGACCGTCCGACGCCGTCGCGGCCGTGACGCGCTCCTGCGGCACTTCTCCGTACAGCGTCGTACGCGGCCTGGCCGGGCGCCCGGCCAGGTCCGCGATCGCGACCAGGTCCTGAACGGACCGGTACGAGCCGTAACTCGACCCCGCCATCCGGGAGATGGTCTCCTCCATCAGGGTGCCGCCCAGGTCGTTGGCGCCCGAGCGCAGCATCTCGGCCGCTCCCTCCGTGCCGAGCTTCACCCAGCTGGTCTGGATGTTGGTGATGTGCGGGTGGAGCAGCAGCCGGGCCATGGCGGTGACGGCCCGGTTGTCGCGGTCGGTCGGGCCGGGGCGGGCGATGCCCGCCAGGTAGACCGGGGCGTTGGTGTGGATGAAGGGGAGGGTGACGAACTCCGTGAAGCCGCCGGTCTCCTGCTGGAGGCGGGCCAGGGTCCTGAGGTGGCCGAGCCAGTGGCGGGGCTGGTCGACGTGGCCGTACATCATCGTCGACGAGGAGCGCAGGCCCACCTCGTGGGCGGTTCTGATGACCTCCAGCCAGGTCGCCGTGGGCAGCTTGCCCTTGGTGAGGACCCAGCGGACCTCGTCGTCCAGGATCTCGGCCGCCGTGCCGGGAATCGAGCCGAGCCCGGCCTCCTTGGCGGCGGTCAGCCAGTCGCGGATGGACAGACCGGTGCGGGTCGCCCCGTTGACGACCTCCATGGGCGAGAAGGCGTGCACGTGCATGCCGGGGACGCGTTCCTTCACCGCCCGCGCGATGTCGAAGTACGCGGTGCCGGGCAGGTCCGGGTGGATGCCGCCCTGCATGCAGACCTCGACCGCGCCGACGTCCCACGCCTGCGCGGCCCGGTCGGCGACCTGGTCCAGCGAGAGGGTGTACGCGTCGGCGTCGGTGCGCCGTTGGGCGAAGGCGCAGAAACGGCAGCCGGTGTAGCAGACGTTGGTGAAGTTGATGTTCCGGGTGACGATGTAGGTGACGTCGTCGCCGACCACGTCGCGGCGCAGGGTGTCCGCGATCCGGCAGAGTTCGTCGAGCGCCGGGCCGTCCGCGTGGAGCAGGGCGAGCGCCTGGTCGTCGGTGAGCTTCGTCGGGTCGTCGGCGGCCTGGCCCAGTGCCTGGCGGACGTCGGCGTCGATGCGGGACGGGACCATGCCGGGGGCCGCCGCCTCGCGCAGCGCCTCCCAGTCCCCGTACACCTCGTCGAAGTCGTCGCGGCGGTCGCCGGTGCGGCCCTCCGTGTCGATGGTGCGGTGCAGGTCGGTGCGGCCGGTGGCGCCGAACTCCTCGTCGGGCTCCTGCCAGGGCAGGCCGACCGGGATCGCGCCCTCCTTCGCGAGGCCCGTCTCCGGGTCGGCGAGTGCGCGGACGTGCGGGAGGAGGCGGGGGTCGAGCCAGGGCTCGCCGCGCCGCACGAACTCCGGGTAGATGGTGAGGCGTTCGCGGAGGCTGAAGCCCGACTCGGCCGTCCTGGCGGCGAGTTCGTCGATGTGGGGCCAGGGGCGCTCGGGGTTCACATGGTCGGGTGTGAGCGGGGAGACACCGCCCCAGTCGTCGATGCCCGCGCCGATGAGCAGCGCGTACTCGGCGTCGACGAGGTTCGGCGGGGCCTGGATGCGGGCGGACGGGCCGAGGATGTGCCGGGCGACGGCGACGGCCGCGGCCAGTTCCTCCAGCTCGGCGTCCGGCATGCCGCGCATCGCCGTGTCGGGCTTGGCGCGGAAGTTCTGGACGATGACTTCCTGGATGCCGTGGTAGGCGCGGGCGGTCTTGCGGAGCTCGAAGAGGGAGTCGGCGCGCTCCTCGTACGACTCGCCGATCCCGATCAGGATGCCGGTCGTGAACGGGACGTTGGAGCGGCCCGCGTCTTCGAGGACGCGGAGGCGTACGGCCGGTTCCTTGTCCGGGGAGCCGTGGTGCGGGCCGCCCGGCTCGGACCACAGCCGGGTGGCCGTCGTCTCCAGCATCATGCCCATGGAGGGGGCGACGGGCTTGAGGCGCTGGAGGTCGGTCCAGGTCAGCACGCCCGGGTTGAGGTGCGGGAGGAGGCCGGTCTCCTCCAGGACCCGGATGGCCATGGCGCGTACGTACGCGAGGGTGTCGTCGTACCCCTCGGCCTCCAGCCATTCCCGTGCCTCGGGCCAGCGGTCCTCGGGCCGGTCCCCGAGGGTGAACAGCGCTTCCTTGCAGCCCATGGCCGCGCCCTTGCGGGCGATGTCCAGCACCTCGTCGGGCGAGAGGAACATCCCGTGGCCCTCGCGCCGGAGCTTGCCGGGGACGGTGACGAACGTGCAGTAGTGGCACGTGTCGCGACAGAGCCGGGTCAGCGGGATGAAGACCTTGCGGGAGTACGTGATGACACCCGGGCGGCCGGCGGCTTCGAGGCCGGCGTCGCGCACCCGGGCGGCCGAGGCGGCGAGGTCGGTCAGGTCCCCGCCGCGCGCCTGGAGCAGAACGGCGGCCTCGGTCACATCGAGTGCGACACCGTCGCGGGCCCGCTTGAGGGCGCGCCGCATGGAGTTGGTGGTCGGACGTCCGCGCTGAGGATCGGTCATGGACCGAGCATACGAGCGGGGCGCGCGCCCCGGACCAGGGACTCCTTGACGCCAGGGGGCGGTTCCGTCGTCCCTGGCGGACCCTACCGTTCCGCGTCGCTCTCCAGCGAAAGGTTCAGCCGCTCGCTCGCCAGCCGCATGTGTTCGGCCATGGCGGCGTCCGCCGCCTCCGGGTCACCGGCCCGGATCGCGTCGAGCACCGCGCCGTGCTCGTGGAGCGTTCCGCTGACCGTGCCCTCGATGTCCCCGGCCCGCTCCATCCAGACCTGGAGCAGTGCCCGGATCGAGTGCAGGATGTCGCTGAGTACGGAGTTGTGGGCGATGTTCGCCGTCTCCAGGTGGAAGGCGATGTCGGCGTCGATGAACGCCTTGACGTCCGTCCCCGCCTCCCGCATCCGTTCCAGATGACCGGCGAGCCGTTCGACGTCCTCCACGGAGGCCCGGTCCGCGGCGAGCCGCGCCGACATGCCCTCCATGAACGTACGGACCTCCACCAGGTCCCGGGTGCGCCGCTGGCCGAGCATCAGCCCCCAGTTGATCGCGCGCGGCAGGAACTCCGACGTCCCCTCGCGCACGTACGACCCCGAACCCGGGCGGATCTCGATGATGCCCAGCACGTCCAGCGCGGAGAGCGCCCCGCGCACGCTGGAGCGCGCGACCCCGAGCGCGTCGGCGAGCTGCCGTTCGGCGGGCAGGCGCGTACCGGGCTTCAGGTTCCCCTCGGAGAGGTGGTCGAGGAGCCGCTTGGCCACCTCGCTGACCGAGGACTCCCGCACGACGGGGCGCAGGAGTGACGTCAGATCGGGCTCTTGGGGCTGCGTGGACACGTCGCCCAGTACATCAGACATCGCCGCGCCCGGGTGGGGCGGGCGGACTCTAGCGCGCTCATCGGTCCTGTCAATGTGCTCGTCGGAGCGACGTACGTCACTTTGGTTAATTGGTGACCAATTTTGTTTTCGGAGCTAGCGTGTCTCTGTCAGCGGGTCGGACATGGGCGTTTCGGATATCTCGCCACCATGCCGACGTGTGGCATAGAGCCGGACAAAGCGGTCCGGGAATCAAGGAGTCTCCATGGGCGCCACCGCGCATTCAGTCGAGGGATCGGCCGTCGAGAGATCGACGATCAAGAAGGTCTCGATCCGGCTCGTCCCCTTCGTGGCCCTGATGTTCTTCGTGAACTATCTGGACCGCACGGCCGTGTCCTTCGCGGAGCCGAACGGCATGGGGCAGGATCTCGCCCTCACCGCCGCGCAGTTCGGCTTCGCCTCGGGAATCTTCTTCATCGGTTACATCATTCTCGAAGTGCCCAGCAACATGGCGCTGCACAAGTTCGGCGCCCGTCGCTGGCTCGCCCGGATCATGGTGTCCTGGGGCATCGTCGCGCTGCTGTTCACCTGGGTGCAGGACAGTGGGCAGCTGTACACGCTGCGTTTCCTGCTCGGTGTCGCCGAGGCGGGGTTCTTCCCCGGCGCGATCCTCTTCCTGAGCCAGTGGGTGCCCTCCCGGCACCGCACGAAGGTGCTCGGGCTCTTCTACCTCGCCCAGCCGCTGACCACCGTGATCGGCGCTCCGCTGGCCGGCTGGTTCATCAACCAGCACGGGCTCTTCGGCCTTGAGGGCTGGCGCGTGATGTTCCTCGGCGTGTCCATCCCGGCGATCCTGCTCGGGATCATCGCCTGGTTCTACCTGATCGACCGGCCGGCCGACGCGAAGTGGCTGACGCCTTCCGAGAAGGAGTGGCTGACGACCGAACTGGCCGCCGAGAACGCCACGAAGACGGGTGCGGACGAGAAGACGAGCCACGGCCGCGAGGCCCTGAAGGCCGCGTTCACCAACAGCCGCGTCTGGACCCTGGCGCTGATCTACTTCGGCTTCATCTACGGCCTGTACGCCCTCGCCTTCTTCCTGCCGACGATCATCAGCGGCTTCCAGGACCAGTTCGGCACCTCGTTCAGCGTCATGGACAAGGCCCTGATCACGGCCATCCCGTATCTCCCGGCCGCGGTCGTCCTCTTCTTCTGGTCGCGCCACGCCACCCGGCACGGCGTCGGCAAGTGGCACATCGCGGGACCGGCGATCGTCGGCGGGATCTCCATCCCGCTCGCCCTCTACATGGGTTCGCCCGCCGCCACGGTCGCGGTCATCACCGTCACGGCCTGCGCGATCTTCGCCGCGCTGCCGGTCTTCTGGTCGGTGCCGTCGCAGTTCCTCACCGGCGCCGCCGCAGCGGCCGGTATCGCCCTGATCAACACCGCGGGCAACGTGGCCGGCTTCGCCGCCGGTTACGTCACCGGCTGGCTGAAGGACTTCAGCGGCGACTACTACCTGCCGCTGTTCCTGGTCGGCGCCTTCATGCTCATGTCCGCCGCGCTGATGCTGTGGCTCGCCAACCGGTCCAGGGGCCGGGACGCGGGCCAGGGCCGGCCCCTCGTGGAAGCCCACTGATGACCCGCCTGTTCAACGACCCCGCCGCCTTCGCCGATGAGGCACTCGAAGGCTTCGTCGCCGCCCACCCGCGCCGGGTCCGCCGGGTTCCCGGCGGGGTGGTGCGCGCGACCCGCACCACGCCCGGCCAGGTCGCCGTCGTCGTCGGTGGCGGCTCCGGCCACTACCCGGCCTTCTCCGGCCTGGTCGGCCAGGGCCTCGCGCACGGCGCCGCGGTCGGCAACGTCTTCGCCTCGCCCTCCGCCCACCAGGTCCGCCAGGTGGCGAAGGCCGCCGAGACCGGTGGCGGTGTCCTCCTCGCGTACGGAAACTACGCGGGCGACATCCTCCACTTCGGGCAGGCCGCCGAGCAGCTGACCGCCGAGGGCATACCCACCCGCACGCTCGGCGTCACCGACGACCTGTCCAGCGCCGCCCCGGCCGAGGCCCACAAGCGCCGCGGCGTCGCCGGTGACCTGGTGGTCTTCAAGACGGCGGCGGCTGCCGCGGAGGCCGGGCACGACCTGGCCGAGGTGACCCGCATCGCCGAGCTGGCCAACGCCCGCACCCGTTCCTTCGGTGTCGCGTTCTCCGGCTGCACGCTGCCGGGCGCCGACCATCCGCTGTTCACCGTCCCCGAGGGCCGGATGGCCGTCGGCCTGGGCATCCACGGCGAGCCCGGCATGGGCGAGCAGGACGTCCCGACCGCGGACGAGGCCGCCGAGCTGCTGGTGCGGACCGTGCTGGGCGAGCTCCCCGGGGGCGTCGACAGCCCGCGCGGACAGCGCGCGGCCGTCATCCTCAACGGGCTCGGCTCGGTGAAGTACGAGGAGCTGTTCGTCGTCTACCGCCGGGTCGCCCAGCTCCTCGGCGAGGCCGGTGTGCAGACCGTCGACCCGGAGGTCGGCGAGCTGGTGACCAGCTTCGACATGGCGGGCGTCTCGCTCACCCTGTGCTGGCTGACCGACGAACTCGAAACCCTGTGGACGGCCCCGGCGGACGCCCCCGCGTACCGCAAGGGCACGGTCGAGGCCGCGGACCTGGTCACCCCGGACACCGAGGAGCAGGCCACCGACGAGACCGTCCCGGCCGCGACGTACGAGTCCCGCAGGGCGGCCCGTACCGTCCTCGCCGCACTCCGCACCCTGAAGGACACCGTCGACGCGCACGCCGACGAGCTGGGCCGGATCGACGCGGTCGCCGGTGACGGCGACCACGGCATCGGCATGCAGCGCGGCGCCACGGGCGCGTACGAGACGGCGGTCCGCGCCGAGGAGCTGGGCGCGGGCGCGGGCACGCTGCTCCTCCGCGCCGCCGATGCCTGGGCGGACCGGGCGGGCGGCACCTCCGGCGCCCTGTGGGGCGTCATCCTGCGGGCGATCGGCTCCGCGCTCGGCGACACCGACCGGCCCACGGCCCCCGCCGTCGCGGCCGGGGTCGCGGATGCCTCGGCGGGCGTCATGCGGCTGGGCGGGGCCGAGGTCGGCGACAAGACGATGGTCGACGTCCTCGTCCCCTTCGCCGCCGCCCTGACCGCCGCCACCGGTGAGGGCCTGCCCCTGACCGCCGCCTGGGACACCGCGGCGGGCACCGCCGAGGCCGCCGCGAAGGCCACCGCCGGTCTGCTCCCCCGGATGGGCCGGGCCCGTCCGCACGCCGAGAAGAGCCTCGGCACCCCGGACGCCGGAGCCCACTCCCTGGCACTGATCGTCCGCGCAGTCCACCCCGTTCTCGCAACGACTCTGGAGAAGCACTGATGTCCGACCAGCCGAAGCCCGACCAGCCCGGGTCCGACAAGCTCCGTATCGTCGTCGGTTCCGACGACGCCGGTTACGCGTACAAGGAAGCCCTCAAGAAGGACCTGGAGGCCAGTGACCTCGTCGTCACCGTCACCGATGTGGGGGTCGACGCCGACGGGCACACCGCCTACCCGAAGGTCGCCATCGCCGCGGCGGAAATGGTCGCGCGCGGCGAGGCGGACCGCGCCCTGCTGGTCTGCGGCACCGGCCTCGGGGTCGCCATCGCGGCCAACAAGGTCAAGGGGATCCGGGCCGTCACCGCCCATGACTCGTTCTCCGTCGAGCGCGCGGTGCTCTCCAACAACGCCCAGGTGCTCACGTTCGGCCAGCGCGTCGTCGGCCTGGAGCTGGCCCGCCGGCTGGCCGCCGAGTGGCTGACGTACCGCTTCGACGAGGCGTCCGCGTCCGCCGCCAAGGTCGCGCTGATGAACGACTACGAGAACCAGCAGGAAGCCGCAGCCTGATGTCCGCCGCCTCGCATACTCCTGCCCGGGTCACGATCGGGGTGAGCCTGAAGATGTACTTCGGCCACCACCAGACGCTGAACTGGGCACGCCGGATCGCCGACACGGCCGCCCGGCACCCCGCCGTGACGAGCGGCACCGCCGAGCTGTTCGTGCTGCCCGCGTTCCCCGCGATCGTCCCGGTGAGCGGGATCCTCGCCGGTACGGAGGTACGGACCGGGGCGCAGGACCTGGCGACCGAGGACACCGGCCCGTTCACGGGCGAGGTCAGCGGCGCGCACCTGAAGGAGATCGGCGCGAGCTACGCCGAGGTCGGGCACGCCGAGCGCCGCCGCCTGTTCGGCGAGGGCGACACGGTGGTGGCGGCGAAGACGGCCGCCGCCCTGCGCAACGGCCTCACCCCCGTGCTGTGCGTCGGCGAGCTGGACCGGGTCGCCCCGGCCGAAGCCGCCGCCCGCACGGTCGCCGAGACGCAGCGCGTCCTGGCCACCGCCGCCCATGACGGCGCCCCGGCCCCGATCGTCGTCGCGTACGAACCGCAGTGGGCGATCGGCGCTCCCGAACCGGCCTCGCCCGAGCACATCCGCACGGTCTGCGAGGCGTTGACGGCCTGGCTGGCGACGCAGCCCGCCCTCGCCGGCAGCCGGGTCATCTACGGGGGCAGCGCGGGCCCCGGCCTGCTGACCGAGCTGGGCACGGGCGTCGGCGGACTGTTCCTGGGCCGCTTCGCGCACGACCCGGCGGCGGTGGAGCGGATCCTCGACGAGGCCCTGTCCCTGCACGGCTCCCCCTCCGGCACGACCGCGGCCCCGCACGGCTCACCTTCCCTGGAAGGAGCGGTCTGATGGCCTACGGACTGAGCACCTACGCCTTCTTCTGGCGGATTTCGGAGAAGGCCCCGCAGCCTCTCACCGTCCACGAGATGCTCGCGCAGACCCGGGATCTGGGCGGCGAGGTCTTCCAGATCTGCGACTACCCGCTGATCGAGACGTTCGACGACGCGCAGCTGGACGCGGTGCGCGCCACGGCGGCCGAGTACGGCATCACGCTGGAGCTGGGCACCCGGGGCGTGCGCACGGAGCATCTGCGCACCTATCTCCGTATCGCGCGGCGTCTGGGGGTCACCCTGGTCCGCTCGATGCTGAACACGGCCGACCACCAGCCGTCGGTGCCGGAGGCGACCGCGCTCCTGCGCGAGGCCGTCCCCGCGTACGCCGAGGCGGGCGTCACGCTCGGCCTGGAGACGTACGAGCAGGTCTCCACCGATGACCTGCTGGCCGTCGTACGCGGCGTCGACAGCCCGCACCTGGGCGTCGTCCTCGATCCGGGCAACAGTGTCGCCCGGCTCGAACGTCCGGTGGACGTCGTCGACGCCACCGCCCCCTACGTGGTGAACATCCACGTCAAGGACTTCTCGTTCTCCCGCCGTGACGGCTGGGTCGGCTTCACCTTCGCCGGCTGCCTTCTCGGCGAGGGCCTCCTCGATTACGACCACATGATCGAAAAGGTCCGGCCGGACGGGAAGGGCATCAACCAGATCGTGGAGCACTGGCTCCCCTGGCAGGGCGATTTCACCGAAACCGCCCGCCTGGAGGACCAGTGGACCCGGCACAGCATCAACACCCTCATGAGGAGCAAGTAATGGCCACCGAAACCACGACCGCATCCACCACCGTTGCCGTCATCGGGGCCGCCGGCAAGATGGGCCAGCGCGTCTCGAACAACCTGGTCAAGAGCGACTTCACCACGCTCTTCGCGGAGAACTCGCCGAAGGGCCAGGAGCTGGTCCGCGAGCTCGGCCGGGAGCTGACCGACGGCGCCGAGGCCGCCGCGCAGGCCGATGTCGTGATCCTCGCCGTGCCGGACGTCGTCCTCGGCAAGGTCTCCGAGCAGCTCGTCCCGGTCATGAAGCCGGGCGCCATCCTGCTGACCCTGGACCCGGCCGCCGCGTACGCCGGTCTGCTGACCCGCCGCGCGGACGTGCACAACGCCGTGGCGCACCCCTGCCACCCGTCGGTGTTCCTGGAGCGCACGACGAAGGAGGAGTGGGCCGACACCTTCGGCGGCATCGCCGCCCCGCAGGAGGTCGTCGCCTCCTTCGAGCCCGCCGCCGAGGCCGCGGACCCGAAGGCCCAGGAGCTGGCCGAGGCCGTCATCTCCACGATGTACGCCCCGGTCGTCGAGGTCCACTGGGTGACCGTCAAGCAGCTCGCGGTCCTGGAGCCGACCCTCGTCGAGACGATCGCCTGCATGGTCGGCGCCCTGCTGACCGAGGCCCTGCACGAGACGGTCCACACGGTGGGCGTCCCGGAGAAGGCGGCCCGCGCGATGCTGCTCGGCCACACCCAGGTGGCACTGGCCAACACGCTGAAGGGGTCGAACCCGTTCTCCGACGCGTGCCTGATCGCGATGGACTACGGCCGCGAGTCGATCGTCCGCGACGACTGGAAGAACGTCTTCAACGACGACGAGCTGGACAAGGTCATCACGCGGATGCTCAAGATCAAGGAGATCAAGCGCTGACCCGTCGGCGCACCGGGCGGCCGGGGCAGACCGGGCACCCCCGGTAGCTCCGGTTCTCCCGGACTCCTCCGGCAGCTCCTCCGTAGCTCCGTAGCTCCGGCGCTTCAGCTGCTTCCGGTACGTGTACCTGTATGGGCCGGGCACCCCGCCACGGAAGGGGTGCCCGGCCCGTACGCGTCGTGCGGGGACCGATGGACGGGCGGACGGGGGCCGATGGACGGTCCTGGATCCCTCGGGCCCGCGTCGTCGGCGAGAAGGGCAAGTACAACGTACAACGAGACGGGATTCCCGACCCAGTCGCCCACACCCTGGGGCGACGGGTCCGAATACGCGGACGGTACAAGGGTGTTGGAAGTCCGGGGCGTTGTCAGTGCCCTCGGTTATCGTCTGCCGTATGGATCAAGCCGCACTGATCGCCGAACTCGAACAAGCCGTACGGGACCGGGAGGCGACCTCCGACATCGTCCGCCGGCTGGCCGAGCCGGGTGCCGCCGCGGCGCCCGGACTCGTGGCCGTGCTGGGCACGGTGAGCCGATCGGCCATGTGGAGCCTGCGGGACGCTCTGCGTCTGATAGGCCCCGCCGGGTTCGACGCGGCGGTGGAGGCCCGGACCCGGGCCGAGGAGGTCCCCGACCGGTGGGAACTGGGCCATGTGCTGCGCGGCTTCGACGAACGGTGCATCCCGCAGTACACGGCCGCGCTGTCCCACCCCATGAAGGACATCCGGTACCAGGCCCTGTGGGGATTGGAGAACCTCGGTGAGGCCGCCGCCGACACGCTGACCGACGTCATCCCCTTTCTGGACGACCGTGCCTCGTACGTCCGTTACCGGGCCGAGAAGGCCGTCGGAGCCATCGGCGCGCACGCCGGACCCGCCCTGCGAGCCATCCGCCGTGACGGTCCCGCCCACCTGAGGCGGCACGCGCTGACCGCCCTGGCCCTCATCGGCGGCATGGACCAGTTCGACGAGCGCGACCGCCGCGCCATGGAGCGTCTCGTCCGCATCAAGACGGCCCAGGACACCCCGGAGTCCCTGCCCGACCACTGCTGGCTGGCCGTCCCCGGCGCGACGTACGAGGGCCTCTTCGAGGCCATGGGACTGCACGACCGCGTCCCCTGCACGATCTCCATGGGTCTCTCCGCCGCGGAGAACGACACCACCGTGGTCATGGATCCCGACGGCACGGAGCACACGGCGTACCGGGTGTTCGTCACCCCGGAGCTGGACGGCTGGCGGCTGGTCTACGCCAACACACCGCTGGGAAGCATGGTCTGGGACGTGGACGAACTCCTCAGCCGCCTCAGCGCGGTCTGCGGACAGGCCCAGTTCTACTGCCAGGACGAACACAGCGACTCGATGATCTGGTCGGTCGCCCTCGACGGCGTGCCGCGCCGCCGGTACTGGCGCTACGAGACCCCGGAGTGGCGGGGCGAACCCATGGACTGGGAGGAACCCCTCACCGCCGACCCCGACTACGACCCCGATGAAGACCAGGAACCCAACGCCACCATGGAATGCGACGTCAACAGCGCGGCCTACTCCCTCTCCATCGAGCCGGCCGAGGTCGGGTCCGCCACCACCCTGCGCGGCCACGGCTGGCTCGCGGTCACCCGCCCGGGCGTGGGCCACGGCGCGTTCACCGGGGTGGTGCGCGCCTGACCGATCGTGGGACGCGCGGACTCGGTTCGCTCCGGCTGGCAGGATCGGGGCCATGTCGATTGATCCGTTGGTGGTCCGAGCCCATGGGCTCTGGGAGCACCTGGCCCGGGCGCCGGTGTCGTTCGCCCCGCCGGGCGGTGTGAACGTGGTGGTCTCCCCGAGGTCCGGGCTGTGCCCGGTCGGCTGGGTCGGAGTGGTAGCCCTGGGCGGATCAGCGATCGTGACCGCGCCGAGTGACGGCACCGCCCGGATGGTTCGTGACGCACTGGGGGGACTGCCGGTGGAGGCCGTCGTGGACAGCGCCGTGGTCCGGGAGGCCCTTCCGGTCGCTCGGCTGCTCGGGCCGGCGGCGCTGTCCTACGTGTCCGCGGCGGGATTCCGGTCGGCGGAGACTCGTGCGTCGACGGTGGAGCAACTGTCAGCCGCTCATCCGGATGTGCGGAGCTTGGAGCAGGTGGCTGGTCATGAGGACGCCGGTGAGGCCGCTCTGGACGAGATGACGTCGCCCGCGTTCGTGGTCCGCGAGCACGGCCAGGTGGTCGCTGCCGCGGGATATCGGGGCTGGCCGAGGCGGACAGCCCATATCAGCGTATTGACGGCGCCAGGAGCGCGCGGGCGAGGACTGGCGCGAGTGACGGGCTCAGCGGCGGTCGCTCATGCTCTCGCTGCCGGGCTGCTGCCGCAGTGGCGCGCGCGCCCTCCCGCCTCCCGGCGTGTCGCGGCTGCACTGGGTTTCGAGGAACTGGGCTCCCAGCTCAGCATCGAGATCACCTAAGGGCGTGCTCCTTCAGGAAGGCTCCCGCGTGGGCCGCGGCCTCCTCCTTCGTCGCGTACCGGGTGCCGGCCTCGGCCGACCCTTGCGTTCCGCCCGCACCTTTGCCGGTCCACCGCCGGCCGCCGGACGACGGCTCCTCCGTCGGTTCGGCCGTTCCGCCGCGCATCCGGCTACGACGCGGCGGCGCCGAGGGAGCGTGCGACCAGGAGCGTCAGCTCCTGCTCGGTAGGGATCTGCTCCAGGAAGACGATGCGGTACAGGACGTAACCGATCCAGGCATCGACGATCTGCGCGAGGGGCAGGTCCGCGTCCAGCCTGCCTGCCGCGATGCTGCGGGAGAGCAGCTGGGAGGCGTGCCGGCCGTGGTCGTGGAGGATGTCGCGCAGCGCGGCGCGGCCGGGCTCGCCGCGTTCCGCCAGGGCCCCGGCGACCACGCTGGGGCCGCCCAGCAGGGTCAGCCGCTCGACCAGCTGACGCAGAAAGACCAGGGCGTCTCCCTCCGCCGAACCGGTGTCCGGGGTGGGACCGGGGGCGAGACGGTCGGCGAACGCTTCGGTGATCACGGCGGATTTGTTGGGCCACCAGCGGTAGGCCGTCATCCGCGACACCCCGGCACGTTCCGCGATGCGCTCCATCGTCACGTTCGCGTAGCCGAGCTCGGCCACCAGATCACGGGCCGCCTCCAGAACGGCGGCGTGGATCTCCGGGCTGCGCTTGGGCCCGTACCGGGAGCGCGGGGCGGCTGGGGACATGGTCGGCGTCCTTCCGGATGCGGGCGCGGGGCGGGCGCGGGCACGGGTGCGGATACGGGTGGGCGGGGACGCACGGCCGAGGGACCGGACGCCCGCGAGGCACCCGGAAACAGTACCGCCGGGGAATGACGAGACAGTATGTATTGTCTAAACCAGTAGGAGGCCCGCCGCACCGGGACGGACCCCCGAGATCAAGCAGCACCACAGGAGGTCACGTCATGCAGGATCGATTCGCCGACAAGGTTGTCCTCATCACCGGAGCGGGCTCCGGACTCGGCCGCGCCACGGCGCTCCAGCTCGCCGCGGAGGGGGCGCGTCTCGCCCTCGTCGACATCAGCGAGAAGGGCCTGGCGGAGACCGTCGCCGCCGTGACCGAGGAGGTCTCCGGCGCCCAGACGCTCACCGTCACGGCCGACGTCAGCTCGGAGGCCGACGTGGAGCGCTACGTCGCCGCCACCCTGGAGAAGTACGGGCGGATAGACGGCTTCTTCAACAACGCCGGCATCGAGGGTCAGCAGAACCCGACCGAGGACTTCGGCAGCGACGAGTTCGCCAAGGTCGTCGCCATCAACCTGCAGGGCGTGTTCCTCGGTCTCAAGCACGTGCTGAAGGTGATGCACGCGCAGGGCAGCGGCGCCGTCGTCAACACCGCGTCCGTCGGCGGCATCCGCGGCGTGGGCAACCAGTCCGGTTACGCCGCCGCGAAGCACGGCGTCGTCGGCCTCACCCGCAACTCCGGCATCGAGTACGGCCAGTACGGCATCACCGTCAAGGCGATCGCTCCCGGCGCCATCATGACGCCCATGGTCGAGGGCTCGCTCAAGCAGATCGACCCGGTGAACTGGGAGGAGGCGGGCCGCCAGTTCGTCTCGTCCAACCCGATGGTGCGCTTCGGCCGCCCCGAGGAGGTCGCCCACCTGGTCGCCTTCCTGCTCTCGGACCACGCGTCGTTCATCAACGCCACCACCATCGCCATCGACGGCGGCCAGTCCGAGAAGTACTGACAGCCTCCCCTGCGCGGGTTCCTCCGGCACAAGCCCGGAGGGGCCCGCACCGTGCTGTCCGCCCGACGGACCCGACGCACCGGCCCGTCACTGCCATGGCCGCCGGTCACGACGTGACATCACAGGCTCATGTGTCACGTCGTCCTGAGCGCGGCGTCGGCCAGTCCTGGGCGTCCGCCCATGCGGCGTACGAGGTCCAGGGGACGGTGGGGAACTGTGCCCGCAGCGCCCCCAGGTCCACCTGGTAACCGGTGTCCGCGAGGAAGCTGTACATGGCGAACATGTCGGGGTTCACGGTGCGAAGGTCCTCCACCGGTGTCTGCCGGAACGTGACCGTGCCGCCCGCCGCCCGTCCGATCTCCTCGGCCATCCGGACCGGCGTGGGATCGTCGCCCGCCACCTCGATCCGCTGCCCGATCCAACGCCCCGGATCGGCCACGACCTCGGCCACGACACGGCCCAGGTCCTGCCGTGCCACCTGCTGGAGCGGGGTGTCGCCGGGAAGCGGCAGGGTGAGCAGCCCGGCGGCGACCTCGTCCATCGAGCCCAGCGCGTTGTCGTAGAAGTAGGTCGGTGCCACCACGGTCGCCGGAAGTCCGGAGCGGGCGAGCAGTTCCTCGGTCCTGGCCTTGGTCTCGAAGTGCGGGACTCCGGTGCCACGGTCCGCACTGGCGACGGAGGCCAGCACCAGATGCGGCAGTGCGGCGCTCTCGGCGGCCCGCACGATGGCCGCCCCCTGGGTCACCTCCGCGTCCAGACCGTCCTGGAACGGTGTGGTCACGGCGAACGCGGCCGTCGTGCCCCGGAACGCCTCGGCGAGCGAGGCCGCGTCGAAGAGGTCCCCGGCGACGACCTCCGCCCCGGCCACCGCCAGTGCCTTGGCCCGCCCGCTGCCGGGATCACGCACCACGGCGCGCACAGGACGCCCCGCCTCCAGCAGGGCTGCGGCCACCGCACCGCCCTGGCCGCCGGTCGCGCCGAGTACCGCGATGGACATGGGGCCTCCATGGTCGAGGGACATGGCTCCATGCTCCCCAGCGGCGGCCGGACCTGCCACCGGGAGAACCGCGGGCGGTGGGGTGTCGGCCCTGTCCCGTGTCTGCCTCAACGGTGCCCAGCGCGTAATTCGGCCCAGACCGTCTTGCCCACGACCCGGTCGGTGACTCCCCAGGACGTGGCCAGTGCCTCGACCAGATGCAGGCCATACCCGGACTCCGCGCCGTCCCGGGGGCGGCGCCGCTCCGGCCCTCGCTCGCCCCGCGCGTCCGACACCTCGATACGGAGCGTGTCCGCCATGTTGAGAAGCCTCAGCTCGAAGTCCCGCCCCTTCACGTGCCCGTGCAGCACCGCGTTCGCCGCCAGCTCGGCCACGACCAGGGCGGCGTTTTCCGAGAGCTCGCTCCCGTACGGCACACCCCAGGCGTCGAGTTGATGCACAGCGAGCCGGCGGGCGAGCCGCGCACCGCGACGGGTGGCGCTGAAGCGTTGGACGAACTCGGCGCCCACAAGGGTGATTTCGACGTTCATGTGACTCAGCGTGTCCGCTTCCTCGTACGCTGACCAGGAGTGACACCACGACATCAAGCAGCTGTACGGGCACGCCCGGACGGCTGTACGGGGTGTCGGCCGTGACCGGGCGGACAGAGAGCGGTGCGGGGCAGATGGCGAACGCGGGACGCGAGGAACGACCGGAGCGGCCGGCCGAGTCGGACGGAACGGCGCACCTGTTCAGGGCGCTCGGCAAACAGATCAAGGTGCTGCGGGAACGCGCGGGCCTGAGCCAGAGGGATCTGGCGCTCGCTGCGCATTGCGGGGAGGACCTGATCTCCGCGCTGGAGCGGGGGGTGCGGACGCCGCAAGCTGACTTCCTTGAGCGGGTCGATGACCTTCTTGAGGCAAAGGGTGTGCTCAGAGTGGCAATCCCGGACGTCCTGGAGGCCCGGAAGAAGGCACGCACCCGGCATCCGGAGTGGTACCGCGATTACGCGAGGCTGGAGGCGGACGCAGTACAGCTCTACGTCTACAACAACCAGTCCGTGCCCGGCCTGCTTCAGACCGAGTCGTACGCGCGCGCCCTCTTCACTCAGTGGCAACCGCTGCTCAGCGAGGAGACCATCGACAAGAGGGTGGCCGACCGGCTGGACCGCCAGCAGATCTTCTCCCCATGGCCCTCGCCGACGTTTCACTTCATCCTGGACGAGAGCGTACTGATGCGTCCCATCGGTGGCCGGGACGTCCATCGGGAACAGTTGCGGAAGCTCCTGCACATTGGCCGTCTCCGGACGGTGCAGATTCAGCTGATGCCGCTTGATCGCGCCGAACAGCCGAGCCTGGACGGCCCGTTCACCCTCGTCACGCCCAAGGGCAAGCAGCAGGTGGCCTACCTGGAGATCCACACCTATCCCAGGCTGATCACCGATCTGGAGGAGGTCCGTGTGCTGGCCGTCCGCTATGGAATCATCCAGTCGGCGGCTCTCACGCCACAGGAGTCGTTGGCCGTGATCGAGAAGATGCTGGGAGAGCGATGAGCACCGAGCGACCGCGCTGGTTCAAGAGCAGCCACAGCGACGGCGAGGGCGGCGCCTGTACCGAGGTCGCCCATGACTGGCACAAGTCCAGCCACAGCAGTGGCGGCGGCGGCGAGTGCGTCGAGGTCGCGACCTGCCCCACCACCATCCACATCCGCGACTCCAAGAACGTCCAGGTCCCCCACATCGACGTCGCCCCCGCCGCCTGGTCCACGTTCGTCGCGTACGTGCGCCAAGGCTGAGCGCGGCCCGATCCGCCCGGCGCGCCTGGTTCCGCACCGGATCGCGACAGCCGCGACCCGGTGCGCCACGACCCGGTCGACCGTGAGCCGGGGCGCCGTGACCTGGTGCGGCGCGACCCGGTCGACCGCGACGCGGCGGCCCCCGACGTAAAGGCTTTAAAGGCTTGAGGAAGAAGGAACTTCCCCACCCAACCCCTCCCCCGGCCTCAACCAGGAGCCCGTCACTCACACGGGTGAGGTTTGCCAACTGAACTGGATTTCGCAGCGGTTGGCTGGCATATGCTCACCGCGACAACCGCACACATGCGTCGGCCCCCGGCCGGGACTGCGAATCCCGATCGAGGGCCTGACCACCGAGGAAGAAAGCACCTTCCCGATGGATACCCAGAAGATTAGCGCGCCCTCGCGCGCCCCGTCTCCCCTTCCCGGAGACGCCACGCCGCCATCCGGTGTCGTACACATCAACTCCCGGCACACCAGCCGCTTCACCGTCGTCGGCAACCATCTCGCCCAGCACCGCACGCTCTCCCTCCTCGCGATCGGCCTCGCCACCCACATCCAGTCGCTGCCCGCCGGGGCGAGGATCGGCATCAAGTTCCTCGCCGACCGCTTCCCGGAGAGCGAGGCCCGTATCGCCGCCGCGCTGCGCGAACTGGAATCCCACGGCTACCTGCGCCGCATCCGCGAACGGCTCCCCAACGGCCGCGTCATCACCCGCACCTGCTCGTACAACCAACCGGGCTCCACCGAAGCCCACCCCGTCCCGGCCCTCCAGCGCCGCCCGCACCGCAGTCACCCGGCCTCGGCCCACATCGCCGCTCAGGCCCCAGCCCCGGCCCGCATCGCCGCACCGGCCCCCGCCCCCGTCCCGGCCCCGGTCGCCGCTCCCGCACCACCTGCGCCCAAGGCCCCCGCACCACCCGCACCCAAGGAACCCGCACCCGAGGAACCCGCGCCCAAGACCACCGCGCCCGCGCCCGCGCCCGCGCCCCCACCCCCGCCGCTCCCCCACCCCGTCAGCCCCCTCCCCTCACTCCTCCACGCCGCCGTCGCGCTGCTCACCGACCTCCACCACCGCACACCCCGCATCACCCTCACCGAACGCGACATCCACCACCTCGCCCCCGCCGTCGCCACCTGGCTCGAACGCGGCACCACGCCCGCCGCCATCCGCCGGGCCCTCACGGACGACCTGCCCCATCCCCTCAAGTTCCCGGCCAAGTTGTTGCGGCACCGGCTCACCGCGCTCCTCCCACCCCCGGCCGACCCCGCCTGCCCGCCGACCCCGCTCCAGAACTGCGACCGCTGCGACCGCGCCTTCCGCTCCGCCACCCCCGGCCACTGCCACGGCTGCGCAGCGGACGAACCACGTCTCCTACCGGCCTGAACAGGGGCTCCCCCGGCGCGACGGCTCCCCCGCTGCGACGGGCCTGCCTCGGCGCGAGGGCCTGCCTGGGCCTTCGCCGGCCGACGGGTGTCCCTATCCTGTCCGGATGACCACGATGGCTGCACCTCCCCTTGAACTCGTCATATTCGACTGCGACGGAGTGCTCGTCGACAGCGAGCCCCTCGCCGTGCGCATCCACGTCGAGCTGGGCGCCGAGTTCGGGTGGCCACTGACGGCGGACGAGATCGTCGAGAAGTTCGTGGGCCGGTCGGCCGCATCCAACAGCAAGCTGATCGACGCCCGCCTGCCGGGCCGGTCCGCTGCCTGGCAGCAGCGCTACGAACAACTCCACCACGCTGCCATCGACGCCGAACTCGTCGCGGTCGACGGCATCCACGAGGCGCTGGCCGCCCTCACCCTCCCCACCTGCGTGGCATCGAGCGGCAGCCACGACAAGATGCGCCACACCCTCGGCCACACCGGACTCCACTCCCACTTCGAGGGCCGCATCTTCAGCGCCAGTGAGGTCACGCACGGCAAGCCCGCCCCCGACCTCTTCCTCCACGCGGCCCGCCGGATGGGCGTCGAGCCTGCTGCCTGCGTCGTCGTCGAGGACAGCAAGTACGGCATCCAGGCCGCCCGTTCGGCCGGAATGCGATCCCTGGGCTACGCGGGCGGACTGACCCCGGCGCACTGGCTGGAGGGCCCGGACACCGTGGTGTTCGACGACATGCGCAAGCTGCCGTCGCTGCTGTCCGCCCTCTGACGTCCGAACCTCACCCGGCCGACCCCGGTTCGCAGAAGGGCCGGGCACCCCACTTCCCGTGAGGTGCCCGGCCCTTCGTGCGCTCTGCCTGCGTCAGCGGGCGACCGCCTTCGTCGCCTTGCTGGTGGCGGAACCGCTGGCGTGGCCGGTGCGGCGGGCAGTCACCTTCACGGTGATCTTCTTGCCGCGCTGGGCGGACTTGAGCGTCAGTGACGACTTGGTCGCACCCTTGATCGCCTTGCCGTTCGCGTACCACTGGTAGGCGTACGAGGTCGGGGCGGGCGTCCAGGTGCCGCGGGCGGCCTTGAGGGTGCGGCCCACCTTCGCCGTGCCGGAGACCGTGGGCTGCTTGGTGGCCTTGGGCGCACTGCCCGTGGCGATCTTCACCGAGGCGGTCGTCGCGGAGCCGTCGGCGTGGCCGGTGCGACGAGCCGTGACGGTGACGGTGACCTTCTTGCCGAGCAGCGCCGCCGGGACGGTGTACGCGGACGCGGTCGCGCCGGTCACCGCCTTGCCGTCGGCCTTCCACTGGTAGGCGTACGAGGTGGCGGACGGCGTCCAGCTTCCGGACGCGGCAGTCAGCTTGGCGCCCACCTTCGCGGTGCCGGTGATCTTCGGGGAGGTCGTCGCCCTGGGCGCCGCCCCCCGGACGGCCGTGACCGCCGCCGAAGTGGCCTGGACGTCCGGGGTGCCGGTGCGGTGGGCCGTGACGGTGACGGTGAGCTTCTTGCCGAGCAGCGCCGCCGGGACGGTGTACGCGGACGCGGTCGCGCCGGTCACCGCCTTGCCGTCGGCGTTCCACTGATAGGTGTACGAGGTCGGGGCGGGCGCCCAGGTGCCGGTGGTCGCGGTGAGCCGGTCACCGACCTTGGCGGTGCCGGTCATCGCCGGGGGTGCGCTGTTCTTCAGCGGGGCTGCGGTGACGGTGAAGACGCCGCGCCGGTACGCCCACCCGTTGTGGGTGTCGACGGCGACGTTCCAGGTGCCGACGGCGGCCCCGGTCAGGTCGAGGACGGCCGTCACCGTCTTCCGGTCCGCCGAGACCGCTGTGGTGGTCGAGGTGATCCGCTTGCCGTCGAGCGACAGCACGACCTCGTCGTCCTTGTGCAGGGACGTGCCGGTCAGCTGCACCGTCGCCCTGGTGCCGGTGATCCCGGTGGTCGGGGTGATCTCCCCGATCGTCACCTGTTCCGTGCCGCAGAGGGTGGACGTGCAGACCGCCTCGGCCTCGTACGAGGTCGTGGACGCCGTCTCCGGCAGCGAGAGGACGAGGATGCTCGGGGTGGTCTCCTTGGTGTACGGCTCGCTCACGGCGCATTCGTAGCTGTTGGGGAGGAAGCGGATGCAGCCGTTGAGGAGGTTGGCGCCGTACAGCGCGGGTACGGCCGTGTCGGTGGCACCCGTCGTGTCGCTGATCTTCATGTCGAAGTGGTCGTGGTACGCGGTGGGCAGCACGGCGCAGACAGCGGAGTGCTGCTCGTCGAGGGTGCCGGTGACCGGTCCGTATCCGTAGGCGACGCTGGGGACCTTCTCGCACTCGGCGGCCGGTCCTTCCGCGCCCGCGACGCGCAGCGCGTCGAAACGGTACGCGTCGGCGGCCTTCAGCCCCGACCGGACGGTGACCAGGACCTGGTAGTGGGTGGAGCCGGTGACGGCGCACGCCTGGTTCTTGTTGCACAGGGCGGTGCCGTCGGCGCCGTACACCACCACGTTCGCGGTGCCGAGCGCGTCGCGGACGTTGATGTGCAGGGTGTCCTTGGCGTCGGCGGTGGTGACCTGGCGGCAGCGCAGCTCCCCGGGGGCGCCCATCGCGCCGCCGGTGGACGGGCCGCCGACCTTCGTCGCCGGGTTCGGGGCGCAGCCCCGCGCGGTGGCGGTGACGTCGCGGCGGGTCAGGGTGTAGTCGGCGGCGGTGTCACGGCCGGTGACCAGCACGGTGTGGGCCACGCCGGGCGCCAGTTCGCAGGTCGTCCAGGTGGAGAGGGACGTGTAGGCCGAGCAGACCTGCGTGCCGTCGGGGTCCAGGACGGTGAACTCGGCGGTGGACGTGGTGCCGGGAGCCACCTGGAGCTGAAGGTTCTCCTGGGCGCTGTGGTCGTCGGCCGGGATGGTCAGGCAGTGCGAGAAGACACCGTCGCCGGTGGAGAACCGGGCCGTCGGACCCGTCTCGGTGAAGTCGCCCGCGGGGATGGCCGCGCAGTCGCTCGCCGCGTCGGTGCGGTGCAGGGCGAGGGTGTACGGGCCGGTCGGGTTCGACTCGCTGTCGGTGGAGACCAGCACACGGAACGGGGCCTTGCCGGTGAGTGCGCAGGTCCCGGCCGAGAGCTGGGACGAACCGCACCGCTGAAGGCCGTCGGCGTCGACGACGGTCGCAGCGGGGCGCGGCGCGGGCCCGTTGAGGGCCTTCAGCACGGCCAGCCGGGCGCCCGCGGGGAGCGGCAGGGACAGGCAGTCGATCTCACCGGCCGCGGTGAACGCGGAACTGTACAGGCCGAGTTCGACGGGCTCGCAGCCGGTGGTGGCGGAGCCCTCGAAGAGGAGGGTCGGGTGGTCGGTGAAGACGGTGTAGACACCCGCGGCGGGGAGGTCGCAGCCGTTCCAGGTGGTGCAGACGGTCTTGCCGTCCCGGTCGTACACGGCGAGCACCGAACGGGCGCCGTCGTGGACGGCGTACACGTTGTAGCGTCCGGCGGCCGGGGCGGTGAAGGTCTTGCAGCCGCTGGCCGGGACCGCGGTCGTGGGTGCGGAGTTGTATCCGTTCAGGGCGACGTGCGTGCAGCCGGCCGGGGCGGAGATGCGGCGGACGGTGAGGGTGTACTCGGCCGGGAAGCCCCGCTCCCCGTAGCTGACCTGGGAGAGGACCCGGTAGGGGCCGTCGCCGGGCAGGACGCAGCCCTCGCTGTCGTCCTCGTTGAAGTGCGGGCAGATCCGGGCACCGGTCTCGTCGGTGATCCAGGACACGCTCTCGCCGTACACGGTCGTCGTGATCTTGTTGGTGATCCGCTCACCGGGCGTGCCCGTGAACGGCTGGCACTGGATCGCGTTCGCCCCGGCCGCCGATCCGACGACGGGTGCGGTGTCCCAGGCCGTGCTGATCTCCGGCGCGCAGCCCTTGGTGGTACCGAGGGGAACGACCGCGACGGTGGGGATGCTCGGCTCGGGCCAGTTGTTCGTCAGCCGCAGCGTGAAGGCGCCCGCGCGGGGCAGCGCACACCAGCCGGCACCCCACTCGGGGTCGTAGCAGTCGATCTGCGTCTCGCCGTCGAAGACATTGGCGTACGTGTTCCCGGCGTTGCCACCGGTCAGTACGACCTTGTGCAGGCCGGGCGCCTCGGCCGTGACGGTGAGGCAGGCCGTCCCGTCGGCGGGGACGGTCACGGTGCCTTCGGCCGGGGCGGCTTCGCCGAAGGCCGAGAGGGGCAGCGCGGCACAGTCCTCGTCGGCTGCGGCGGCTGCGGGGGCCGCAGGGGTGGCGGGGGCGGCGTACGCCCGGCCGGCCCCTGCGGGGATCAGCAGTGAGAGCAGGACCGTCAACGTGAGCAGAAGAGCGGTGTACGCCGCCGATCTCGCGGCCGTACATCGGTGGTTGGGCATTCCGTTCCCCCCGGACCGGTGAAGTGAGCGCATTCCGCCGGGACTTCACGAACGCCGCGCGAACGCGGTACACCCCGGAAGCACGCAACATGTGTGTGAATTGTAAAGAACGCACACGATGATCGCACACCTGCACTACCGAACGCGCCCCTGTTTTCGGCGGGGTGCGCCGCGATCCCAGGACCCGCGCGGCTACAGATACGCCGCGTACGCGTCCAGTGTCCGCAGCACCTCCGGCTCGTCCGCCGGGGGCAGTTGCAGGACGACCTCCTCGATGCCCAGGTCCTCGTAGTGCGCGAGCTTCCCCGGGCTCGGGAGCACCGCGTAGGGGACCACCTGGAGTTGCTTCGGGTCGCGGCCCGACGCCTCCCACACCGCGCGCAGCTTCGGCACGGACTCCGTCAGGCCGCGCCCGCCGATCGGGAGCCAGCCGTCGGCGTACTCGGCGATGTGCGCGAACAGCTTCGGGCCGGCCGTGCCGCCGATCAGGGTGCGGGGGCCGTTCACCGGACCGCGGGGCGCCTGGACCGGCTTCGGGTGGGCATGACTGGCCCGTACGGAGCCGAACTCGCCTTCGTACGCCTCCGGTTCGGCCGACCACAGGGCGCGCATCAGGGCCATCCGGTCACGGACGAGCTCCCGGCGCGTCGACCAGTCCACCCCGTGGTCCGCGGCCTCCTCGACGTTCCAGCCGTAGCCGAGTCCCAGCGTGAAGCGACCGCCGGAGAGGTGGTCGAGGGTGGCGATCCGCTTCGCCAGGTCGATCGGGTCGTGCTGGGCGAGGAGGGTGATGCCGGTGCCGAGGCCGAGGCGTTCGGTGACGGCGGCGGCCTGGGCCAGGGCGACGAAGGGGTCGAGGGTGCGGCCGTACTCGGGCGGGAGTTCGCCGCCCGCCGGGTACGGGGTGTCCCTGCTCGCCGGGATATGGGTGTGCTCGGGGAGATAGAGCCCGGCGAACCCGCGCTGTTCGAGTGCGCGGGCGAGCCGCAGGGGCGTGACCGTCTCATCGGTGAGGAAGATCGTTGTGGCGATCCGCATGTGAGGACACCTCCGTCGTGGTCCGGTGGGGCCCCAACGTATGCCGTGCGGTGCGCGAAGCCGAGTGTCCCGGGGGCACGCTGTTCACGGCCACGCTGCCGGAGTCGGGGACGGGGACGGGGACGGTCGAGTGGCGTACGACGCCGGCCTACGCCGCCCACGTGCGGGCCGAGGTCCGGCGCCCGGCGACGGTGCCGGGGCTGCCGGGCGCACCTGCGACGCTCACCCATCCGGTGTTCCTGGAGGGTTGGCGCACGGGCCCGTGCCGGAAACGGCGGGGTCCCGGTCGCGCCGGACCCGGGGCTACCCGGTAGTCAGGGCCTCCCGCATCGCCGTCGCGGTGGCAGTCGGGTCGTAGCTCTCGGGGACGCCTTCGACCAGGATGATGTCGCCCTCGATGTGCCGCGAGCGCAGTGGTGCGATCTCCTGGTACGCGGGTGAGTCCCACCAGGCCCGCGCCTCGGCGATCCCGGGAAAGCCGATCACCACGACGTTCCCGGGCCAACTGCCCTCTTTCACCTCGTGCTGCGCGGCGTGCACGAGAAATCGGCCGCCGTACGGCTCGAAGGTGGCGGTGATGCGCTCGATGTACTCGACGATCTCCGGGACCGGTACTACCTCTTGCAGGTGCGCTATGGCGTAGGCGGGCATGGTGTCCTTCCAGTCGGTCGGGCTCCGTACGCCGCCGATCGTGGCATGCGCGGGCACCCGGGTCGATGACCCGCCAGGTAAGGCTCCCGCCGTCGTCGCCGCCTCCACCGCCTCCACCGCCGAGTAACTCGGACTTGGACCGGGCGCGTTCACCGGTACGGCACCGGTGGTGCGAGGAGGACCGCCAGTTCCCGGGAACTCACCGAACGCATCAGCTCGGCCGGGGTGACCAGGAGTGCCGCAGACCCGGCCCGCCCTTCGAGGTGCCCGGATTCCCACTGCCCCTACGGCGCCGCATCGGCCCCACCCCTCGGATATGCCTCGACATCGAGAGATCGAGAGAGATCACGAGGGATCACGAGGGATCACGAGGGAACCTCGCCGAGGCGACATCTCGATATCAAGATACTTGATGTCGACATACCTGCTGTCCTCGCGGACGCAGCCGGCAGTCCTGTCCCTGCGGACGCGCCCGTTCCTGGGGCGCGCCGTCCCGGTGCGCTTCCCGGCCGGGAGCGTCACAGTGGAAGGGGGCACCGGACGGGCCTGCCGGAGGAGGTGTCCGGATGGATGTGACCGGCGAAGGCGACGACCGTCTCCGGGACTACCGGAGCAAACGGCATTTCGACGCGACCGCGGAGCCACGCGGCGACGGCGGGCGGACAGGTCCGGCACCCTGTTTCGTCGTACAGATCCATCAGGCGCGGCGGATGCACTTCGACTTCCGGCTGGAGGTGGGCGGCGTACTGAAGTCGTGGGCGGTGCCGCGCGGCCCTTCGGAGAACCCGCGCGAGAGAAGGCTGGCCGTTCCCACGGAGGACCACCCGCTGGAGTACCGCACGTTCGAGGGGGTCATCGCGAAGGGGGAGTACGGCGGTGGCACCGTGATCGTCTGGGACCAGGGCACCTACCGGCCGCTCAGCCACGACCGCTGGGGGGCGCCCGTACCGTTCGAGCAGTCCCTGGAGGACGGGCACGCCACGTTCTGGCTCGACGGCACCAAGCTGCACGGCGAGTTCGCCCTCACCCGCTTCAAGGCGGGCGACGGAACGAACACCCCGGGCGGAGAGATATGGCTGCTGATCAAGGCCAGGGACGGGCGCGCCACCCGTGACGGTCCGGACGCGCCGGACCCGTACATGGCCCGTTCGGCCCGTACGGGACGCACGCTGGCGCAGGTCGCCGCCGAGGAAGGGGGCGGCCCCTCATGACCGCCCGCAGGACCGTGGAAGTCCTCCTCGACCGCTACGGCACCACCTATGCCGCCGAGGCCGGCATCCGGCTGCGGAACACCCCGCAACCGCTGTATCAGCTCCTCGTGCTCAGCGATCTGTTGAGCGCCCGCATCCGGGCGTCCGTGGCGGTGGCCGCGGCACGCGCGCTGTTCGCCCACGGCCTGCGCTCCCCGGACCGGATGGTCGGGGCGACATGGCAGGAGCGCGTCGACGCACTGGGCGAGGGCGGATACCGGCGCTACGACGAACGGACCGCCACCCAGCTCGGCGACGGGGCGGAGCTCCTGCTGGTCGAGTACGGAGGTGATCTGCGGCGGCTGCGCAAGGAGGCGGACGGCGACCTGGGCGTCCTGCGGAGCGGGCTGCGCCGGACCCCGGGCGTGGGTCCGGCCGGTGCGGACATCTTCGTGCGCGAGGTGCAGGCCGTGTGGCCGGAGACGGCACCGTTCCTGGACGGAAAAGCGCTCCAGGGCGCCGAGAGGCTGGGGCTGCCCGCCTCACCGGGAAAGCTCGCGCGGCTGGCGGAGCAGGCCAAGGAAGCCGAGGCGACCGAAGAGGCCGAGGGGGCCGCCGCCGACGGGCCCGCCGTGCTGGCGGCGGCTCTCGTGCGCGCGGCGCTGGACAAGCACGTCGTGGAGGACGTGAGGGAACGGGCGGCCTGAGGGCGGCTCGCCGCCCACCGCCCGTCACCCCGGCCGGTTCGTGACCCCGTCGGTGCGTCACCTCGATCGGTTCGTCACCCCGTCGGTGCGTCACCCCGATCGGTTCGTCACTCCGGCCCGTCCGTCTACGCCCCCGCGGCCGACGGCCTGCTCAGGAACGCCAGCCGGGCCCGCTTCTCCGGCTTGTCGATCTCCGGGCCGAGTGCGAAGCCCGTCCGGACCAGCCGCGCAAGGGCCTTCTCGTTGCGGGCGTCCGGCTCGGCGACGATCCGCAGGTGCTCCGGGTCGCTGAACACGTGGCCGATGAGCACCGAGAGCAGGGCGGCGGTGAAGCCGTGTTCGACGGCGTCACCCGGGCCGATCAGGATGTGGACGCCGAAGTCCCCGGGCTGGACGTCGTAGCAGTCGGCGAGCGGGTCGGCGGCCGGCTCGTACGTCTGGAACAGGGCGGCCGGGACGTCCTCGCGCAGGGCCAGATAGGCGTGGTGCGTGGTGAGCGAGTCCAGGAACGCGTAGGTCTTCAGGACCTCTTCGCGGCTCGCGTCGCCCATGCCCCAGAAACGGGCCCGCTCCTCGGTGACCCAGCCGTGGATCAGATCGGCGTCGGCTGCGGGGTCCACGGGGACGAGGCGGACGGTCCCGAATCCGGGTATCTCCCGCTCGTGGACGGAGGTGCGTACCGCGCTCGCGGCGGGGTCGGCGGTCATCTCGGCTCTCTCCTCTGTTCGGTGCAGTTCGTTCCAGTCCGTGACCACGGGTGCGAGCCCGCCCCGTACCCACAGCGGCAGTTGGTCGCGGTGGTGCGCGTCGCCCCGGATCCCGGACGCCCCGAACGGGACCACCCACAAGCTGTCCTCGCGCCGGGCCAGATCCCACACGTAGCGGGCGGCCGGGCCGCGGGCGAACCGGTCGGTGACGCCGGGGACGCTGGAGGTGGACAGCACACAGTCGTGGTCCCCGGCGACGCCCGGCCGGTCCGCGCCGCCGTTCGCGCCGCCGTCCGCGCCGCCGTCCGCGCCGTCGTTCGCGCTCTCGTCCCCGCCGTTGTCCGCTCCGTTGTCCGCTTCGGGCAGGGCCTGCCAGGCGGCCAGGCGGTGCTCTTCGCCCCAGGGCCGTGGCGCGACGCCCTCGGGGTGGCGGGCCGCCACCGCCTCGGCCGCCGCGGCGACGGCCGCCAGCCGGTCGGCGTGCGGCACCGGCCCGTGGGTCAGCAGGGTCTCCAGGGCGTACGCGATCCTCGGCACCGCGGCCAGCCAGGGGCGGAACATCGCCGGGTACGCGCAGGAGACGGCCGGGTCGGCGGAGCCGGTGATCGCGGCCAGGGCGGGGTGGGCGGCCAGCCGGTGCACGACGTCGGCGCGCACGGCCGCGTAGAGCGTGGCGTCCGTGCTGTCGGCCTCCATGTGCCGGTCCCAGCGCAGCAGCAGGTCCCGCAGGCGGGCGGCCCCGGGCCCGAGACCGGTCGCCTCGGCCAGCAGCTCCAGCAGCGGGCGCGCGGAGGCGAGCCGGGTGTCGGTGTGGATGTCCGCCATGCGCTTGGCGGTCCAGTCGTGGGACCGGTCGAGCAGTTCCCGGATGCGCTTCGCGCGGTGCGGGGGTGCGAACTCGACGCCGAACGGGGCGGCGAGTCCCCGCGCGTTCGCCATCACCGCCGTGCCGTCGACCCCGGCGCGCGGCAGCGGAGCGTGACGGCCGCGCCAGGCGTACGCGGGGTCGTGAGCCGGCACGACGCGCAGCCGGTTCTCGTGCGGGCGCGACGGGACGTACCCGGCGACCCGGTGCAGGGTGGCCCCCGTGGTGTCCGCGGCGAGGACGACGTTGACCGGCTCCGCCCAGTGGTCCAGGGCAGCGTCGAGAGCGGCGACGTCACGGGCCCGGAGCAGGTCGGGCAGCGCCTCGAAGCCCAACGCGTGGGTGACGCGCGGCGGGTAGCGGAGGCTGATGCCGTACGCGCCGTCCCCCGCGTCGCCGCCCACGTCACCGCCCACCGAACCGCCCACGTCACCGCCCACCGAACCGCCCACCGAACCGCCGCCCACGACGTCACCGCCGTCCGCACCGCGCCCCGGACCGCCGCGCGCACCACCGTCGGGACCGCCGCGCGCACCGCCGTCCGGGCCGCTGCCCTCGTCGTCGTCCGGGCCGCCGATGATCACCGGCCCGCGCCCGGTCTCGATGATCTCGACCGTGACCGGATCGGCGCCCGCCACCTCGATCGTCTCGGTGTGCACGGCGGCCGTCTCCCAGCCCCCGGGGCCCAGCGCCTCGACCCCGCCCGCCGCCGTACGCCGCAACTGCTCCCGGTACAGGTCCTGGTAGTCGGCCATCGCGTTGGTGATCGCCCAGGCGACGCCGCCCGTGTGCCCGAAATGCGCGATACCGGGTACGCCGGGGACGGCGAGGCCGACCACGTCGAACTCGGGGCAGGCGAGCCGGATCTGCTGGTAGACGCCCGGGTCCTCGATGAAGCGGTGCGGGTCGCCCGCGATGACCGCCGCCCCGGTGGCGGTGCGTTCGCCGGTCAGCAGCCAGCCGTTGGAGCCGGAGGTGCCGGGGCCGTCGGTCGCGAAGAGTCCGACGGCCGCGTCGCCGAGCCGACGGGCCACCTCCTCACGCCAGAGCTTGGCCGGGAAGCCCGCGAACAGGATGTGGGTGGAGAGCCAGACGCCCAGCGGGGTCCACGGCTCCCAGCGCCCCGGGGCGACCCCGGCAGCCGCGAACTCCACCGCGCGGCAGCCCTCTTCGGCCAGACCCTCGTTCACCCCGTCGACGTAGGAGACGACCCAGGCCGCGGTCTGCGGCGCGACACGCTCCAGGCGGTCGAAACAGCGCCGCGCGGTGTCGGCGAGCCGCGCCTGCCGGGCGAACCGGTCCCAGTCGACGGCGTCCGCGCCCAGGAACGCGGCGGTGGTGCCGCACACCCGGTGGCGCTCGACCTCGATCTGCCAGCCACGGTCCTCAGCGGCGTTACGGCCCTGGGCGCAGGCGAGTTCGAGGGCGCTGCCCGCCCACAGGTGGGGGATGCCCCAGTCGTCCCGGTAGACGTCTCCACGCATGCCACGCCCCGCCCCTCTGCTCTGCCGACCGACTCCCCAAGCCCCCCAATTTAGGTTAGCCTAACCTAAAATGACGACCCGGACGGGGAGGGCCAGCTGTGGGCCACGGCTGGGAGGGCGTTGTCCCCAAGCTCATGCGGGGACGGGACTTCACGTTCACCGTGACCGGGTCGGAGCAGGTCACCGAGGACTTCCTTCCGGACCCCGTGGCGCGCCGGTTCAGCCCGGCCAGACGATCGACTGGACTTCGCTGTACGCGTGCAGGGCGTAGGAGCCGACGTCACGCCCGACTCCGCTCATCCTGAACCCGCCGAACGGGGCCTCCATGTTCCGCCCGACGGTGTTCACGCCGACCCCGCCGGCCCGAAGCCGCCGGGCCACCCGGAAGGCGCGCGCCACGTCCGAGGACCACACGTAGTCGATCAGTCCGTAGTCGCTGTCGTTGGCGAGGGCGATGCCCTCGTCCTCGTCGTCGAAGGGGACGACCACGACGACCGGGCCGAAGATCTCCTCGCGGACGACGCGCATCTCGTTGGTGCAGTCGACGAGGAGGGTGGGGGCCACGTAGAAGCCCCGGTCGGGTCCGGCCGGGCGTTCGCCGCCGGTGACGATCGTCGCCCCCTCCTTCCGGCCGAGGTCGACGTACGACTCGACGCGGTCGCGGTGGGCGGCGGAGATGACCGGACCGACGACCGTGCCCCGGTCCTTCGGGTCGCCCACCGTGAGACGGCGCGCGTACGCGGTGAGCTTCCCGACGAGGGCGTCATGGACCGCGCGCTGCACGAGGACGCGGGTCGGAGCCGTACAGATCTGGCCGCTGTAGAAGGAGAAGGTGGTGCCGATGCCCGCCGCCGCGGAGTCGAGGTCCGCGTCGTCGAGGACGACGGCCGCCCCCTTCCCGCCCAGCTCCATCAACTGCCGCTTCATGCCCCGCCCGCACACCTCGGCGATGCGCTGTCCGACGGCGGTGGAGCCGGTGAAGCTGACCATGTCGACGTCCGGTGAGTCGACGGCGGCCTCGCCCGCCTCCGGCCCCGATCCGCTGACGACATTGACGACGCCCGCCGGGACGCCCGCCTCTTCGAGCGCCTTTGCCATCCGGTAGACGGAGAGCGGGTCCTGCGGTGCGGGTTTCACGACGACCGTGTTGCCCATGGCGAGTGCGGGGGCGACCTTGCCGGCCGGGTTGGCCCAGGGGTTGTTGTACGAGGTGATGCAGGTGACGACGCCGACCGGCTGACGTACGGCGAGCGCCCCGAAGACACCGGCCCGCCCCATCGGCCCGGCCTCGTTGACCTGCGGCGCGATCGGCTCCTCGACCGGTTCGAGGGCGCCCCTGGCGTACCGGCGGAAGCGGGCGACGCCGACGGCGACCTGCATGCCCCTGGCCGTTGCCGTGGTGGCGCCGCTCTCCGCCTGCGCGAGTGCGGCGTTGGCGGTGAAGTCGCGCCGCATCAGGTCGGCGGCGCGGTCGAGGATCACGGCGCGCTCCTCGGGGCGCGTGCGGGACCACGTGGCGAGGGCCGCGCGGGCCGCCGCCGCGGCCTCGTGCACCTGCTCCCGGCTCGCCTCGGGGGCGAGGCCGACGACCTCCTCGGTGGCCGGGTCGACGACCTCGTAGTGGCCGAGGCCGGGTTCGGTCCACTCGCCGCCGATGAAGAGACGCCGCTCGTCGCCGGTCATACGGTGCTCACCGTCCGGGTGTCCCGGCCGGAGCGGAGCACCGTGCCGGGCACGGCGCCGGTCACCTTGTCGTCGCGCAGGGTCTCCACCCCGTTGACGCGGACGGACACGATGCCGATGGCCCGGGAGTCGAGCCGGGGGCTGTCGCCGGGCAGATCGTGGACGAGGGTGGCGGGCCCGGCGTCGATGCGTTCGGGGTCGAAGAGGACGAGGTCGGCGTGGAAGCCCTCCTCGACGCGGCCGCGGTCGCGGAGCCCGAAGAGCCGGGCCGGGTCGTCGGTGAGCATCCTGACGGCCTGTTCGAGGGGAAGGAGCCTGCGTCGGCGCAGGCAGTCGCCGAGGAAACGGGTGGTGTACGGGGCGCCGCACATCCGGTCCAGGTGCGCGCCCGCGTCGGAGCCGCCGAGCATGACGTCCTCGTGTTCCCAGGTCCGCCGCCGCAGCTCCCAGGAGTCCGGGTCGTTGTCCGTGGGCATGGGCCACAGCACCGTGCGCAGGCCGTCGGCGGCGCAGATCTCGACGAGGCAGTGGAAGGGGTCCAGCCCGCGTTCGGCGGCTATGTCACGCACGACCCGGCCGCTGAGCCCCTCGTTGGCGGTGCTGTACGTGTCCCCGATGACGTACCGGCCGAAGTCGGCGAGGCGGCGGAAGACACCGGCCTCCTTGCTGTCGGCGCGGCGGAGCATTTCGGCGCGGGTGCCGGCGTCGCGGAGCCGTTCGATGCGTTCGGGAACGGGGAGGGCGAGGATGTCGCCCCAGCCGGGGATGAGGTTGAGGGCGCAGAAGGTGCCGAGCGACATGTTCATGGGGGTGAGGATCGGCATGGTGAGAGCGACGATCCGGCCGCCGGCCCGGCGGGCCCGTTCGCTGGGCACGAGCTGGCGGGGCACGCGTTCGGGGACGGCGGCGTCGATGGTGAGGACGTTCCAGTTCAGCGGGCGTCCCGCGATGGCGGTCATGTCGACGAGGAGGTCGATCTCCTCGTCGGAGAACTGGTCGAGGCAGCCCGCGACGATCGCTTCGAGCTGGGTGCCCTCGTGCCGGCCGACGGCGCGGGCGAGGGCGAGCAGTTCCTCGGGGAGCGCGTGCCGGGAGGCGACGGGCTGTCCGTCGCCGTCGGAGTGGGTGGAGGACTGGGTGGTGGACAGCCCCCAGGCTCCGGCGTCCATCGCGTCGTGGAACAGCGCGAGCATGGCGTCGAGTTGTTCGGGGGTGGGCTGTCCGCCGATCGCGTCGGCGCCCATGACGTGTCTGCGCAGGGCGCAGTGGCCGACCATGAACCCCGCGTTGACGGCGATCCGGCCTTCGAGGGCGTCGAGGTATTCGCGGAAGCTGGACCAGGTCCAGTCGACCCCCTCCTCCAGGGCCTTGAGTGCCATGCCCTCCACCCGCGCCATCATGCGGCGGGTGTAGTCGGCGTCCTCGGGGCGTCCGGGGTGGAGCGGAGCGAGGGTGAATCCGCAGTTGCCTCCGGCGACGGTGGTGACACCGTGGTTCATGGAGGGAGTGGCGTACGGATCCCAGAAGAGCTGGGCGTCGTAGTGGGTGTGCGGGTCGACGAAGCCGGGGGCGAGGACGAGCCCGGTGGCGTCCTCGGCGGTGACGGCGTCCTCGGTGAGCGTGCCCGGTTCGGCGATCACGGCGATGCGGCCGTCGCGGATGCCGACGTCGGCGGGGTACGAGGGCCCGCCGGTGCCGTCCACGACGGTCGCTCCGCGGATGAGGTGGTCGAGCATGACGGGTATCCCTTCTCTGGTGGGGTGTGCGGCCGGGTGCGGTGAGACGTGCGCCCGCGGGGCGGCGGGGTGGGGTGTGCGCCCGGCGACAGTGAGACGTTCGGCCGGGGATGCCGGGGTGTGCGGCCGGGGTGCGCACGGCCGCGGTGCGCACCCCGGCTGCACGGAGCGGCGGTCCGGGAAGACGCCGCCGTCGTGAAGGGGCGGGCCGGGGGAACGGGTCCGCCGCGAGCGCGGCCCCCGCGCCCCGCTGCCCCGCCGCGGACGCGTTCCCGCGCCCTACGCCCCCGCCGCCGCGCGGAACCGTGAGGTCCTGTGCACCGGGTCCGTGTCGATCTCCGGGATCACGTGCTCGCCGATCAGCTTGATGGAGTTCAGCGTGTCCTCACGGCTGATCCCGATCGGCAGCCCGAAGCTCAGCTGATCCGCCCCGGCCTGCTCCCACCGCTTGCACTGGCGCAGGACCTCGTCCGGATCGCCGCAGATCATCAGCTCCTCGGCGATCAGGAGCTCGATGATCTCCTCCGAGTACTCCGGCAGCAGTTCGGGCCACTCCGGGATGCCCTCGGGGCGGGGGAACGTGTCGTGGTAGCGGAACAGCAGCGACTGCAGGTAGTTCAGCCCGCCGCCCACCGCGATCTCGACGGCCTTCGCGTGCGTCTCGGCGCAGATGGCCGTGGAGGTGACCATGACGTTGTCGTTGACGAAGTCCCCGACCGGTTCTGCGTCCTTGACAGCCGTCTTGTAGGACTCGACGACCCACTCCATGTCGGAGACCTTCTGCACGCTGAAGCCCAGCACGCCGAGCCCCTTCCTGCCCGCCATCGCGTACGAGGACGGCGACCCGGCCGCGTACCACATCGCCGGGTGCGACGCCCCGTACGGCTTGGGCAGGACCTTGCGCGGGGGCAGCGACCAGTGCTTGCCCTGGAAGCCCACGTACTCGTCCTGGAGCCACATCTTGGGGAACTCGGCGATGGTCTCCTCCCAGAGTTCCTTGGTGTGGTTCATGTCGGTGATGCCCGGCATGAAGCCCAGGATCTCGTGGCTGCCGGCCCCGCGCCCGGAGCCGAACTCGAAGCGGCCCTCGGAGAGGTGGTCGAGCATGGCCACCTTCTCCGCCACCTTTACCGGGTGGTTGACCGGGGCCAGCGGGTTGAAGATGCCGGAGCCGAGGTGGATGCGGTCGGTGGCGTGTGCGAGATAACCCAGGTACACGTCGTTGGCCGAGAGATGGGAGTACTCCTCCAGGAAGTGGTGCTCGGAGGCCCAGGCGTACTTGAAGCCGGACCTGTCCGCCTGGATGACGTACTCGGTCTCCTCGATCAGCGCCTTGTGCTCTGCCCCGGGGTCGTTCCTGGCCCGTGCGGCGGGCACATACCCCTGTACAAAGAGCCCGAATTCCAAGGGGGTTCACCGTCCTCCATCATTTCTGACACACCGTCAGATCGTGATGCGTCCGACTGTTCCACCGGCACCCGCACCCGTCAATAGCTGACGCCTCGTCAGGCATGTTCAGAACAGGCTGACGCCCGCCAGCCACCCCCCGTCGATGACGAACGGCTGTCCGGTGATGTACGAGGAGTCGTCCGAGGTCAGGAAGAGCGCCAGCGCCGCCACCTCCTCCGGCCGGCCGATCCGCCCCAGCGGCACGAGCTTGCGGTACAGCTCGGCCACCGCCGCCCTGGACTCCTCCGGGTCCGCGTCCGGGTCCAGCGCCGCCGGGTTGGTCATCGCGGTGTCCACGGCGCCGGGACAGACGGCGTTGACCCGTATCCCCTTCGTCGCCAGCTCCACCGCCGCCACCTTCGTCAGACCGAGCACCGCGTGCTTGGTGGCGGCGTACGCGCCCACGAACGCCATGCCCGTGAGCCCCGTGTACGAGGCGGTGTTCACGATGGTTCCGCCGCCCGCGGCCTCGATCTCGGGCGCGACGTTCTTGATCCCCAGGAACGCACCCACCTGGTTGACCTGCACCACCTGCTGGAACTCCTCCAGCGGCGTGGTCACCAGCTCGTTGAACCGGAGGATCCCCGCGTTGTTGACCAGCCCGTCGATCCTCCCGAAGGCGTCCTTCGCGTCGGCGACGGCGGCACGCCAGTCCTCCTCCCGGCTCACGTCCAGGTGGACGAAGCGGGCGGCCTCCTCCCCCAGCTCCTTGGCCAGTGCCTCGCCCTGCTCGTCGAGCACATCGGCGATCACCACCCGTGCGCCCTCCGCGGCGAAGAGGCGCGCCTCCTGCTCACCCTGTCCGCGCGCCGCGCCGCTGATCAGTACGACCCGCCCGTCCAGCTTGCCCATGGCCTGACTCCTACCTGTCGAGATGGGGTGCGACCTCGGCGGCGAACGCCGCCATCTGGTCGGTCAGTTCGCTGCGGCTCCGGCTGCGGAACCGCACCTGGATCTGGTGGACGCCCATGGCCCCGTACGCGCGCAGCGACTCCGCCACGGCCTCCGGCCTCCCACTGAGGGTGCGCCGCCCCACGGACCACTCCGGTTCACCGACGTACAGCGGCTCGGTGATCGCCCCGACGACGATCGGGGTCTCGATCCCGGCCGCCGCGCGCAGTTCCTTCAGCCGGGCGATCTGTGCGGGCAGCCTCTGCCGCGGGTCGCCCTGCGGGAGCCAGCCGTCCCCCCGCACCGCGGCCCGGCGCACGGCGGCGGGCGAGGAGCCGCCCACCCAGATCGGCACCCGCTCCTGGGCGGGACGCGGCAGCTGGCCGAGCCCGGAGAAGGAGAACCGTTTCCCCGCGAATTCCGGGAACTCCTCGGGGCCGAGCGCCGCCCGCAGCGCGTCGACGGTCTCGTCGAGCACCCCGCCCCGCCCCTCGAAGTCGGCCCCGAGCGCGCGGAACTCCTCGGGTACGTGTCCGGCCCCCACTCCGAGGATCAGCCGGCCGCCGCAGAGGTGGTCGAGGGTGGCGTACTGCTTGGCGGTCGCCAGCGGGTGACGCAGGCCGACGACGGCGACATGGCTCATCAGCAGGACCCGCTCGGTGATCCCGGCGAGGAACGCGAGGGTGGCGACCGGGTCGTACCAGACCGTGCCCATGGCCCCGGCGAGCCGTCGCGGGATCGCGACATGGTCGCAGCTCGCGAGGTAGGCGAAGCCGGAACGGTCGGCGGTGCGGGCGATCTCGGCGAGGTCGGCGGGGGTCGCCGCGGCCTCCCACCCCTCCGCGTAGAGGGTGCTCTGCGACTGGATCGGGAGCTGCATCCCGTACGGCATCGGCCCGGCGGGCAGTATCGGCACCGAGCGGCCTCCTTCCCCCAGGGGTATCTGATGCATCGTCACCTGATGAGGTGCGGGGCCATCGTCGTACCTGACGATGCATCAGACAAGGGGCCGGGGCGAACCGCGACGCGCTCGCCCCGACGCGGCACTCCCCGCCCCGGAGGCGTCAGGACCGGGGCGGGGCGGCACCGTGAGGCGCCGGGCCGGCCCGGCTGCGGGGCGGCACCCCGAGGCGCCGGCGCGCCCGAACGGCCGGTTTATTCGTCGGCGTCGCCCTCGTAGTCGTCCCCTCCGGTCGCCGCGCTCTCGGGCGCCGTCGCGTCCTCTTCCTCTTCCTCCCCGCCCCCCTGTTCGCTCGTGCCGGCCTGGACGCCCACGTCCTGCGAACCCGACACGTCGATCGCACCCCCACCGCCGTCGTGGTCGCTGCCCGCCGTGCCCTTACTGAAGGGCCCGAGGACGTTCAGGGTGCGGTCCACCTCCAGCCAGGAGTCGGCGTTGGAGTTGTCGATGGTGACCAAGGAGGGCCCGTGGTGCGTCTCCATGCCACCGTCGGGGGCGTCGGCCCAGGCACTGCCGGCGGCCAACTGGCCCTGGCAGAGCACGCCGAGGACGGCGACCAGGGCGGCACGCCCCTTCGACGAGGTGATTCCCATCATCCGGATCTTCTTTCCCGGCCGCACGGTCCGCTTCCGGACCCGGCCTGTCGCGCTGCGATTCGTGGGGGCCGGGGCCCCGGTGGCAGGTCGGCGATGCGCCACCGGGGCCCCGCCGCAGGACGGACTACGGAACATCGCCGGAGACGGACCGCTTCCGGCGGGTCCTCCGGCGCGTCGTTCGCGTCAGACGGACACCGGTTCCCGGACGGGGTGGTGCCTGCTGATGTTCCTCTCCAGCAGTTCCGTCGAACGCTGCACGCCGATACCGGTGGCCGGTGCGAACTCCGGCAGGCGCCCGTCGGCCTTCTTGAGATCCGTCAGCGCGGCATCGATGGCGGCGTGCGCGGCGAAGAGGCACGGGGTGCTGTAGATGGCCACCTGGCATTCCAGCTCGGCCAGTTCGGCGAGCGAGAGCCTGGGAGACTTTCCGCCCGCGATCTGGTTGAAGAGCAGCGGCTTGTCGCCGACCACCTTCCGGATGCGCCGGATCCATTCGACGCTGCGCACCCCGTCGACCAGGACGACGTCGGCGTCCGTCTCGGCCAGCGCCTCGGCCCGGCGCAGAATGTCGTCCTCCTCCGTGGCGTCCGTACGGGCCACGACCACCAGATCGCGTCGGCTCTCCAGCACGAGGTTGAGCTTCTCCAGGTACTCGTCCAGCGGCAGCACCTGCTTACCGTCCGCGTGACCGCACCTGCGGGGGCGCTTCTGATCCTCCAGGATGACGCCGGAAGCACCGATATTCTCCAGTCGCTGCACCACGTGGCAGGCGACCTCGGGGTCGACGTAGCCGTCGTCGATGTCGACCAGCAAGTGGTGGGAGGGGAAGGCCAGTCGCAGCCGCTCCACGAAGGCCACCATGTCCGGCCAGGCGATGAAACCGATGTCGGGGAGCCCGTAGTGGGAGGCCGCGAAGCCGAACCCGGAGACGAAGAATCCGTCGTAGTGCCGGGCGACGACGGATGCCGAGTACATGTCGTAAATACCGATGAGAGGAGTCGTCCCCGGAGATCGGACTTCTTCCCTCAACACACGTCCGTAATGCACAACCGCTCCTTGCCGATGAGTCGTTGACGGGCCGAATCGGCGCGCGGCGAATCGCCCGTGCGCCGAGTCGGCGATTCAGTGATTCCGTTGTGTGGAACAGACGTTGAGCGATGCCGTCTCGGATGATGCGGACTCCGTCGACACCGGGGCCGGAGCACCGAGACGCCCGAAGACGCATCGGAGTACGGGACCGAGAGGTTCAGCGATTGACTGTTGCGGCGAATGCGGGAACACCACGCGCAACGCTCACTTACGGAAGAGACGGCGGCACTCATGCCACACAGGACACGGATCTGCCCTCTTTGCGAAGACGCGTATATCTATACAGACATGACCGTCCCTTTGCCCCAGGACACGCCGCGTTTGACCCTGCGTACGAAACCGGAGGGTCTGTTTCTTTCGGATCATCCGACACGTCGGACGAGTGCGGTCGACTGCCTTGCCGCGAGGCCGTGTTGGAACCCGGGGGCTGCGGCGGGGGCCGCGCGCCCACCCGCCCCGCGACGAGGGCCACCGGGCCCAGCGGGGCCGTGCATATCGAGCGCATGCGCGGTCGATCCTCGGAGTCGAATCCGAGTGCCGTACCGGGGTACGGGGGACAGCTCCGGGTGAACGGGCCCGAGCTGTGGAACTCGACGAAGTCAGCATGGAGCTGCCGCAGCAGAGAATCCCTCTTCTGCTGCGGCAGCGGTTGCGGGGGCCGGCCGGACACCTGACCGGGTTACTCTCCGGCCCCCTTGGGATCAGTCACCTCACGAAGTGGGACTGGCAGGAATACAGACCGCGTACGACTGGACGGTCTGCGCGGCGGCACCGCTGTTGTACGCGGAGACGTGCCAGGTGTTGGTCGCGGTGTCCGGGGCACTCGCGGTCCAGTGGATCTCGTCGTTCTGCAGCTGGTTCACGGCACCTCCCCCGGTCACCACGGTCCCGGCCGGGCACGTGGCCACGATGTCCTGGACGCTGCCGCCGGCGGGCACGAGCGTGGCGGTACTGGTGGCCGTCTGGGACGGGCCGACAGGACCGGTCGGGCCGGTGGCGCCGTCAGCACCATTGGTGCCGGCGGCACCCGTCGGACCAGCAGGACCCGTCGCACCAGTGGCACCATCAGCACCCACCAGGCCCGTGGCACCATCAGCACCCACCGGACCCGTCGGACCAGCGGGCCCAGTGGCACCATCAGCACCGTCGGCACCCGCTGGCCCGGTGGCACCATCAGCACCGTCGACACCCGCCGGGCCGGTGGCACCATCAGCACCGTCGGCACCGGCAGGCCCGGTGGCACCATCAGCACCGTCGACACCCGCTGGGCCGGTGGCACCATCAGCACCGTCGACACCGGCAGGCCCGGTGGCACCATCAGCACCGTCGGCACCCGCCGGGCCGGTGGCACCATCAGCACCATCAGCACCGGCAGGCCCAGTGGCCCCATCCACACCGTCGGCACCGGCAGGCCCGGTGGCACCATCAGCACCGTCGACACCGGCAGGCCCAGTGGCACCATCAGCACCGTCGACACCCGCCGGGCCGGTGGCACCATCAGCACCCGCCGGACCCGTGGCACCATCAGCACCATCAGCACCCGCCGGACCCGTGGCACCATCAGCACCATCAGCACCCGCCGGACCCGTGGCACCATCAGCACCCGCCGGACCCGTGGCACCATCAGCACCATCAGCACCCGCCGGACCCGTGGCACCGGTCGCCCCCGTCGGTCCTGTCGGACCCATGGGTCCTGTCGGACCGGGGTCGCCCGGGTAGTCGTCACAGAACGGCACGGTGGTCTGCGTCGAGATGTAGCGGGCACTCATCCAACCGGTGCCGTTGGACAGCAGGTACCACAGCGAGTTCCCGTCGACGTTCTGACCGGCCACCTTGCAGGCGATGGCGACCGTGCCGCCGGACGGGACGCTGCCCACGATCGCGGACTGGGTGGTGGGACCGCTGCGGATGTTCTGAGAGATCCGGGAGATGACCGTCCCGGACACGCTTGCCGCCACCCGGCCGGCCATCATTCGGTTGGACGCCGACGAACCGGAGAGGTTCGGCGTCCCGTGAGCGATGCCCATGGGGCACAGCGCCAGGGTCATTCCCAGCGACATGGCGCCAAGAGTCGAACGGGACAGAATGTCCCAGCTTCTCGATGTGTGCATCTCGGATTCCTTACCGGGTCTGCGTGGGTCGGAGCCGTGACTGTGACAGGTGCAATAGGGCACTGACATATGCGCCACGCCGATGATCTACCGCCTGGATGCAGAGCGATCCCCTTGTGAGTGAGCGGAGCGTCAGCCATCTGCCCGCATTTACAGCCTGGTTAAGGAAATCATCTGTTCCACCCCCGACCACCCGCACACCCCCGGGGAAATCCGTGTCGTGTCGCGGACGCCGGATTCATCCGCACTACCGTCGCTCCTCGTGACCGGATCGGCCGGTCCAATACCCTCACCGATGCAACGCGGGGTATTACTCCACAAGAGGCCGGACAGGGAAATGCACATGAAAAATCTGATCGACCTTCCTACCGAAGAACAGCCCGCCCCCCTGAACCGCAAGCCCTCGATCTGCCTGTGCATGATCGTCAAGGACGAGGCGAAGGTCATCGAGCGCTGCCTGAACTCCGTGCGCGACCTGGTGGACACCTGGGTCATTTCCGACACCGGCTCCCGTGACGGAACGCAGGAACTGATCCGGGCCGCAATGAAGGGAATTCCGGGCGAACTCCACCAAGAACCCTGGACAGATTTCGGATACAACCGCACCTTGAATATCCAGCATGCACGCGGAAAGGCCGACTATCTCCTGCTCATCGACGCCGATATGACCCTCCGACGAGAGGGCGATCTGAGCGAACTGAGCGCCGACTCCTACATGCTGCGCCATCTCGGCCGCCTCGAATACCGCATTCCGCGGCTGGTACGAGGGGACATTCCATGGCGGTACGAGGGCGCGACCCACGAATACCTGACCACCGCTCAGCAGCTCACCGTTGCCGATCTCCAGGTCCTCAGCATCGAGCATTTCGCCGACGGCGGTTCGCGCGGGGACAAATTCATCCGGGACGCCCGTCTGCTGCGCAAGGATCTCAAGCGCGACCCGGACAATCCCCGCACGGTCTTCTACCTCGCGCAGACACTCCGCGACATGGGCGAGACCCGCGAAGCGATCGCGATGTACGAGCGCCGGTCCGGGATGGTCGGGTGGGACGAGGAGGTGTACTACGCCCTGCTCCAGGTAGGAGTGCTCAAGGCCGACCGCGGTGACTGGCCCGGGGCGATGGACGCGCTCACCCGCGCGTGGGAGAGCCGCCCGCAGCGCCTGGAGGCCTGCTACGAACTGGCGTCCCGGCTACGGAAGTCGGGGCGTCATCAAGCGGCCCACGCCGTCGCCGCCGCCGGCCTCAACCGCCCCGCCCCCGAGGACTGGCTGTTCATGGAACCCTGGGTCTACAGCTGGGGCCTGCTCTTCGAGCACTCCATCAGTGCCTACTGGGCCGGCGACGCGCGCGGATCACTGGCTTCCTGCGATCGCCTCCTCGCTCTGCCCGACCTGCCGGCCTCCTATCGCGAGCAGACCCTCAGCAACCGGAGGTTCGCGGCCGATCGGGTCGCCGCAGGTTCCGGCCGGTCGGCACCGGCCGCCTTTGCCCGCCCGCAGACCGCATGACCCGACCGCGGGGGCAGCTGAGCGGAGAGCACCGGCACGAGGCGGAGCCGGACGGGTGCAACGCGGGGCCGGACGGGGGCCGACTCCCAGCCGGACCGGTGCCGACGCCGGGCCGAACGGGGGCGACGGAGCCGGACGGCCGCGGTGGCGAAGCGCGACCGCCCGCGCGGTCACTTCCGGTAGAGCTCCTCGATCTCCTTCTCGAAGTCCCGTGCGATCGCGTCCCGTTTCAGTTTCAGCGACGGCGTCAGGTGGCCTTTCTCCTCCGTGAAGTCCACGGGCAGCACCGTGAACTTCCGGATGGATTCGGCCCGCGAGACCAGTCGGTTCGCGTCGTCGACCGCGCGTTGGAGCGCCTTGCGCAGCTCCTCGTCCTCCACCAGTTCGCGGATCGGCACGTCCTGCTTCTTCGTCATCTGCCGCCAGTGGACGAGCCCGTCCGGCTCCAGGGTGATCAGGGCGGTGATGAACGACCGGTTGTCCCCGACCACCATGCACTGGCTGACCAGCGGGTGCGCGCGCAGCCAGTCCTCCAGCGGAGCCGGGGTGACGTTCTTGCCGCCGGACGTGATGATGATGTCCTTCTTGCGGCCGGTGATCGTGAGGTAGCCGTCCTCGTCGAGCTCCCCGAGGTCGCCGGTGGCGAACCAGCCGCCTTCCTGCACGGGTACGGCCTCGCCCCGTTCGGCGTCCCAGTAGCCCTGGCACACCTGGCCGCCGCTGAGCAGCACCTCGCCGTCGTCCGCGATCCGTACGGCGGTGCCGGGCAGCGGCCAGCCGACGGTGCCGAGGCGCGGTTTGAGCGGTGGGGTGACGGTGGCGGCGGCGGTGGTCTCCGTCAGGCCGTACCCCTCGAAGATGTCGATGCCGGCGCCCGCGTAGAACGAGGCGAGCCGTCGGCCCAGCGGGGAGCCGCCGCAGATCGCGTACCGGACGTGGCCGCCGAGTGCGGCCCGGATCCGGCGGTAGACCAGGGGGTCGTACAGGGCGCGGGCCGCCTTCAGGAGCGGGCCGGGGCCGGGGCCCGTGCCGTGCTGGGCGTCCTCGACGGCCTGCCCGTACCGCTGGGCGATACGCGCGGCGCGGTCGAACGACGAAGCGCGGCCCATCTTCTCGGCCGTGGCGCGGCCGGTGTTGTAGACCTTCTCCAGCACGTACGGGATGGCCAGCAGGAACGACGGCCTGAACCCGGCCAGGTCGGCGAGAAGGTCCTCGGTCCGGATGGACGGGGCGTGGCCGAGGCGGACCCGGGCCCGCAGACAGCCGATCGCGACCATGCGCCCGAAGACATGGGAGAGAGGGAGAAAGAGGAGGGTGGACGCGGGGTACTTGCTGACCGACTTGAAGACCGGGTGGAGGAGTTCGATCGCGTTGTCGACCTCGGCGAAGAAGTTGCCGTGGGTGAGGACGCAGCCCTTGGGGCGGCCGGTGGTGCCGGAGGTGTAGATGAGGGTGGCGGGGGTTTCCGGTTCCAGGGTCGCGCGGCGGGCGGTGACGGCGTCGTCGGGGACGTCCCGGCCCAGGCTCTTCAGCCGGCCGAGCGCGTCCGTGTCGAACTGCCACAGGTGGGCGAGGCCGCCGAGCTGCTTGCGTTCCTGGCTGACCAGCCGGCCCTGGTCCGCGGTCTCGACGGCGCAGGCGACGGCGCCGGAGTCCTGGAGGATCCAGCGGGTCTGGAAGGCGGAGGAGGTCGGGTAGACGGGAACGGTGATGAGCCCGGCGGCCCAGGCGGCGAAGTCCAGCAGCGTCCACTCGTAGGTCGTACGCGCCATGATCGCGATCCGGTCGCCCGCGCCGAGGCCCTCGGCGATGAGTCCCTTGGCGACGGCGAGGACCTCGGAGGCGAACTCCTCGGCCGTCACGTCGCGCCAGTCGCCGTCCGGCTGCTTGCGGCTGAGCACGGCCTCGGCGGGGGCCTCGCGGGCGTTGTCGAACGGGATCTCGGCGAGGGAGCCCCGGCGGACGGGGGGAGCGGCGGGAGGCACGGAGACCTGTTGGACCGAGCCGTCCGCGGCTCTGACCCTGGTCGGCTCGACGAGGGTGGGGGTGGTGGGTGGCGTGGGTGGCGTGGACATGTGCGGCTCCTCAACGTGGGATCGGGCGGGGCGCCGGGTCCGTCCGGCGGGCCGGTTCGTCCTCAGTCGCCGGGACGGGACGCAGTGCGGCGGCGCGTCACGGGCGTTCGAGAATCGCCGTGACGCCCTGGCCGCCGGCTGCGCAGATCGAGATCAGTCCCCGGGACGGGGTGTCGCGTTCGGCGAGGAGCCCGGCGAGGGTGGCGACGATCCTGGCACCCGTCGCGGCGAACGGGTGGCCGGTGGCGAGCGAGGATCCGGCGACGTTGAGCTTGTCCCGGTCGACGGGGGCGAGGCCCTGCTTCTCCCAGGCCGCGAGGGTGGCCAGCACCTGGGAGGCGAAGGCTTCGTGGATCTCGAACAGGTCGAAGTCCTCGATGGTGAGCCCGGCGCGCTCCAGCAGGCGCGGTACGGCGTACGCGGGGGCCATCAGGAGGCCGTCCTCGCCGGTCACGTAGTCGACGGCGGCCGTCTCGTGGAGCGACAGGTAGGCGAGTGGTTCCAGGCCGTGGTCCCGGGCCCAGTCCTCACTGGCCAGGAGTACGGTCGCGGCGCCGTCCGTGAGCGGGGTGGAGTTGCCCGCGGTCATCGTCGCGTCGGGGTGGTCGGTACCGAACACCGGTTTCAGCGTGGCGAGTTTCCCGGTCGTCGAGCCCGGACGCAGGTTCTGGTCGCGGGTCAGGCCCCGGAAGGGGACGACGAGGTCGTCCAGGAAGCCGCGGTCGTAGGCAGCCGCCAGGCGCTGGTGGCTGGTGGCCGCGAGGAGGTCCTGGTCCTCGCGGGTGATGCCCCAGCGGCGGGCGGTGACCGCCGCGTGCTCGCCCATCGAGAGGCCGGTGCGGGGTTCGGCGTTGCGCGGGATGTCCGGGACCAGGTGCCGGGGACGGATGCCCGCAAGTGCCCTGACTCTGGCCCCTGTTGTTTTGGCCCGGCGGGCGGCGAGCAGGATCCGGCGCAGGTCGTCGTTGACCCCGAGGGGCGCGTCGCTCGTGGTGTCCGTGCCGCCCGCGATCGCCGAGTCGGTCGCACCCAGCATGATCTTGTCGGCGGCGGCGATGACGGCCTGGAGCCCCGTTCCGCAGGCCTGCTGGATGTCGTACGCGGGGGTGCGCGGGTCGAGGGCCGAGCCGAGCACGGTCTCGCGGGCCAGGTTGAAGTCGCGGCTGTGCTTGAGGACGGCGCCCGCGACGAACTCGCCGACGCGCTGCCCCTGGAGACCGAACCGCTCGACCAGGCCGTCCAGCGCGGCGGTGAGCAGCTGCTGGTTGGAGACCTGCGCGTACGGGCCGTCGGAGCGTGCGAACGGAATTCGGCTGCCGCCGATGACCGCGACCCTGCGGGGCTGCGGGAGTGCGAGGGGGATCATCTCGACCAGCTCCTGACTCTTGAGTAACCTTACTCTGGAGTAAATCTACGACCGAGCAGGGAGTCTGGACAATGGCCGACCGCTATCTGCACTTCACCGGCACAGCCCCCGGCCGCTTTCTGACCCGGCGGCTCGGCCTGCCGCAGCCCGCCCCGTTGCGCCGCTGGTCCTTGGAGACCCAGGCGCTGGACGGGCCGTTGCTGCACCTCACCGCCGGCGGATCCACCGTGACACGGGAGCTCGGCACCCTTCTCGCGGAGACCGGACTCGACGTCACCGAGCACGCCGGACGCCCTGCGGGAATCGTGCTGGACGCGACGGGGGTCGACACCGCCGGCGGACTCGCCGGCGTCCACGCGGCCCTGCACCCGGTGATCCGTTCGCTGGCCCCGAACGGACGTGTCGTGGTGGTGGGAGTGCGGCCGTCGGCCGACGACCACCACCAGGCCGCCGCCCAACAGGCCCTCGAAGGGCTCGTCCGCTCGCTGGGCAAGGAGATCGGCCGGGGCGCCACCGTGCAGTTGCTCCGTGTCGTGCCGGATGCCGTCCCCTCGGCCGGGTCCACGCTCCGCTTCCTGCTGTCGCCCCGGTCCGCGTACCTCAGCGGTCAGGTCATCGAGCTGACCTCGGCCGCACCCGACCCCGTCGCCGACTGGGCGGCCCCGCTGGCCGGGCGCACCGCGCTGGTCACCGGCGCGGCACGCGGCATCGGCGCGGCGGTCGCCTCGGTACTGGCCCGGGACGGCGCCCGGGTCGTCTGCCTCGACGTCCCCCAGGTACAGGAGGAGTTGACCCGTACCGCCGACCGGCTCGGCGCGACCGCGCTGCTGCTGGACATCACCGCGGCCGATGCGGCGGAACGGATCGCCGCCGCGGTACCGGGCGGCGTCGACGTCCTCGTCCACAACGCGGGCATCACCCGTGACCGCCGGCTCGCCAACATGCCGGCCGACCGCTGGGCCCCGGTCATCGACGTCAACCTCGACAGCGTGCTGCGCACCACGGACGCGCTGCTCACAACGGGCACCGTGAACCGCGGCGGCCGGATCGTCGCCACCGCCTCCATCGCCGGCATAGCGGGCAACAACGGCCAGACGAACTACGCGGCGAGCAAGGCGGGCATCATCGGCCTGGTCCGCTCGCTGGCCCCGCGCGCCGCCGCCGACCACGGCGTCACGGTCAACGCGGTGGCCCCCGGCTTCATCGAGACGAAGATGACCGCGGCCGTCCCCCTCTTCATCCGGGAGGCCGGCCGGCGGATGAACTCCCTGGCGCAGGGCGGCCTGCCGGTCGATGTCGCCGAGACGACCGCCTGGTTCGCGCAGCCCGCCTCCTCGGCCGTCAACGGTCAGGTCGTACGGGTCTGCGGCCAGAGCCTGCTGGGTGCGTGACCCATGTCGAATCTGAACGTGACACTCGTACGGGCAGCTGTCACTTCCCCGTTCAAACGGGCCGGCCGGCCGGGTGCCACCGTGCCCGCCGAGCGCGCGGTGCTCCCGGCCGCTCCGATCGCACCGGACCGCCTCGCCGCGTACAGCAGGATCTGCGGCTGCTCCGAGTCGGGCCCGCTGCCGCTCGCGTACCCGCATGTGCTGGGTTTCCCGCTCGCCATGCGGCTGATGACCGCGCGGCGGTTCCCGCTGCCGGTCGTCGGGCTCGTCCACACCTGGATCGAGATCACCCGCCACCGGATGCTGTACCCGACCGACCTGCTCGAACTCACGGTCTACGCCGACGGTTTGACCCCTCACCGGCGAGGCACCGAGGTCACGATGGTCACCGAGGCGCGGCGGGCGGGCGAGCTGGTCTGGGAGTCCCGCAGCGGCTATCTCTCCCGGCACGCGACGGGCGCTTCCCCCACAGCGGGAGAAACCGCCCCCACCGCGAAGGAAGCGGTCCCGGCCGCCGCAGAGCTTCCCGCCCTCGCCGAGTGGCGGCTCCCGGCTGATCTGGGACGTCGCTACGGCGCCGCGTCGGGCGACCGGAACCCCATCCACCTGTATCCGCTCACCGCCCGGCTCTTCGGCTTTCCCCGGGCCATCGCCCACGGCATGTGGACCGTCGCCCGCTGTCTGGCCGAGGCACCGCGCCCCCATGAGATCCACTGGGTGCGGGCCGACTTCAGGGCCCCCGTCCTGCTGCCCGCGACCGTCACCTACGCGGCGGACGCCACCGGCTTCCACCTCCGCGGCACCGGCCGCGTCCACCTCACCGGGACGACGCTCAGTGCGCCCGGCCCGCCACCGGAGTCGGCGGCTGCCAGGGAAGGCCGTTCATAAGGTTCTCCAGGCCCGCCCAGGAGAAGTTCATCAGGGTGGCCGCGGCCTCCCTGGCCGAGACGCCCGGAGTCTCGTTCGCCCACCCGGCGAGCGATTCCGCGGCCCCCGCGAGCGCCTGCGCCAGCCCCGCCACATCACGGTCGGGCAGCGCCGGATCGTGGTGCGCCTCGCGGGCCGCGGCACCGATCAGACCGGTCACGAAAGCAACGATCTCGTCCCGCATCACCGTGACCTCGGTGGCGAACGGCTCCCCGTGCGTGCGCGCCTGACGGTGCAGCACCGCCCAGCCGTCCGGATGCTCCGCCGTGTGCGTGAAGAACGCGAGCAGACCGGCCCACAGCTGCCGATCGGCCGGAAGCCCAGGCTCCGCCCCTGCCCGGACCGCGTCGACCAGCGCGTTCGCCTCACGCCGGATGCACGCGGTGAAAAGCTCTTCCTTGGAGTTGAGGTACAGGTAGACGAGCGGCTTGGACACACCGGCCAGCTCGGCGATCTCGTCCATCGAGGCGGCACGGTATCCGCGCTGCCCGAAAGTCTGCACGGCGGCGTCCATCATCTGCTGCTCACGCACGGCACGCGGCATCCGTTTGCCCTTCACAGCACCCACGTCGACTTCCTCCCACCCCGCTGTGCCACTCCTCGGCAAGAGTACGGCGCGAGCCCGTTCGGCGTCGTACGGAGCAGTGTCCGCCCAGGCAGGGTGGCCGGTTGTCGTCGTATCCGCAGCGGGCCTCGCCGCGTGCCGGAGACGGGATCGAGGCCGCGCCGGGCGGGAGGGGCAGGGCCCCATGGCGGTCCCACCCCACCCAGCACCACCCGGAACGCGCCGCGGGCCCCTCCCCCGGGCAGGGGGGAGAGGCCCACAGGCGCCGGACGGGGCAGCAACAGCAGTTGGCTCCCCCGTCCGGCGTCTACCGGTCGTCCCGACTACGCGGCAACCGCCACGCGCTGCGGCTCGACGTCGTCGACCGGGGAGGACGAGGCCGAGTTGTACGCGTCGTGGTCGAGGATCTTCTCGCGTGCCGAGACGATCACCGGGACCAGCGCTTGGCCCGCCACATTGGTGGCCGTACGCATCATGTCCAGGATCGGGTCGATGGCCATGAGGAGACCGACGCCCTCCAGCGGGAGGCCCAGCGTCGACAGGGTGAGGGTCAGCATGACCGTCGCGCCGGTGAGACCGGCGGTGGCCGCGGAACCGATCACCGAGACGAACGCGATGAGGAGGTAGTCACCGACACCCAGCTGGACGTCGAAGATCTGCGCGATGAAGATCGCCGCCAGCGCCGGGTAGATCGCGGCGCAGCCGTCCATCTTGGTGGTGGCGCCGAACGGGACCGAGAAGGAGGCGTACTCCTTCGGGACGCCGAGGCGCTCGGTGACCTTCTGGGTGACGGGCATCGTGCCGACCGAGGAGCGGGAGACGAAGGCCAGCTGGATCGCCGGCCAGGCTCCCTTGAAGAACTGCAGCGGGCTGAGCTTGGCGACCGTGGCGAGCAGCAGCGGGTACACACCGAACAGCACCAGGGCGCAGCCGATGTAGACGTCGGCCGTGAACGTCGCGTACTTGCCGATCAGGTCCCAGCCGTAGTCGGCGATCGCGTAGCCGATGAGGCCGACGGTGCCGAGGGGGGCGAGGCGGATGACCCACCACAGGGCCTTCTGGAGAAGCTCCAGGACGGACTCGCTGAGGGTGAGGATCGGCTGGGCCTTCTCACCGAGCTGGAGAGCGGCGATCCCGGCCACGGCGGCCATGAAGACGATCTGGAGCACGTTCAGCTCGGTGAACGGGGTGATCACGTTGTCCGGGATGATGCCGGTGAGGAAGTCGAGCCAGGAGCCGGCGTGCTGCGGCAGCTTGCCGTCCTTCGGCGTGAGGCCGGTCCCGGAGCCCGGGTTGGTGACCAGGCCGATCGCGAGGCCGATGGCGACCGCGATCAGGGAGGTGATCATGAACCAGAGCAGGGTCCGGGTGGCCAGGCGGGCGGCGTTGTTGACCTTGCGCAGGTTGGTGATCGACACCAGGATCGCGAAGAAGACGAGCGGCGCGACGGCCAGCTTCAGCAGCTGGACGAAGATGTGGCCGACCTTGTCGAGCGTGGTGTAGAGCCAGTCGATGTCGTACGAACGGGCCAGCCACCCGAGGACGACGCCGAGGACGAGACCGGCGACTATCTGGGCCCAGAACGGCACCTTGGGTATACGGAAGCCGGAACCGGACGGACTGTCGGTCGCGGCGGACGCGGGATTCGCGGACACGGACACACTCCAGATGTGACGCATGGGGGCGCACGGCATGGCCGTGCGAGGGGGACGGGGGGGGTGCGGCGCCCGCGTCAGGGGCGGCGCCGCTGCATGGTGCCGGTTCAGACCGTGCGGCAACAGACCGCGGACATACAGCGGCAGAGATCGACATGCAGGCGCTCCACGAGCGGGATGCTCGCGGCATACGAGGGGCGCACGGCTGTCTTCATATCGAGCACGTTAACACTTGAACTTTGAGAACCTCAAAGCTCTTCTTTGGCCATGGGGCGGGCGTCGGAGCGTTCCCGCACGTGTGCGGGAACGACGAAACCCCAGTGCGGGAGCGGTCGCTCCGGCGCCGGGGTCGCGTAGGAAATCCGTGCGGGAAGGAGGGGGGACGCGAGGGATGTGAGGAACCTTACGTTGCCCTTACATCGCCCCGCGGCGGGCCGTCACGGGGTGACGTGGTCCTCGCGGGTCCGGTTGGCTTCGAGCCGCGCCTTCGTGCGGCCGACCGTGGACACGATCTGCTCGGACATCTCGTCACGCTGCTTGCGCAGCAGCACGTAGCTGAGCGGCGCGGACAGGACCAGCGCGAGCAGGATCACCCAGACGAAGTTGGAGCCACCCGCCCCGGAGGGCAGCAGGCCGAAGTGGACGGCCACGGCCGCCACGAGGAAGCAGCTGACGAAGATGCTGAGGCGCATCGCGGTGTACCGAAGGGTCGCGCTCGGCTTGGCAGCGGACACAGTTGGCCTCTCTCTCTACGTACGATGCTCCTGCGATCCTGCCCGACCAGTGAAGCATGCCCCGGAATCGATCACTTCGGAGGGCTGCGCCAAAAGGGCCCGTGGGGCCCACACCGCCCGACCGGTCAGGGCCGACGGCTTCAGCCGAGCGGCAGCAGCATGATGATGTCGTCGCGGTCGTCCCCGTCGGCCACCCGGATCGCGTCGGGCACCCGCCCGACCTCCTTGTACCCGCATGCGGCGTAGAAGCGGTCGGCACCGGTGCCGCCGCGGCAGGTGAGCCGGATCGCTTCCGTCCCCTCGATCCCCCGGGCCGCCCGCGCCGCGGCGTCCAGCAGGGCGCGCCCGTATCCCTTGCCCTGATGGCGGGGGTGCACCATCACCGTGTAGAGCCAGATCCAGTGGACCATCAGCCGGTGGGTGTTGTGGGTCAGGAAGGCCGTGGCGGCGACGGCGCCCTCCTCGTCGTAACCGACCAGCAGCCGGGTCCGCCCCTCGGCCATGGCGACGAGGTGCTTGACCAGCTCGGGCCGGACGTCGTCGACCGTGACGGGCGGTACGAAACCGACCGCGCCGCCCGCGTTGGAGACATCGACCCACAGCGCGGCGATGCCGTCCCGCAGGGTGCGGTCGAACGTGGGATCAAACTCAAAAGTAAGTGCCATATAGGCAGATTAACCATTACCGAATCCTTGCCTCAAACCCTGTCCGGTGCATGAGAAAGCCCCGGCCGGCGGCCGGGGCTTTCTCATGCACCGGAACCAGGGCCGACACCGAACGGCATCGGGCCCGGAACGGCATCGGACGCACAGGAGGGCGTCAGGCGCGCAGGGGGCGTCAGACGCGCATCGGCTGCGGGGACTCGCGGCGCTCGGCGTCCGGACCCGGGTACTCGCGGATGATCTCGTACCGGGTGTTCCGCTCGACGGGCTGGAAGCCCGCGTCACGGATCAGGTCCAGCAGATCGTCACGGCCGAGCTTGTTCGGCGTGCCGTAGTTGTCCGCGTCGTGCGTGATCTTGTACTCGACGACCGAACCGTCCATGTCGTCCGCGCCGTGCTGGAGCGCGAGCTGGGCGGTCTGCACGCCGTGCATCACCCAGAAGACCTTGACGTGCGGGACGTTGTCGAAGAGGAGGCGCGAGACCGCGAAGGTCTTCAGCGCCTCGGCGCCGGTCGCCATCGTCGTCCGCGCCTGGAGCTTGTTGCGGACCTTGCCGTCCTTCATGTCCACGAAGTCGTGCTGGTAGCGCAGCGGGATGAAGACCTGGAAGCCGCCGGTCTCGTCCTGGAGCTCGCGAAGGCGCAGCACGTGGTCGACGCGGTGCCGGGGCTCCTCGATGTGCCCGTACAGCATCGTCGCCGGGGTCTTGAGCCCCTTCTCGTGCGCCAGGCGGTGGATGCGCGACCAGTCCTCCCAGTGGGTGTTGTGGTCCACGATGTGCTGACGGACCTCCCAGTCGAAGATCTCCGCGCCGCCACCGGTCAGCGACTCCAGACCGGCCTCGATCAGCTCGTCCAGGATCTCGGAGGCCGAGAGTCCGGAAATGGTCTCGAAGTGGTGGATCTCGGTGGCGGTGAACGCCTTGAGGGAGACCTGCGGCAGGGCCTCCTTCAGCGCGCTGAGCGAGCGCGGGTAGTAACGCCACGGCAGGGTCGGGTGCAGCCCGTTGACGATGTGCAGCTCGGTGAGGTTCTCGTTCTCCATCGCCTTGGCGAGGCGGACGGCCTCCTCGATGCGCATGGTGTACGCGTCCTTCTCGCCCGGCTTGCGCTGGAACGAGCAGTACGCGCACGACGCGGTGCACACGTTGGTCATGTTGAGGTGCCGGTTGACGTTGAAGTGCACGACGTCGCCGTTCAGCCGCGTCCGCACCTCGTGCGCGAGGCCGCCGAGCCAGGCCAGGTCGTCCGACGCGTAGAGGGCGATGCCGTCCTCGCGGGTCAGCCGCTCCCCAGCGCGGACCTTCTCCTCCAGCTCGCGCTTGAGCCCAACGTCCATGCGGCTGCCTCCCAGGTGTCGACGCGGTGTGCCTTTCCCGGCCGTACCGGGCGAAACCCCCGGTCGCCCGGGGGCCCCACCACGTTACGCCTACGCCTCCTCGGGAAGTTCCCCGACCCGGTTCTCCCACTTGGTGGAGAGCACGATCGTGGTGCGCGTGCGCGAGACACCCTTCGTGCCGCTCAGCCGGCGGATGGTCTTCTCCAGACCGTCCACGTCACCGACCCGCACCTTGAGCATGTACGAGTCGTCGCCCGCGATGAACCAGGCGTCCTCGATCTCCGCGAGGTCCTTCAGCCGGCGTGCGACGTCCTCGTGATCGGCGGCGTCGGAGAGCGAGATGCCGATCAGGGCCGTGACGCCGAGCCCCAGGGACGCGGCGTCGACGGTGGCGCGGTAGCCGGTGATGACACCGGCGGTTTCCAGCCGGTTGATGCGGTCGGTGACGCTGGGCCCGGAGAGCCCGACGAGCCGCCCCAGCTCGGCGTACGAGGCCCTGCCGTTCTCCCTGAGCGCCTGAATGAGCTGCCTGTCCACCGCGTCCATATGACTGAAACCTTCCATTGTTCAGCAGTATCGCGAGTCTATGTGTAGAATCTAAGGCATGCAGGCTTGATCACCTGCAAAACTCTACGAACATCCAAAAAACACTTTCGAATCTTCAGGAGTGAGGACACCGTGTACACGATCGAGATGGCCTACGCCCGCATGCGCGAGCTTCAGGACCTGGCCAACCGCTCGCGTGCCCACCAGCCCGCCGCCGCGCACCGGATCGACAAGGCCCGCAACCCGCGCACCACGAAGAAGCGCTGACGAAGAAGCGCTGACGACGGCCCCCGGGCCGTCGTCGCGCGCACGCCAGGGATGACGGGAGAGCCCTCAGCCCCTGTCGCGCGAGCCACCACCGAGCTCTCCCTCCCACCGGCGGTAGAGGTCGTGCGGCACCCCTGCCGCGTCCAGCACCCGGCCGGCGACGAAGTCCACCAGATCCTGGATGTGCGTCGCCCCCGCGTAGAACGCCGGAGAGGCGGGCAGCACCACGGCGCCCGCCTCGTCCAGGCTCACCAGATGTTTCAGCGTCTGCCCGTTCAGCGGAGTCTCCCGCACGGCGACGACGAGCTTCCGCCGCTCCTTGAGCGTCACGCTCGCGGCCCGCTGGAGCAGATCCTTCGAGAGTCCGAGCGCCACCCCGGCCACGCACGCCGTCGAAGCGGGGACGATCAGCATCCCCTTCGCCGGGTACGACCCCGAGGACGGCCCCGCCCCGAGATCACCGGCCGCCCAGTGCCGTACGCCCTCGATCTCCGTATCGCCCACGTCGAAGGTGTGAGGCTTCCCGTCCGCGCCGCGCGCCAGCCAGTTGCGCAGGTCCTCCTGCCAGTGCGCGTCGCGGAACGCGATCCCGGTCTCGTCCAGCAGCGTCAGCCGCGACGCCCGGCTCACCACCAGATCGACGCTCTCCCCCGCGGCCAGCAGACCGCGCAGCACGGCAGCCGCGAAAGGGGTGCCCGAAGCACCGGAAACCCCGACAATCCAAGGCTGCCGCTGGTGCTGACTCACTGAAGTCCCGGAATTCACACCCCCGAGCCTATCCGGCTGCCCGAACCCGGAACCGAAGAAGGTGCCTCAGGCGTTTCCCGGAGGACACGGACGAGAGGGGGGCCTCGATGAACGCGTCGTCGGACCGGATCCGGCCGGGCCGGGGTGCCGGAGCCCGTGCCGGGGCAGCGGCCAGGCTGATGCTGGGCTGGGTGGCGTTCCTCTGGGTGCTCGAAGCCGTCGACACGGCGACCGGCCACTCGCTGGACACGTTCGGGATCGAGCCGCGCCGGCCCGGCGAGCTGCTGGACGTCGTGCCCGCGTCCTTCATCCACTTCGGCTTCGGCCACGTCGCCTCGAACAGCGTGCCGCTGCTGGTCTTCGGTTTCCTGGCCGCGCTGGGCGGGATACGCCGGTTCGCGGCCGTGGCCGCACTGATCATCGTCGTCGACGGCCTCGGCGTCTGGCTGGTCTCCCCGGCCCACTCCAACACGGCGGGCGCGTCCGGGCTGGTCTTCGGCCTCTTCGGCTATCTGCTGGTCCGTGGCTTCGTCGACGGCCGACTGCGGGACATCGGCGTCGGCCTGGTGATCGGCGCGATATGGGGCTCGTCGATCCTGCTGGGGATCTCCCCCGCCAACACCGGGGTCAGTTGGCAGGGCCACCTGTTCGGGCTGGCGGCGGGCGTGGTGGCGGCGTTCGTCTTCCGCCGCCGCGCAACCACGGAGCCCGGGAGCACGGGGCGCGGGAGCGCGATACCCGGGAGCGCCATGACCTGGGCCACCACGCCCGGGAGCACCGCCCTCGGCCGCACCACGCGCAAGAACACCACGCCCGGGAGCACGGCCCCCGAGAGCACGGCACCCGCCCGCCCGAAGAGGCCGTGGTCCTGGCTCAGACCGACAGGCCCCGCACCAGCAGATCCAGCAGCGCGCACGCGAAGAGCGCGATTCCGATGAACCCGTTGACGGAGAAGAACGCCCGGTTCAGCCGGGACAGGTCGTGCGGTCGCACCACCCGGTGCTCGTACACGAACGCGACGGCGACGATCACCATGCCGATCCAGTAGAACAGCCCCGCGTCCGTGGCCAGCCCGAACCAGGCCAGCAGGCCCGTCGTCACCACGTGGCAGACCCGCGCCCCCCACAGCGCGGCCGGGATCCCGAACCGGGCGGGCACCGACAGCACCCCATGGGCCCGGTCCGCCTGCACGTCCTGACAGCCGAAGATCAGGTCGAAGCCGCCGATCCAGATGCCGACCGCGAGACCGAGGATCACCGCGTCCCACGACCAGCTGCCGGTCACGGCCAGCCAGGCACCGATCGGCCCCATGGCCTGCGCGATCCCCAGGATGGCGTGCGGGTAGTGGGTGAACCGCTTCCCGTACGGATAGACCACCATCGGGACCACGGCGACCGGCGCGAGCGCCAGGCAGAGCGGGTTCAGCAGGGCGGCGGCCCCGAGGAAGACGACCACGGCGACGAGCGCACCCGTCCACGCCGACTTCACCGACACCGCACCGGTGACCAGCTCCCGGCTCGCGGTGCGCGGGTTGCGGGCGTCGATCTCCCGGTCGATGATCCGGTTGCAGGCCATCGCGAACGTCCGCAGCCCCACCATCGCGACGGTCACGAGCAGCAGCGTGACCCAGTGGATGGACTTGTCCTTCTGGAACATCGCGGTCAGGCCGGCGATGTACGCGAAGGGCAGCGCGAAGACCGAGTGCTCGATCATCACGAGCCGCAGGAACGCCTTGACCTTGCTGCTCGGCTGTACGGGCTCCGAGCCCAGTGCTGCTTCGGCGGCGCTCACAGTCCGTACTCCTTCCAGCGTCGGGACACCCGGTCGGCCGTCTCCGGATCGGATTCGACCATGTCCGGCCAGCCCCCGTCCCGGGTGTAGCCCTCCTCGGGCCATTTCTTCGTCGCGTCGATCCCCGCCTTGCCACCCCAGAACTGCTGGTAGGAGGCGTGGTCGAGATGATCGACGGGCCCCTCGGTGACGGTCAGGTCCCGCGCGTAGTCGGTGTTGCCGAGCGCCCGCCAGGCCACCTCGTGCAGATCGTGGACGTCACAGTCGGAATCCACGACGACGATCAGCTTGGTCAGCGACATCATGTGCGCGCCCCAGATGGCACTCATCACCTTCTGGGCGTGCTTCGGGTACTTCTTGTCGATCGAGACGATCGCACAGTTGTGGAAGCCGCCCGCCTCCGGCAGGTGGTAGTCCACGATGTCCGGCACGATGATCTTGAGGAGGGGCAGGAAGAACCGTTCGGTGGCCCGCCCCAGCGGCCCGTCCTCGGTCGGCGGCCGGCCCACCACGATCGACTGGAGCAGCGGACGCCTGCGCATGGTCACGCAGTCGATGGTCAGCGCGGGGAACGGTTCCTGCGGCGTGTAGAAGCCGGTGTGGTCGCCGAACGGCCCCTCGGGAAGCGTCTTCCCGGGCTCCAGCCATCCCTCGACGACGACCTCCGCCTGCGCCGGAACCTGCAACGGCACGGTCTTGCAGTCGACCATCTCGACCCGCTTGCCCTGGAGGAACCCGGCGAAGAGGTACTCGTCGATGTCCTCCGGCAGCGGCGCGGTGGAGGCGTACGTCACCGCGGGCGGTGCCCCGAACGCGATGGCGACCGGCAGCCGCTCCCCGCGTTTGGCGGCGACCTGGTAGTGGTTGCGGCTGTCCTTGTGGATCTGCCAGTGCATCCCGATGGTGCGCCGGTCGTGGCGCTGCAGCCGGTACAGCCCCAGGTTCCGTACGCCGGTCTCCGGGTGCTTGGTGTGCGTCAGCCCCAGGTTGAAGAACGAGCCGCCGTCCCCGGGCCAGGTGAAGAGCGCGGGCAGCCGGTCCAGATCCACGTCGTCGCCGGTGAGGACGACCTCCTGCACCGGCGCGCTGTCCGACTTCACCTTCTTCGGGGGCACGTGCACCATCGAGCCGAGCTTCCCGAAGGCCTCCCGCACCCCGACGAAACCGTGCGGCAGCTCCGGCTTGAGCAGCCCGCCGATCTTGTCGCTGATATCGGCGTACGACGTCAGCCCGAGCGCCTTGAGCAGCCGCTTGTCGGTCCCGAAGACGTTCATGGCCAGGGGCATGGACGCCCCCTTGACGTTCTCGAAGAGCAACGCGGGCCCGCCCGCCTTGTTCACCCGGTCGACGATCTCGCCGACCTCCAGGTACGGGTCGACCTCGGCCTTGATGCGTGTGAGCTCGCCCTCGCGCTCCAGCGCCCGGAGGAAGGAACGAAGATCGTCGTAAGCCATGCCGTCCAGTTTGTCATCACCGTCGGCGATCACATGGGGTGCCCCACCTCAGCCATCGGCTGCCGCAGTGGCGTACCGGGAGTCCGGCGGCTGCCGGATGGGCAAACCCGCGCACAGCCCCCCACCGCGGCCCTCCGCTCGACTACCGGCTCCGCACTGCGCCTACGGCTCGGAAACGTCCTCGGGTTCCGAACCGTGATCCACCGCCCCGAGCCGCTGGAGCCGTCCGCCCCGGCTCTCGGTTGGCTAGGTTTTGACGAGGGACGGATACGCCGGGCTTCGGCCGTGAACGGGACGGATCATGACGACTCACCAAGTACCGCCGGGGATCATCGAGTTCTACACCTCCACGATCAACGAGGCGGAGCGGCTGTCCGTCCCCGCCGACGGCGTCCTGGAGATGGTCCGCACCCAGGAGCTCCTGCGCCGCCACCTCCCGCCCGCCCCGGCCTCCGTGCTCGACGTCGGTGGCGGCCCGGGTACCCACGCGCGATGGCTCGTCGGGGACGGATACCGGGTGCACCTCGTGGATCCGGTACAGCGCCACATCACGGAGGCCGAGGGCTCCGGATTCACCGTCGAGCTGGGGGACGCGCGAGCCCTGAGTGCCCGGGACGACTCCTACGACGTGGTGCTGCTCCTGGGCCCGCTGTACCACCTCGTCGACGCCGCCGACCGCAGGACCGCCCTCGCCGAGGCCCGCCGAGTGGTCCGGCCAGGCGGCCTCGTCGCCGCGGCGGGCATCAACCGGTACGCCTCGCTGTTCGAGCACACAGCCTTCGCGCACCTCGACAGGGCCCCGCTCCAGCAGAGCATCGCCAAGATCCTGGAGACCGGTGCGCACGACGGGGAGACGGGGTTCACCGAGGCGTACTTCCACACCGGCTCCGAGCTGGAGGCCGAAATGCGCGAGGCCGGCCTCACCGACACCCGGGTGTACGGCGTCGAGGGCCCCGCCTGGGCCCTGCTCAAGGCGACCGAGCAGCACACCGGAGACTCCCTCGCCGAATCCCGCTTGTTCTCCTCCGCACTGGCCGCCGCACGCATGGCCGAGCCGTACCCGGAACTGCTCGCCGCCAGTTCTCACCTGCTCGCCGTGGGACGCAGTTGACACCGGCTACTCTGGGCCCTTCACCGGGGCGGGACAAGCCCCGCCACATCTCCGCAGGGGGACGCTTCCATCATGTTCCGGGCCCTGATCTATCTCCTGCCTCTGGCGCTGACGATCTACGCGTTCATCGACTGCCTGAACACCCCCGAGGACGAGGCCAAGCACCTGCCGAAGATCGCCTGGGTCTTCATCATCCTGCTGTTCTGGATCGTGGGACCGATCGTCTGGCTGGCCGCGGGCAAGCTGCGCCAGGCGCCCGCCGGGGGCCGTACGCCCTCCGAATGGCACCGCAATCACCGCTCGCAGTGGGTGGCGCCGGACGACAATCCCGAGTTCCTCAAGGCGCTGAAGGACGAGAACAAGAAGGACGAGTCCCTCCTGAAGGACTGGGAGGCGGACCTGCGCCGCCGCGAGGAGGAGCTCAAGCGCCGGGAGAGCGGGGCGGGGCCGGAGGAGCCGGCGCCGCCCGCCTCCTGACCCGCAGCACGACAACAGCGATGCCGGAAGGGCGGGCGGCGTGACGGACACGGCGCACAGCCCTCAGGGACCGGCAGTGGCTCGCCACCGCCCTCGCCGAGGCCCGGACCGGTCTCACCGAGGGCGGCATCCCCATCGGTGCCGCCCTCTACGGGCCCGACGGCACGCTCCTCGGACGCGGTCGCAACCGCCGCGTCCAGGACGGCGGCCCCTCCCCGCACGCGGAGACGGCGGCCTTCCGGGCGGCCCTGATTGTTCGATATGACACCCTGCGGCCCTGATCGTTCGAAAATCTACTCCCGGCCCCAACGCCCTCCCGATATCCTGTTGTTGACGCTGTGACAGGTCTGCTGCTACATCGGCGCTGGGGGTGCTGTGGACAGAGAGCTGTACGGGCGCGAGGCGATCTTCGGCAACGACGGGCTGGCGGCGCGTCTGACAGGTCTCACCCCGTACGGCTCCGCCCGGACCGCCTACGAGCACCGTGACGATCCACCGGTCGCCGTGCTGACCGGCGGTCGCGGCATGGGCAAGACGGCCGTGCTCAAGCAACTGCGTCACCTGTACCGGGAGACCACCCCGGTCGCCCTGGTCGACTGCGAGGCCGTCGTGCCGCCGGCGGACCCGGGCCCCGGCTGGACGCCGGTCACCGGGGCGCTTCCGGAGCTGGCCACCCAGCTGACGGCGCGGGTGCATGCCGCGCGGCCGGTGCAGTTTCCCCGGCTGAGCCTCGGGCTGGTGGCCGTCGCCTCGGTCTCCTGGACCCGGGAGGACGAGACACGGGCACAACGCGACCTCCAGTCGCTCGGCCCCGTGCTGGCGACCGTCGACACCCGGGGGGACGCGGCCACCGGCTGGGTCACCAAGGTGCTGACGAAACTGGCGGCCAGCGCCTTCGACACGGTGGTCCCGCTGGCCGGAATGGTCGCCGAGGCCACGATCGAGACGGTGCTGGAGGAGACGTTCAGCCGGTTCCAGCGGCGTTCGGCGGACTGGTACGGGAGCTATCCGCACGCGGGCGGCAACGGCAGGATCGGGCTCAGGCAGCTCGCGGTCGACTTCGAACGCGGCGGTGATCTGCGCCGCCGGGCCGAGGACCATCTGGTGCTCGCCCTGGTCACGGATCTGGTGCGGGCGTACGGCGGGCTGTCGCGGGGCGCCCGTCGGGGCCGTCCGTTACTGCTGCTGGACAACGCGCACACACTGCTGGGCCGGCGGCTCGTCGAGCCACTGTTGCGGCAGCGGGCCTCCGGAGTGCGCGATCAGATCGCCGTGTTCGCCTCCTCGCGCGCGCGTGAGCACGAGGGGCTGAGCCATGCGGTGCGCAGGCGGCTGCCCGAGGTGGCGCACCGTTCGCACTGGGCCCGTGGCACGGAGGTGACGTCCGGGATCCTGGCCGTGGAGCTCACCGCCCTGGGCCCGGCCGATGTGCAGGCGGCGTTGGACCGGCATGATCCGGTGGGCCGCACCCCGGCCGGACTGGCGCGCGGGGTGCACCGGCTGACGGGCGGCCGTCCGCTGGCGGTGGCGCTCTTCGCACAGGCGGCGGGCGAGGCGCTGGTGTCGGGGACGCCACCGACGGGGACACCGGGGACGGGGACGCCACGGCCGGAGACGTCGAGGCCAGGTGCGCCGTGGCCGGGCGCGTCGAGGCCGGGCTCGCCGGCCCCGGGGGCACTGGTACCGGGGGCGCTGCTGGATCGCATGGTGGAGCTGCGTGAGGACCGGGCGCCGGTGCGGGTGGCGGACGAACTGCTGGCGCGGCTGCTGCCGGGGCAGCAGCTCGACGTCCTGAGTGTGCTGGCCGCCGCGCACGGTGAGGAATCGGCGCGGCTGCTGGCCACGCGGCGGCTGCGCGGCCGGTCCCCGGAGGGCGATGTGGCGTTGCGGGTGCGGGACATCCTGCGGGCGCAGGACTGGCCGGTCGGCCCGGAGCACTTCGTCGCCGATCCGCTGCTTCGTTCGCTGCTGCTGCACCGGCTGCGGTTCCAGGACGGCGACCATCCGCACTACGCGGTGTGGCGTGCCGTGCACGGGACGCTGCTCTCGGCGTACGCGCCCGGCGGCCCCTACGAGAGCGTCCCGCACCGGCTGCACCAGGAGCTGGTGCTCGGCATGACGAGGAACTGTGTGACGCATCTGCGGCAGCGGTTCACCGACGGGGACGTCACGGAGTGGCTCGACTCGCTGCGGTTCATCGCGTCGGCGCAGTACCCGCGTCTGCCCGCCCACTCCGGCCCCGATCCGCGGCGGGCGATCGCACTCGGCCAGGAGGCGGTCGCATCGCTGCCGGACGAGGAGACCGGCCTCGCGGGGCTCGGCGAGCGGGCCATGGAGCTCCAGTTGCAGTTGCGCCGGCTGCTGCACGCCGTATGGCTGCTGTCCGATCCACTGGCTCTCCCGGACGAAGAGGTGATCGACAAGATGGCGTACGAACTGCGACAACTGTCCGGCAGGCATCCGACGGGCAACAGCGTGCTGTGGGACGCGGCGACGCACTGGCCGCGGGACATCAGGGCCTGGCGCCCGCTCTCCACGCCACCGGGATCACCGGACACGGGCACCGGCGGGCCGCGGCGCGGGGGCGGTGGCCCGGATGCGTAATCCGCTGCGCTACCGCGTCTGGTACACGACGCGGCAGAGGATCGTCACCGCGGTGGTGGTGGGCGCCCTCGCCGTCACGTCCGTCTGGTACGTCTTCGGCCGGCTCACCGCCCCCGAGGACCGCTCCTGCGCGCCGGGGGTCGAGCGACCGCAGGGCAGCGACGAGTGCGTCGGGGTCTCCGGCGACGGCTACGCCTTCGGGCAGCCGAAGCTGACCGCCGTCGCCACCGCCATCGCCCGGGAGAACGCCCTGCTGAAGGACGGCCAGTACGCGACGGTCGCGCTGCTGTTGCCGCTGACGTCGACGGACGCGGCCATGCAGACGAAGATGCAGCGCGAACTGCAGGGCGCGTTCGCCGAGCAGTACCGGGCCAACCACCTGTCGAACGGGCAGGTGCCGGGGATCCGGCTGGTGCTCGCCAACACGGGGAAGAACAACCTGCTGTGGCAGCCGACGGTGAGGCAGCTCAAGACGATGACCGGCGCCCCGGACCATCTGCGGGCCGTGTCCGGGGTCGCCACCAGCAGTACGCCGGTCAGGTCGGCGGTCCGGGAGCTGACCGCCGCGCACATCGCCGTCGTCGGCACGACGATCACCGCCGACGACATCGCCAACGGCCCGGACGGCGACCCGTTCCCCGGCCTGGCGCGGGTGTCGCCGACGAACCGGGACGAGGCGCGGGCACTGGCGCACTTCGGGCAGGTGAAGGCGGACAAGGCGCTGCTGGTGCAGGACACCCGTACCGGGGACCACTACACGGACACGCTGCGGGCGGCCTTCACCTCGCTGCTGAAGGGCACACGGTACGAGCCGGCGCTGTTCACGTCCCGCGAGGACCCGAACGACGAGGGCACCACGGCCAACACGTTCCAGCAGATCACGCACCTCATCTGCGACACGGACGCGGAGACGGTGTTCTTCGCCGGGCGCCACACCCAGTTGCGGCAGTTCATCAACGCGCTCGGGGCCCGGGGCTGCCAGAGCCGCCCGTTCACCGTCCTCACCGGCGACGAGGGCTCGTACCTGGGCAACGACAAGAAGCTCGACCGGGAGGCGCTGCGCCGCAAGGTGACGGTGCGCTACGCCTCGCTGGCGCACCCGGACGCCTGGGCCGCGGCGGAGGGGAAGGGAGCGGCGGCGACGGGCGGTTCCCCGGCGGACTACCAGGAGTTCCTGGATCTGCTGGCCACGGTGGCGAAGAAGCCCGCGGGCCCGGCCGGTCCGGCCGGTCACCGGGATCTGACCGACGGGCAGGTCATCGTCGCGTACGACGCGATGTCGCTGGCGGTGCACGGCATCCGGCAGGCGACCCCGGAGGGCAAGCGGCTGCCGCAGCTCAGGGATGTGGGCGAGCAGTGGCCGCGGGTGAAGGGCTCGCTGCGGGTGTCGGGGGCCAGCGGGTGGATCTGCCTGGACAACCACGGGAACCCGTACAACAAGGCGGTGCCGGTGGTGGAGCTGGCGCCGGAGGACGCCCGTCAGCGGTTCGTGGCGATCGCCTGGCCGGAGGGCAAGCCCCCGGATCCGGCGTGCCTGACGCCGTCCTCCGCTCAGTGAGGCCGTGTCATCGCTCGGACGCCGCGTATTCCTCCCGCAGCCCCGCCCACCGGACCGGGGTCCACTTCGACCAGTCGGCGGGGTATCCGTCGAGCGCGTCCAGGAGGTAGCGGAAGTGGTCGTGCCAGCCGGCGAGGCAGTCCAGCCGCAGCGCGTCGTCGCCCCGGAACTCGTTCCGGAAACGGAGCAGCACATGGTCGCCGCGCGGCGGCTCCAGGTGGAAGCGGATGAGGCCGTGGGGCCTTTCGAGGGTGTATTCGGCGATCCGCTCGACGTCCCAGGCGGTGACGGTGCCGGAGGCGACGGTGGCGTGCCCGTCCCGGTCGGTGTTCAGCCAGCGCAGCGTGACCGCGCCGCCGATGCGCGGTTCGAACGGGTCGGCGGCGGCGAGCCAGCCCACCAGCCCCTCGGAACTGGCTACGGCTGCCCACACCCGTGGGACGGGGTGGGGCAGCCGTAGCAGGAACCGCAGCGTGTGCAGGTCGCCGTGGGTTTCGCTGGTGCCGCGCTCGATGACGGGGGTCGCGTCGGTCATGGTTCCAGCGTGGCCCGGTGGTCCGGGATCCGCACCCTTGCGGGTGGGCGCGGGTCAGACGTCGGCGTAGGAGTGCTTGCCGGTGACGAAGATGTTCACGCCGTAGTAGTTGAAGAGCCAGCAGCCGAAGGCGATGAGTGCCAGGTAGGCGGCCTTGCGGCCCTTCCAGCCCGCGGTGGCGCGCGCGTGCAGGTAGCAGGCGTACGCGACCCAGGTGATGAAGGACCAGACTTCCTTGGGATCCCAGCCCCAGTACCGGCCCCATGCGTCGCCGGCCCAGATGGCGCCCGCGATGATCGTGAAGGTCCACAGCGGGAAGACCGCGGCGTTGATGCGGTACGAGAACTTGTCGAGCGTCGCGGCGGCGGGCAGCCGGGAGAGCACGGACTGGGCGAACGAGCCGGGCTGCCCCCCGTTCGCGAGCTTGCTCTCGTAGCTGTCGCGGAAGAGGTAGAGCAGGGTGGCGACCGCGCCGATGTAGAAGACGGCGCCGCAGATGATGGCGGTGGAGACGTGGATCCACAGCCAGTACGAGTGCAGTGCGGGCACCAGCTGGTCGCTGGAGGTGTAGAGCACCGTGGTCGCGATGCCGAGGTCCAGCAGGACGGTGGTGACCAGGAGCAGCCCCATCCAGCGGACGTTCTTCTTCAGCAGGAGGAGGATCAGGTACGCGGCGACCGCCACCGTGGAGAAGGTGATGGAGAACTCGTACATGTTGCCCCAGGGGGCGCGCCGCACGGACAGGGCGCGGGCGAGGACACCGCCGGCCTGCACGAGGAAGGCGAGCACGGTCATGGAGACCGCGATACGTCCGTAGAGGTCGCCCTTGAACGTGCCGCCGGCCGCGCCGGGCCCGTCCGGAACGTCCCGGGAACCGGCTGCGGAGCGCGTGATGATCTTCGGGCGCTCCAGTACGGCGGTGCTGCCGCCCTGCTGCGCGACCTGCACCTTCACCGTGGAACCGGCAGCGGCGCCCTCGGCCCCGGTCAGGGCGGCGGCGGTGCGGCCGACCTTGCTGCGTCCGCCGAACACCCATTCCGCGATGTGCGCGAAGAAGGCCAGGGTGTAGACGGCCATCGACGAATAGATCAGCACATTGCTGGTGTGCGCCAGGCTCTCGTTGGTTGCGGCGGCGAGATTCACTTCTCAGCCCCTTCGGCAGGTTCTTCGGCGGATTCTTCGACGGAGTCGGAATCGGGTTCGGGGACGGAAACGGGGACGGGTTCGGAGCCGGGCTCGGAATCGGGTTCGGGGACGGGTTCGGAGCCGGGCTCTGGACCGGCTCCGTCGGGCTCTGGACCGGGCGCGCTGGGGGCCACGTCATGGAGCATGACCGCGAGGTCGCCCAGCTCCTCGGGGAGCTTCGCGGACTCGCTGCGGCCGAGACCCGCCATTTCGACGACGGTGACGCCGTCCGCACCGCGCACGGCCCGCACCCAGACGCGGCGCCGCTGGATGAACAGCGAGCCGGCGAGTCCGGCGATCGCGGCGACGGCTCCGGTGAGCGCCCAGCCGCTGGCGGGCTGCTCGGAGACCTGGAAGCTGGCCCACTCCGAGACGCCCTCGAAGGTGATCGAGCCGGCGCCGTCGGGCAGCTCCATCGTGTCGCCGACCGCCAGGCGCTCCTTGAGCTGCTTGCCCTTGCTGTCCTTGAACTCCTTCATCTTGGACTTGTCCAGCTGGTACACGTTCTGCGGCAGGCCGGAGTCGACGCCAAGGCTGCCGTAGTAGCCGTTGAGGGCGAGTACGGGCATGTCGGCGGCCGGGAACTGCGAGAACATCGTGCCCTTGCCGTCGCCCGCGTAGGTCGGCACGAAGAACGCCTGGAAGCCCAGCTGGGTCTTCTTGCCGTTCTTGTCGCGGTAGCCGTCCATCACCTTGATCGCACCGGTCGACGTGACGTTGTTGTCGATGGGCAGCAGCGGGACGGCGTTGCGGTAGACCTCCTTGCCCCGGCCGTCCTTGACGGAGACGACGGGCGCGTAGCCGTGCGCGTTCAGGTAGACCTTGGTGCCGTCGACGACCAGCGGCTCGTTGACCCTGATCACGGCCTTGCGGGCCTTGCCGTACGCGCCCTTCGCGTACGTCACATGGGCCTCGTAGGTACGGGGCGTACCGACCTGGGGGCCGCTGCGCTCGTACGTACCGACGAAATCGTCGAGGGTGAAGCTGAACGGGGCGAGCGTGTCGGTGTCGAACAGCGAACCCGACTTGAAGTCGTCGTACTGGGTCAGCGTGTTGGAGAAGCCGTCGCCCTCGACGATCAGCTTGCCGCCTTCGGACTTGAAGAGCTGCCCGAAGGCGAACGCCACCAGCATCACGATCAGGGCGATGTGGAAGACCAGGTTCCCGGCCTCGCGCAGATAGCCCTTCTCCGCGGCGACCGCGTCGCCCTCGGTGTGCGCGCGGTAGCGGCGCTTGCGCAGCATCGCGAGGGCCGCCTCGCGGACCTGCTCGGGCTCGGCCCCGGTGCGCCAGGTGGTGTACGCGGGCAGCCGGGTCAGGCGCTTGGGCGCGCCCGGCGGGCGGCTGCGCAGCTGGCCGACGAACTGGCCGGTGCGCGGGACGATGCAGCCGATGAGCGAGATGAACAGCAGGATGTAGATCGCGGAGAACCACACCGAGCTGTAGACGTCGAAGAACTGGAGCTTCTCGTAGATCGGCGTGACGGCGGTGTGGGCCTCCTTGAAGGTCTGCACCTTCAGTTCGTCCACGCTGTTCTGCGGGATCAGCGAGCCGGGGATGGCGCCGAGCGACAGCAGGAAGAGCAGGATCAGCGCGACCCGCATCGAGGTGAGCTGCCGCCAGAACCAGCGGGCCCAGCCGATGACGCCCATCGCCGGCAGGGAGGCCGCGCTCTCCTCGCGGGGGGCGGTGGAGAGCTGGGAGCCCGCCGCGCCGAGTTCGCGGGCGTTCTCCCGGTCCTGCTCGTCCCGGATCTCCCGCTCGTCGCGGCGCTCGCGCTCCCGGGCGGAGTTGGACTTGGTGTTGCTCATGGAACTCAGATCCCCACCGTGAAGCCGTCGGACCAGCCCTGCAATTCCTGCATCATGCTGCCCCACAGACCGGTCAGCAGGAGCAGCCCGGTCGCGATCATCATGACGCCGCCGATGCGCATGACCCATGCGTAGTGGCGCTTGACCCAGCCGAACGCGCCGAGCGCCTTGCGGAAGGCGACCGCGGCGAGCACGAAGGGCACGCCGAGCCCGAGGCAGTAGGCGACGGTCAGTATCGCTCCGCGTCCGGCGGTGCCCTGGTCCATCGCGAGGATGCTCACCGAGCTGAGCGTCGGGCCGAGGCACGGCGTCCAGCCGATCCCGAAGAGGGCGCCGAGCAGCGGTGCGCCCGCGAGCCCGGTCACCGGTCTCCGGTGGATGCGGAACTCTCGCTGCGTCATCCACGGCATCAGGCCCATGAAGAAGATCCCCATGAGGATCATCAGCACGCCGAGGGCCTTGGAGAGCGTCCCGCTGTGCTCCTGGAGGGTCTGGCCGAAGAAGCCGAAGAGGGCGCCGCCGGAGACGAACACGGCGGTGAAGCCGAGCACGAAGAGCGAGGCGCCCACGACCATGCGCCCCCGCCTGGCCTGCGCCAGATCGGTGCCGCTGACTCCGGTGACGTAACTGAGGTAGCCGGGCACGAGCGGCAGGACGCACGGCGAGAAGAACGAGACGAGCCCGCCGAGCACGGCGAGGGGCAGGGCGGCGAGCAGCGCCCCGTTCAGCACGGTCTCGTTCTGCCCCGAAAACGCGGCGAGGGTGAGCACGGAATCACTTCTCCGCGATCAGCGGGTCGATCATCTTGTGCAGCGTGTCGGCGTCGATCGCGGTCAGGGAACGGGCGGCGATCTTCCCGTCCCGGTCCAGGACCACGGTCGACGGGATGGCCTGCGGGCGCAGCGTGCCCTTGGGGAAGCGGAGCATGAGCTTGCCCGTCGGGTCGTAGAGGCTCGGGTAGGTGACCCCGTAGTCCTTCTCGAAGTTGATCGCGGGGCCCTTACCGCTGTCCCGTGTGTTGATCCCGATGAACTGAACGCCCTTGTCCTGCGTCTCCTTCGCCACGCGCGCGAAGTACTGGGCCTCCAGGCGGCAGGGGCCGCACCACGAGCCCCAGATGTTCAGGACGACGACCTTGCCCTTGTGGTCGGCGACGTCGAGCTGCTTGCCGTCGAGGGTCTCGCCGTCGAGCTTCGGGGCGGCCGTGCGATCGGCCTTGGCCACGGTGGAGATTCCGCCACTGCCGGTCACGAAGTGGGTGTTGCCACCGCCGCCGGCCTTGTTGCCGTCCGCACCGCACGCGGTCAGTGTCAGTGCGAGTGCGACGGCCGCTGCGGGGGCGGCGATCAGGGTGAAGCGGCGTCGACGTACGCGGCCATGGCTCATGTGAAAAGTTTCGCATGGCGGTTTCGGCGATCTCGGGCACCCCCCTCGGTGCCCGTAAAGCCCGTTGTCAGGGCTGTTTAAAGAAGGCGTTCCAGCCACCTGCGGGCGCCTGACCGACCTCCAGTGTACGGAGCTTGTCGAGCACCTCCGGGCTCTGGACGTCGAGCCAGTCGACGAACTGCTTGAAGGAGACGAGCCGCACATCCGGCTTCCCGGCGATTTCCTTGAGCGTTTCCTCGACCGCGTCCATATAGATGCCGCCGTTCCACTCCTCGAAGTGGTTCCCGATGTAGAAGGGCGCGCGATTCGTCGTGTACGCGCGGTCGAAGCCGGCGAGATACGAATCGGCGGCCTGCCGGCGCCAGCCGGGATAGCGCGAGGGCATGCCCTTGGTCGAGTTCAGCGACTGGTTGGCGAGGATGTTGTAGTCCATCGAAAGGACTTCGAAGGTGTGCCCGGGGAACGGCATGGCCTGCAACGGCAGGTCCCAGACGTCCTGGCGTTTGCTGGGCCACACCTGGGTGCCGCCGGGCGAGCTGGCGTCGTAGCGCCAGCCGAGCCGGCTCGCCGTGGGCAGCAGATTCTCCTGACCGAGCAGACAGGGAGCGCGTCCGCCGACCAGTTCCTTGCGGTAGTCGAAAGGCAGCGGATCGAGGTCGCTCCAGCCGGTGTTGGTGCGCCATTCGGTCACAAAGGAGACCGCCTGATCGATTTCGCTCTGCCACTGGGAGGCCGACCAGTTCGCGACCGATCCGGAACCGGCGCAGAAATGCCCGTTGAAGTGGGTGCCGATCTCGTGCCCGTCGAACCATGCCTGGCGGACGTACTTCAGCGTCTCCTTGATGTGCTCGTCGGTCAGATAACCGATGTCGGAAGCGCCGATCGGATTGTTGGGCGGCCGGTACATGGACTTCTTCGACTCGGGCAGCAGATAGAGGCCGGAGAGGAAGAAGGTCATCGACGCTTCATGATCCCTGGCGAGTTCGAGAAAGCGTGGGAAGAGTCCGTTGCCGACCTCGCCGGCCCCGTCCCAGGAAAAGATCACGAACTGCGGCGGAGTCTCACCGGGTTCGAGCGGAACCGGTGCGGAGGGCTGGTGCGGCTGCTTCCCGGTGTCCGCGGTGGAACCGTCCCCGATCGCGCGGACGTCCTTCTCCGCGGGTCCGGTCCCCCGGGTGTGACCGTCGGCGCCCTTCTCCCCCGTGTTCCCGGTATTCCCCGACAGGCCCGAGCCGGAGGAACCGCATCCCGCCAGACCGATGGCCGCGGCGGTCCCGACCCCGGCTCCGAGCAAACCTCTCCGGCTGATATCGCGCATGAGTGCCCCATCTGCGGTCGTTTCGCCTTAAAGCTATACAAACTGACAATCGCTTAGATGGCGGAAGCAACACGGGGGTTCCGTGATTCAGCAGATTTTCTTTGCACAATCGACCCCGGCCCCCGGCCGCCCCGGATCCCAGCCGGACCGGCCCCGGCCCCGGACGCAGACGCAGACGCAGACGCGGACACAGGCGCGGACACAGGTGCGCACACGGGCGCCGGCAGGACGCACGCCGGAGTGAGCCGGGCGCGGCGGGAGCGTGGCTCGACCGCCGACGGCGCGATCAGCCCGGCTGCGAGAGTCCGGTCCCGTGGCGGAAGCACGATCGCCGGACGGGCGAAAGAATCGAGCCCGTCCGGCGATCAAGGACAGCACGGCCATGGACGGCCGCGGAAGGGCCGAGGGCCCGGGGACGTGCGGGCGCGCGGAGCGCCCGGGGACGTGCGGGCGCGCGGAGCGCCCGGGGACGTGCGGGCGCGCGGAGCGGCCCTCAGGCGCCGAACGCCTTCGACTTCCCCTTCACCGGCTTCGCCCCGGCCCGCAGGTGCGCGGGCACCAGATCCCGCGCCGGCTCCGTGTAACCGACGGACACGATCTTGTCGCCCTGGTACGTGAAGCTGGTCAGGGACGCCAGCGTGCACTGCCGCTTGCGCGGGTCGTGCCACAGCCGCCGCCGCTCCACGAAGCTGCGCACGATCCAGATCGGCAGCTGATGGCTGACGCACACCGCCTCATGGCCGCGCGCCGCGTCACGCGCGGCGTCCAGGGCGCCCATCATCCGTACGACCTGCTCGATGTACGGCTCGCCCCACGACGGCCGGAACGGATTCGTCAGGTGCTTCCAGTTGTCCGGCTTGCGCAGCGCCCCGTCGCCGACCCCGAAGGTCTTGCCCTCGAAGACGTTGGCGGCCTCGATCAGCCGCTCGTCGGTGGCGAGGTCGAGGCTGTGCGTCTTGGCGATCGGCGTGGCCGTCTCCTGGGCGCGCTCCAGCGGGGAGGCGACGACATGGGTGATGTCGCGCCCCTCCAGGTGCTCGGCGACCCGGTCGGCCATCTGCCGGCCGAGCTCGGAGAGGTGGTAGCCGGGGCGGCGCCCGTAGAGCACGCCCTCCGGGTTGTGCACCTCGCCGTGCCGCATCAGGTGGACGACGGTGATGTCCTTGCGGTTCTCGTTCTCGCTCATGCGGTGGCCTCCGATGCGGCGCGGGCGGCGGCGGGCAGGGCGGCGGCGATGCGTTCGACGGCCTGCGTGTCGTGGGCGGTGGAGACGAACCAGGACTCGAAGGCGGACGGCGGCAGGTAGACGCCCTGCGACAGCAGCGCATGGAAGAAGGCGGTGAAGCGGAAAGCTTCCTGCTGCTTCGCGTCGTCGTAGTTCCGCACCGGCCGGTCGGTGAAGAAGACGGAGAACATGTTGCTCGCCGCCTGCACGGTGTGTGCCACGCCCTCCTTCGTGAGCGCGTCGCCGACCAGGCCGCGGATCTCCGCGGAGACCGCGTTCACCTTCGCGTACGCGGCGTCGTCGAGCAGCCGCAGCTGGGCGAGACCGGCGGCGGTGGCGACCGGATTGCCGGACAGGGTGCCCGCCTGGTACACGGGACCGGCGGGGGCGAGGTGCGCCATCACGTCCGCACGGCCGCCGAAGGCCGCGGCCGGAAAACCGCCGCCCATGACTTTGCCGAAGGTCATCAGGTCGGGCCGCACCCCGTCGATGCCGTACCAGCCGGCCTTCGAGGTACGGAATCCGGTCATGACCTCGTCGGAGACGTAGAGCGCTCCGTTGGCGGCGCACAGCTCCTTGAGCCCGGCGTTGAAACCGTCCAGCGGCGGGACGACGCCCATGTTGCCCGGCGACGCCTCGGTGATCACACAGGCGATCTCGTCGGGCTGCGCGGCGAACGCCGCCCGCACGGCGTCGAGGTCGTTGTACGGCAGCACGATCGTGTCGCCGGCCTGCGCGCCGGTGACCCCCGGGGTGTCCGGAAGGCCGAAGGTCGCGACCCCGGACCCGGCGGAGGCGAGCAGCGCGTCGACGTGGCCGTGGTAGCAGCCGGCGAACTTCACCACCTTGGCGCGGCCGGTGAATCCGCGGGCGAGACGGATCGCGGACATGGTGGCCTCGGTGCCGGAAGACACCAGCCGCACCTGCTCCACGGGCTCGACCCGGGCCACGATCTCCTCGGCGAGCGCGACCTCGCCCTCACCGGGCGTACCGAACGAGGTGCCGCGGGCGACAGCCTCCTGAACTGCGGCGATGACCTCGGGGTGGGAGTGGCCGAGAATCATCGGCCCCCACGAGCACACGAGGTCGACATACTCACGACCGTCCGCGTCGGTGAGGTACGGACCGGTACCGGACACCATGAAGCGGGGCGTACCGCCCACGGCCCGGAAGGCACGGACGGGAGAGTTCACGCCGCCGGGCGTCACGAGGGACGCGCGGTCGAAAAGCGTCTGCGAAACTGGGGCGTCATAGGGAAAGCTCACACCAGCCATGGTGTCAGAGCCACGGGCGGTCTTGCGGACAGGTGTTTCACCGCACGCCGGTGGGGGAGGTCACTGACACGATGATCGGGTTGCGCGGCGGGGGCTGTGTCTCCTAAGTAGTAGTCGGGTGGATGAGATATGCATCGCGGTGGCGGAGCGGGCGAAGGGGCCGGCGACCTGGGGCCCGAGCCTGCCCGGCGGGGTCGGCATCGGCGCGAGGCCGGACGCGAACAGGGCATACAGGCCGGTGGTGCGCAGGGTGTCGGAGCCGGGAGCAGGAGTGGTGGCCGGGTGGGGGTGACCTACAAGTACTTCGGTGCCCCTGACGGGGCCACCGCGGCGCGTGTGCCTATTTCGATGCGCCCCGAGGAGCTCGGCGGCGACGAACTGGGCATGGGCGGCATGTTCACCAAGATCAAACCGGAGACGGTGGCGGCCATGGTCCTCACCGGCATCCAGGGCATACCCCTGCACAAGGTGCCCCCGCTGGAACTGGTCGTACTGCACCCCGACTACGCGGTGGTGAAGCTGCCGATGACGGTCGTCGACCCGCTGCGCGGCGTCGGCGAGGAGTCGGTGGGTGCCGCGGCCTTCATCTGGTCCACGGTCCCGGACCGCGGCGGCCCGCGCGACGCCTTCAACGTCTACCAACTGCTGCACGAATGGCAGGATTTCAGCCATCGTCTGCATGACGCGGGACATCAGGCGTACTGCCTGGTCTGGCCCTGACCCGGGGTTTCCTGGGGAGCGGGCGGGTTTCGGACCCCGCCCTCGTCATGCGCCGGGAGCGGTCGTCAGGCGGCGGGTGATGCGGTCGCCGAGGTCGGCGGTAACGTCTACTGCCTGTTCCCTTGGTCGGCTGGGAAGCACGTTCGTGGAACCGACCTGTCGCCGGCGCAGGCGTCCCAGCTCGGCACACACCTTGCGGGACTTCATGCGGCGCTCGGCCGTGCTGCCGATGTTGCCGGTCTGCCCACTCTGCCGACATCGGTCACCGCTGAGGTGACGGAGCCTGGACAAGCCGTACAGAAGGCCGACCGGCTTGCCGGAGCGGTGTCAGCCCGAGACGCGGGCGACCCCTTCGCACGCCCGTACGGCTGGTCAGCACGCTCACCCGGAACAGGGTCCAGAGCTCGTTCGGCGGACACCGCCCCGCGCAGCAACTCCTGTTTCAGTACGGCGAACTGCTCCGTGCTCACCTTCGGGTGCTTGGCCGGCCCTGCACAGTGCAGGCCGGCGATGCCCTTCTCTCTCCATGCCCGCCTCCAGCGTTCGACCGAACGCAGGCTCACCCGCAGGCCCTTCGCGATATCCGTGTTCTTCTCGCCCCGCTCGAAGCCCTCTACCGAGGCCCGCGCCCATTTACGGTTACCGCATTGCGGTGGCCAGTGCCGCGCGGATGGCGTCCTCGCCGACCGGCTGGCCCTTCTCGTTCGAGGTCGGCCCGTACGGGATCCCCCACACCGGCGTGTCCGTCGCCTGCCGCCAGCTGTCGGCCAGCGGTCCCGCGTCCACCACGCTGTACCCGATGGATTCGATGAACTCGGTCACCGCCGCCTTCGCCGGCGCGGAGTCCCCGGCGATCGGCAGGCAGGAACGGTCGGCCGCCCCCGCCGGGCGGGCGAGTGACAGCAGGTGCTTGAAGAAGATGTTGTTGAACGCTTTCACGAGCATGGCGTCCGGGATGTAACCCAGCAGCAGCTCGCTCGAGGTGAGCGACTTGCTGTCGAGCTCGGGGATGTGCCCGTCACGCTCGGGGCCGTAGTTGCACGTGTCGATGACCGTCTTCCCGGCCAGTGGCGCGCCGGGCAAGTCGGGGAACGCCTTGACCGGCACCGTGACCACGACGATGTCACCGGCCGCCGCGGCCTCCCCGCTCGTCGCCGCGGACGCCCGCGGACCCAGTTCCGCGGCCGTGTCCGCGAGCGTTTCGGGACCGCGCGAGTTGCTGAGCACGACCTGGTGCCCGGCCTCGATGGCGAGCCGCGCGATGGTACTGCCGATGTTGCCGCTTCCGATGAATCCCACAGTTGTCATATTCCGTCCCTCCAGAAGAGCCGTATCCTTGTCATCTGCCGGACTCGTTGCGGTTCGGGTTCCTCGCTGTGCGCGGTGTTGGCAATCCGCACGACCGAAGACCGCACTCCCCGCTCGGGGAGGCCAAGGCCGACTGGCGAAACCAGGTGGTCCGCCTCGTCCGCTTCCGCTTCCGCTTCCAGTACCACCGTGAGCTCTCGGGCGGGCACCGCGTCGTCGCCGAGTACTCCCCGCGCAACCGTGCTGTGTGTTCCGTGGGTCAGCCGTACTTGACCAGGTCGTTGACGGCCTGGGTGTCTTTGTAGAAGGCGTTCGCGCCGTAGATCCTGCCCTCACGCACCGTGTAGTGCTCCACAACCTCCATCGGCAGTCGACGCCCGCTCTTCCGGGAGACGAATACGAGGTTGAGCCGCATCTCCACTACCTCGCCGGCTTCGATGACGGCGTAGTCCCGCATAATCATTTCTGCCGAAGTGTTGATCGCGCCTTCCAGTCGTGCGAACCCGTCGGGTCCTTGCCACTGCCCTGACCAGGGCAGGGTCTCGGCCTCCTGCCAGACCGCCTCCTCGTCGACCATCTCCAGGGCCCCACTCAGGTCACCGGCTTGCATGCGGGTCACGAACTTCTCCAGCGTCGCCACATCGTTGTTGCCGGCTGAGGTGCCGGCGGGGAAGTAATGGCCGTTGTCCAGATCGGCGAGCAGGCTGGGTTGAGCAGGTTCCCAGCCGAGGTTCTGGCGGGTGATGAGGTTGGACGCCGGGTAGTTCTGCGTGACGATGTTCGCGAGGAACCCGAAGTATCCCGGCACCATCAGCTCGTCCGCGGGAATGCTCACCGCGGGCAGGCCCAGGCGGCTGCCCATGGCCTCGGCGATCTCGCGGAACGGGATACCCCCATCCTCAACCGCGTGCCAATATCTGCCAGCCGGACCCTTCTCCAGCGCCAAGCGGAACAACGAGGCGACATCGCGGACGTGCACGGCGTTCCACAGGTTCGCGCCGTCTCCGGGGTAGCCGGCGAAGCCCTTCTCCTTCGCGAGCGCGATCAGCATGGGGAGGAAGCCGGCATCGGTCGTGCTGTGCATGATGTTGGCAATCCGCACCACCGAAGAGCGCACTCCCTGTTCGGCGAGACCGATTACGGCGGCTTCCACGACATTGCGAACCCGGAGGGTGCCCTTGTGCTCATCACCGACGGAAAGGGCCGGGTCCTCCTCGGTGGCCGGCCGGCCCAGCTTCCCGGGCGACCCTATGCTCCCCGCCGCGACGAGCGGCTTTCCGGTTCCCGCGAGTGCCTCGCCGTACGCGAGCATGATCGGGAGCTCCGCGGCGGCCACGGCGTCCATCCCGCCGGACGGAAGCAGGTCTTGCCGGTGCGCGACGTGGACGACGCCGTCGGAATCCGCAGCCGCCTCCTTGAGCCCGTCGAGATCCTCGAGATCGCCGCGGCGCACCTTCGCGCCGAGCGCGGACAGCGCCGCCGCGGCCGTGTCCGATCGGGCCAGGCCGGTGACCTCGTGCCCGGCGGCGACGAGCTCGGGGATGATGTACGAACCGGAATGGCCGGTCCCGCCAGTCACGAAAACGCGCACTGCTGCTCCATGTGAGGGTAGGTGGAGGGGCTGTTCTTCTCGTGCCCTAGATCGACTGACGTGATGTGACGCGAGAAGTGGTGGTGCGGGCGCGCTCAGCCGGGACGGTTGACGCCGAGGGAGAAGTTGAAATTCCCCACGCCATGGCGGGCCAGACTGATCATCAGCAGGCCCGCCCCTTCCAGCCAGCGCGCCACCTCCAGGCCGCCGGCATCCAGCGGGCGCAGCCCGAGGCTCTCGATGAAGGCCGACACGCTCGCCTTGGCCCGCGCGTCATCGCCGGCGAAGAGCACGTCCAGCGGGCCGCCCTGGGCCAGGATGTGGCCGAAGACGGTATTGAACGCCTTCACGACGTACGCGCTCGCCGGGACGGCCTTGGCGATCTCCTGCGCGCCGGAAGTGCCGTCAGGGGTGACCAGCCCGGTGGCGTCGGCGTTGGAGGTGTTGGAGATGTCGATGACGACCTTGCCTGCCAGCGCGTCCCCGTACTGGGCGACGACCGGCACGGCGCTGGCATACGGCACGGCGAGGATGACGAGGTCGCCGGCCGGGGTGGTGCCGAATGTCCCGGCCGTGGCGCCGCCGCCGAGCGCGGCGGCCAGGTCCTTGGCCTTGCCCGCGTCGCGGCCGATGACCTCGACGGCGTTGCCGCCCTCGACCGCGCGGGCGCCTATGGCGCGGGCCACGCCCCCCAGGCCGATGATGCTGATACTGCTCATGGTGTGCTGCTTTCTGGAGTTGGACAGGACGCCATGCCGACCCCGTTGTTATCAACGGTTGTATGGTCGAGGCCGTCGGATGACGAGCCTGGACGGCGCTCAATTCCTGAGGTTGCCATCGGCCTGAGTGGCTGTCCAAGACCTCTTTCAGCGGCTGCGATACCCTGGAGGCATCGCCGGATCGGGGGGCACCATGGATCTGGACCTGCGCAAGTTGCGCTACTTCGTCGCCGTCGCCGACAAGCTCCACTTCGGCCGCGCCGCCGATGAGTTGCACATCGCACAGCCAGTACTCAGCCGGCAGATCCGCGCGCTGGAAAAGGATCTCGGCACCCCGCTGCTGACAAGGGACAGCCACGGCGTGTTGCTGACCGACGCCGGCAGGCAGCTGCTGACCGACGCCGTCCCGCTGCTGGCCTCCGCGCACGCGGCCCGCCGCCGGGTGACCGTGGCCGCGCGGGGCAGCCGGCGGATAACGGTCGGCTTCCGGGCAGGCATCGCGGTCGCCCCGGCGGTACAACTGTTCGCCACCCAGCACCCGGACGTTCTGGTGGACGTGCAACGGATCGAATGGGACGACCAGGCCCTGATGCTGCTCGACGGTCGCATCGACATCGGCTATGTGCGGCTGCCCATCGACGAGGCCGGCCTGCGCGTCGTCGCGCTCTACGCCGAGCCACGGGTGGCTGTGCTGCCCGTCGGCCACCGATTGGCCGACAAGGAGGAAGTCACCGAGGCCGACCTGGCCGGTGAGCCGCTGGTCTGGCATGCCGACACGAGCACGCAGCCCACCAGGCACCCGCACCCCAACGCCGGGTACCTGGCGCGCGGGGTGGACGAAACGCTCGAGCATGTCGCGGCCGGCCGGGGCATCTCATTCCTGGCCCGTTCGGCGACCGTGTTCTACTCACATCCGGACGTCATCTATGTGCCCGTCCCGGATCTGGCGCCCGACCAGGTGTGCCTCGCGGTGCCGGCATCGCGCATCTCGCCGGTGGTCGACGACTTCTTCACCGCAGCTCAGGCGGCGGCCGAGATCACGGCAGAATGTGGGAACTATGAAATGTGGCAGCGTGGAGGCGATACCGCTGCAAAGCACGGTTGAGCAGTTCGGCTGACAACAGCAGCGCCAACAGAGGGCGCGCGGCCACAGCAGAGGCGACGGCATTGAGCTCGGGGGCGGAGGCGATGTTGACGCACAGCGAGCCTTTCTCGGTAACGTCTCGTGACGGTTCGTGTCATGGTCGGGCGGTGCGGCCATGTCCGAGCTGGAGCAGGACGAGGGGTGTGGTGGCGAGCAGGGTGCGCTGTTGGTCGAGGTACGCGGGCAGGAAGCGGTGGACATCGGCACATCCTCACCGCACCGTGGAATGTGCCGAGCTTCAGCCGGGAATTCGTCCAGTTCCTCTCGGTCCCGGAAGCCTGGTGACCTGCTGAGCCGCTGCGGGTTCTTCGCGGGACTGCTCCAACTCCAGCGACAGCTCGGTGGCGGCGCGTACCAGGGCGTGAACCCGGTCTCGCTCCGCTGCGAGATCCGCCTTGGTCTTCGTCAGGGCTTCGCGCAGCACGATGTTCTCGTCGGCCATGTTCTGGACGACCTGCGGAGTGAAGTTCTGCGCCTTGGCCCGCGCCCGGAACTCATCCACGAGCTCCTTGTGATCGCCGTAGACGACGTCGCGCCGTAGCCCGCACTCGGCGATCAGCTCGGTCCCCGTGAGCTTTCCGACGGGCGAGCGCAGGGGCGTCCCGGCCAGTAGGCGTTCTGCGGCGGCGCGTATTTCCTGACGCTCGGCTTCCCGGTCTCGGTTCTTGCGCGTCATGCGACTCGACCGCTCTCGCATCGTCTGCGGGATCCGCGTACCGAGGAGGGGACCTGTGCCTGAAGCCCACGACCCGCTGCGGTCCCTGTTCAAGGAAGCCGCAGCCACCGGGCAGTCCCGCGCCCGTTCCGTTCCGCTCTCCCGCGTCACCGAGCGCGTGGAGCGCGTACGCAGGCGCCGGATCCTCGCGCTGGCCGTCGGAGCCTGCCTGGTCCTCTCCGGCACGGGCGCGGTCGTGACCGCGCTCCTGCCCGACAGTACGAACACCGTCGTCCCGGCGACGACCCCCTTCCCCCGGCCTTCTCCGCAGCCCTCCCCGCCGCACACCAGCCCGCCGCCGGTGGACTCCCCGACTCCCGGTACGAGCACGAGCGCGACCACGGGCACGCCGGGCTCATCAGCCACGTCGGGGGCATCGACCGCGCCGGGATCATCGGCCACGCCCACGCGGAGCCCGAGCAGCCCGCCCAGCTGACCCCTCCCTTCCTCCCGCCCCCGGCGACGCCCGCCCGGGGGCCGTGTACATCGGCCTCAGCCTGTGGGCCCTGGGTACGTCCTACTGGTACACGTCCGTCCCCCGCGCGACGCTGCTGTGGTGGCCCCTGTGGACCGGACTCGCCGCCTGGAGCCTGCGCCACCCGCGCGTCAGAACCGTGTACCTCGCGGTCGCGGCCCCCCTGATGACCGTCTTCGCCGTGACCTTCCTCTCCGGACGGTGGGCCGGCTGAGAGTGACGGCGGCGATACGAGGGGCCGGTGGCTGACAGCGGCGGCGATACGAGGGGGGCCGGCGGCTGACAGCGGCGGCGCGAGAGGGGCGGGCGGCGGCTGACATCGGCGGCGCGGCATCCTCGGCGCGCCGCCGAGCAGGAGAGGTCAGGCGGCCTCGGAAGCGGCCTGCGAGGTCACCTGGTTGATGACCTCGGTGAGCGCGGTGACGACCTCGGCGTCATCGGCGGGGTGCGTCTCGGCGAAGCGCGTCACGGAGCCGGGGATGGAGAGCTTGGCGTCCTCCAGGACCGCACCGCCCGCGATCCCGACGGACTTGCGGGCGTCGTCCTGCGCCCACACGCCGCCGTACTGGCCGAAGGCGGTGCCGACGACGGCGACCGGCTTTCCGGTGAGGGCGCCGGCGCCGAACGGCCGGGACAGCCAGTCGATGGCGTTCTTCAGGACGGCCGGCATGGTGCCGTTGTACTCGGGCGAGAAGAGCAGGAACCCGTCGGCGGCGCCGGCCGCCTCACGCAGCTGGGCGGCAGCGGCCGGGACGCCGCCCTCGACGTCGATGTCCTCGTTGTAGAAGGGCACGTCGGCCAGGCCCTCGTACAGCTCGATGTCGACGCCCTCGGGGGCGTGCTTGGCGGCAGCTTCGGCGAGCTGACGGTTGTGCGAGCCGGCGCGGAGGCTGCCGACGAGGGCGAGGATGCGTACAGACATGGGGAACTCCCGAAGGGCGGAGACTGGAGACTACGGAAACAAACGGACCAGGGTCCGTTGAAATTTGTACCACCTAAACGGACCACGGTCCACTTTCCCTTGCGGGGGCGCTACGCTGAGCCCATGACCGGTCCTGCTACCCCGCCCTCCGGACAGCCCGACCCCGGCGAGGCACGGACGGATCTCCCCCTCGCCCCGACCTGTGGACCGCCGCACCTACGTGCGGACGCGGCGCGCAACCGCACGCTCCTGCTGGACGCCGCTTCCCGGCTGCTGAGCGGGTGCGGGGCGGCGGACCTGACCATGGAATCGGTGGCCGCGGCGGCGGGCGTGGGCAAAGGCACCGTCTTCCGGCGCTTCGGCGACCGCACCGGCCTCCTGATCGCGCTCCTGGACCACCGGGAGGGGCAGCTCCAGGCGGCCTTCCTCTCGGGCCCGCCGCCCCTGGGCCCCGGTGCCCCCGTGGCGGAGCGGCTGCACGCCTTCGGGCCCGCCGTCCTGCGCCACGAACGCGATCACCATGCCCTGATCCTGGCCAGCCGGGCCGACCCGCTGCGCAACCACACCGTCCCGGCCCATCAACTGCGGCTCAGCCACGTCACGCTGCTGTTGCGTCAGGCACATGTGGACGGCGATCCGGAACTGCTCGCGCACACCCTGCTCGGCTCCATCGACGCCGCGCTCGTCCACCACCTCACCGAGCAGAGCGGCGTTCCGCTGGAGCGACTGGAGGAGGGCTGGCACCACCTGGTCACACGGCTCGGGGTGGCCGCGTAGACGGCCCTTCCCGGTCGGTGGCGGGCCCTTCCCGGTCCGTGGCGGGCAGGTCAGTGTCGGTGGCGGGCAGGTCGCCGGCGGCGGGCCGGTCGCTGGCGGTGGCGGCGGGCCGGGCCGGGGGCAGATCGAGCCATCGGGCGGTGCCCGGTGCGATCACATGGGTGTGGCCTCCCAGTACGACCCGGACGGCCTGGTCGTGCGACTCCGGCACGGCGATCCGGAGCCGTCGGGCGCGCAGGCGCAGGCTCACGTCCCAGTGCCGGCGGAATCTGAGGCGTACCCCGAATTCGGAGAGCTGGGGCAGTGGGGCGGGCGCGAGCCACAGGGCGTCCTCCCTGGTCTCCAGCCCCGTCATCCCGCGCTGCACGAAGTCGAGGGTGCCCGCCATCGCGCCGAGGTGGATGCCTTCCTCGGTCGTGCCGCCCTGGATGTCGGCGACGTCCCCGGTCAGCGCCTCCTCGCAGTAGGTCCACGCCTGCTCGGGGCGGGCGCGGGCGAGGACCCAGGCATGGACGAGGGAGCTGAGGGTGGAGCCGTGGCTCGTCCGGGCGAGGTAGTAGTCGATGGTGCCGCGCCAGGTGTCCTCGTCCAGGACGTGCCCGAGCCGCTTGAAGAGCCCGGCGAGTTCCTCCGGCGAGAAGAGGTAGCCGAGCATCAGCACATCGGCCTGTTTGGACGCCTGGTACCGGTTGACGGTGTCGCCCTCCGCCTCCAGGATGCGATCCAGCCGCCGGATGTCTCCGTACCGCTTCCGGTACCCCTCCCAGTCGAGCTCGTCCAGTTCTCCGTAACCGGCGAACTGGCTGATGACACCCTGGTGGTACGGGACATGCAGCCGGTGGGAGATGTCCTCCCAGCGTTCCGGTTCGGCGGGGTCGAGCCGGATCCGGTCGAGGAGCTGACGGCGCCGTGTGTCGGGCAGGGCGCGGTACACCTCCGTCGCACGTGACAGGACCCAGGCCGCTGTCACGTTCGTGTACGTGTTGTCGTCGAGGCCCGCGGCCCCGCTTCCCGGATAGGCGTCGTGGTACTCGTCCGGTCCGACGACACCGCGGATGCGGTACCGGGCCAGGGACGCGTCCCATCCGGCGCTGTCCGCCCAGAACCTGGCGATCTGCAGCAGCATCTCCGCACCCCGGGAGTACAGGTACTCCGTGTCGCCGGTGGCCTGGCAGTACTGCCAGACGTTGTACGCGACGGCCGAGCCGACATGGTGCTGCAGCCGGGAGTGGTCGGGCAGCCAGCGCCCCGAGTGCGGGTTGAGATGGAGTACCTGCGTCTCCTCACGTCCGGTGTCGGCACTCTGCCAGGGGTACATCGCCCCGGCCCTGCCCGCTCCGCTCGCCGCGTCGCAGGCGGCGGGCAGCCGCCTGTAGCGGTAGTCGAGGAGCCCCCGGGACACTTCCGGGAGGTGCAGGTTCAGGAACGGGAGGACGAACAGCTCGTCCCAGAAGACATGTCCCCGGTACGCCTCGCCGTGCAGTCCGCGCGCCGGCACACCGACGTCGAGTTCGGCGGTGTGCGGGGAGAGTGTCTGGAGGACGTGGAAGAGGTGCAGCCGGAGAGTGCGGCCTGCTTCGCCCGGGACCTCCAGCCGGACCTGCTGCCACAGGTCGGCCCAGGCCCGCTGGTGCGAGGACAGCAGGTCCGGGAAGTCCGGCGCCCGCCGCACCTCGGCCACGGCCGCCCGCCGGGGGCCGCCGATCGCGGGGTCGCGCGAGGTGTGGAGAGCCACGGTCTTGTCGACGACGGCGTCGGCGTCCGGGCCCAACGGGAGCACCAGCCGTTGGGAGACCGCCCTCTCCGTGAACCGGGAGTGCGAGCCGGGCTCCCCTTCTCCTCCGCCGCCGCCTTCCCCTCCACCCACGCCTGTGCCTGTGCCTGTGCCTGTGCCTGCTCCTGCTCCTGCTCCTGCTCCTGCTCCTGCCCCAGTGCCTGTCGGCGTGCGGGCCGCCAGCGTGCGGGCCGCCAGTGCGATACCGATGTCCGACTCCACCGTGCGGCACTTCAGCGACACCACACCGTCTTCTTCCGTCCGGGCGGCCCAGCCGGTGAGGTGCCGGTTCGACAGGTCCCGGTACCGCGCGACGCCGGAGTTGCGGACATCGCCGTCGATCCCCGCCTCCACCTCGATGGCACCCGCCCATCCCTCCGCCCGGAACACCGTGCGCAGGGCGGCGAGATGCGGATCGCCCATGTGCACCAGCCGGCACTGCTCCACCCGCAGCCGCCGGCCCGCCTCGTCCTCGTAGACGGATGACCGGGTCAGCGTGCCCCCGCGCAGATCGAGTGACTGGCGGTGTTCCGTGAGGGACGCGTGGTCCGGGGAGAGCCACGGTCCCGGGGTCGTCCCGGTGGGATGGATGCGGTAGCGCAACGGCAGCCAGTTCGGCAGGTTGACCAGGTCCTCGTTCTCCACCTCGCGGCCCCGGACCGAGGAGGTCAGCCGGTTGTAGCAGCCCGCCGCGTAGGTGCCGGGGTAGTGCCACCGGTCCGCGGGGGTCTCGGACGCGGCTCCGCGGGAGGCGAAATATCCGTTGCCGAGGGTGCACAACGCCTCGCGCAGCCGCTCCTGCCGCGGGTCGTAGCCCTCGTACGACCAGGTCCAGGCGGTGGTCATCGCTCGCCCCCGGCCGTCAGCAGATCCCCCGGGTCGGGCACCACGACGTCGGCACCGTGGCGGCGCAGCGCGGCGGCGCTGGTGGAGCTGCCCGTACGGTCCACCCCGACGACGAGTCCGAAGCCGCCGCGTGCCCCGGCCTCGACCCCGGCCAGCGCGTCCTCCACCACGGCGGTGTCCCGGACCGGGGTGCGCAGCCGCCGCGCCGCTTCCACGAAGAGCGCGGGGTCCGGTTTGCCGGGCAGCCGCAGCCGTTGTGCCTCGTTCCCGTCGACCACGGCCGCGAACCGGTCGGTGAGGCCGGCCCGCGCGAGCAGTTCCGTCGCGTGCCGGGACGCGGATACGGCGGCACAGGGCACCCGCTCGCCCCGCAGGACGTCGAGCAGCCGGACCGTGCCGGGCCAGACGTCGACCGGCTCGGTGCGCAGGCTCCGCGTGAACAGTTCGTCCTTGCGGGCGGCGATCGCCCACACCGTCGCGGTTCCCGGCGGGTCGTCGGGGCTGCCCTCGGGGAGGTCCAGCCCCCGCGACGCCAGGAACGCCGCGGCGCCGTCCCGGCGCGACCGGCCGTCGACGTGCCGGAGATAGTCGTCGACGACGTCGAACGGCCGCTGCCCTTCGACGGACGACAGACAGGCGTCGAACGCCTTCTTCCAGGCTGCGGCATGGGTCCGGGCGGAGTCGGTGATCACTCCGTCGGTGTCGAAGACCACGGCCCGCACGGAGCGCAGGCATGGTGCCAGGGACGGTGCGGCTGCCATGACCGGGGCGGTCCCTTCATCAGGGGCTCTTCTCATGGCACCACGGTTCCGGCGTACGGGCGCGGCATGGCCGCCGTACGGCTCACAGCACCACGGTTCCGGCGCAGGGGCGCGCGATGTCCTCCCTACGGCGCACGGCTGCACGACTGCACGGCCGCACTGCACGACTGCACGCCCGCACGGCCGCACTGCACAGCTGCACGGCCGCACGGCCGCACTGCACGGCTGCACGACTGCACGGCCGAGCGCCCCTTCGGAACCGCGCATATCGTTCACATCAGACAGTCACATCAGACAGTCGCGACCGGCCACGGACGGAGGTTCCCATGCCGACGGTCAGGAGTCTGCTCGACGTGATCCCGCCCGACGGCCGGGCCCGCCTGCTCGACGAAGCGGCACGGGACGTGCCTCTGGTCCTCGACCAACGCCTCTTCGAGGAAGGCAGACGGGCCGACCGCTTCTGGATCATCCGCTCCGGACAGGTGGAGGTCGACCTCCATGTGCCCGGCCGCCGGGCGGCCGTCATCGAGACGCTGGGCCGGGACGAGCTGCTGGGCTGGTCCTGGCTGTTCTCCCCGCACGTGTGGCACATGGGTGCGCATGTGATCCGGGCGGGACAGGCCGTGGAATTCGACGCCGCCGCCGTCCGCTCGCTGTGCGAGGCCGACGCGGCGCTGGGCCGGGCGGTGTACAAGTACGTCGCCGAGACGGTGGCGGAGCGGCTGTACGGAACACGGACGAGGCTGCTCCAGCTGTACGGTCCCCGGGCCGAGACCCCCGAACCCTGAACTCCGGGGTGCGTACGAGGGCCGAAGGTCCCATACCGCCGGACCGCCATCTGTTCCATGCTGGAAGGACCATCGACCGTTCCCGATCCGCGGGAGTTCCGATGCCCAGCCAGACACCCGATGACGCGACGCTGGCCGGCCTCGTCTCCGATGCCACCGCCGCCCCGTCCATGCACAACGCCCAGCCCTGGCGTTTCCGCTACACCCGCGCCGACCGGATCCTCACCGTCGTGGCGGACCTCGACCGCGCGCTTCCCGAGGCCGACCCCGCCACTCGCGCACTGCACGTCGGCTGCGGCGCGGCCCTGCTGAACCTACGGGTGTCCGCCGCCCACCACGGCCTGGACGCGGAGACCGTGCTGCTGCCCGATCCGTCGGCCCCGACCACGCTGGCAGCCGTCCGGCTGAGCGTCCGCCCCGACACACCGCGGAGGCCCGAGGACCAGGCGCTGGCGGCTCTCCACCCCGCGATCCGGGACCGGCACACCAGCCGGTATCCGTTCGACGAGCAGGCGGTCCCCGAGGACGTCCGTGCACAGTTGGCCGAAGCGGCCCGGGCCGAGGGCGCGGACTTCGCGTTCCTGGCCCCTCCGCACCTGCAGACCGTGCTCGAACTGATCCGGGACGCCGAGGGATACGACCGCGGGGATCCGGCGCGGGAGGCGGAGCAGGAGCACTGGACCCGGAACACGAGGACCGAAGCGCCCGTCGACGGAATCCCGGACTACGCCTTCGGCCCCCGCGATGCTTCCGGAGGCGCGGTCACCCGCGATTTCGCGGGAGCCCGCGTCCTCCCCGGCCGGGCCCGCGTCCCGTTCGAGAAGAGGCCGCAGCTGGCTCTGCTGAGCACCCCGGAAGACCACCCCGCGGACTGGCTGCGCGCGGGCCAGGCGCTGGAACGCGTGCTGCTCACCGCCACGCTCCGCCAGGTGTCCGCCTCGTTCGCGACCCAGCCCATCGAGTGGCCTGACCTGCGGTGGCTCCTGCGTGATCCGGTCTTCGGCACGGGGCACGCGCAGATGATCCTCCGCCTGGGATACGGGCCCACGGGACCGCGCACCCCGCGCCGCCCCGTGAACCAGGTGCTGACGATCGAACCGTAGGAGCACCCGGGCAGAGCCCGGCCGGGGTGAACCGAGCACGGAAGGCGGTGGGAGCGATGCGGCTCCCCGTAGTCGTCGGAGTGGACGGATCACAAGGCAGTCTCCGTGCCCTGGACTGGGCGGCGGCGGAAGCGGCCCGCTCGGCGCTGCCGCTGCGCCTCGTCCACGCGTCGCTGTGGGAGCGCTACGAGGGCACGCACGCCGCCTCCGACACCGGGCGTCCCACCGAGGAGATCGTCGCCGAGCAACTGGTCGCCACCGCTCAGGAACGCGCGCGGCGGGTCGACCCCGAGCTGAGCGTGGTGACCTCCGTACAGCCCGAGGATCCGGTGGCCGCACTCGTCAGGGAGAGCCACGAGGCGGCCCTTGTCGTCCTCGGCTCACGCGGCCGGGGCCGGATCGCCGGGATGCTCCTGGGGTCCGTCAGCCTCGCGCTCGCCGGCCGGTCCCACTGCCCGGTCGTGGTGGTCCAGGCGAAGGCGCCGGGCACCCCGCCGAAGCCGGGCCGGGTCGTCGTCGGAATCGGCAGCGCCGCGGGGCCCTCGGCCGCCGCCGCCTTCGCGCTCGACCGGGCGGCAGCACGCCATGGCGAACTGATCGCCGTACGGGCCTGGCGCGCACCCGCCCACGAGGCCATGAGCCACCCCCTCCTCACGGGCTCCCCGGCTGCCGCCCACCACCAGCAGGCCGAGGAACACCTCGACGAGGTCCTGGCGACGCTGGACCGCACCGATTCCTCCGAGGTCACCCTCCACAGGTCGGTGGTGCAGGGACCGGCGCACCAGGAGCTGATCGAAGCCGCCGCGGATGCGGAACTGCTGGTCGTCGGCGCGCGGCGGGGCAGTGGTTGGCGCGGACTCCATCTGGGCCCGGTGAACCACGCGATGCTGCACTACGCGCCCTGCCCGGTGGCCGTCGTCCCCGACGCATACCTCTCGTCCCGGGCCTGATCGGACTCCGGCGCGGGCCGCACCGAACGCGAGAAGGGCAGAACGCGGGAAGGACAGCGAGAAGGACAGAACGTGGGAAGGGCCGAACGCGAGAAGGACAGAACGCGATCCGTGCGCACGCCCGGACGGGCCCGGACCTCGGCGCAATCGCTACGGGCCGCCGGTTCACGGCGCCGAAGAAGCGCCCGTCCCCGTGTCTCCCGTGTCTCCCGCATCTCCCGCACTCGGTGCGGGTTCGGTGTCGGGGAGATACGTCGAAGCCGACCAGGGATCGTACGTCGGCGCGGGGCTCCACGGCGTGGGTTCCGGGGTCGCGAACGGACCCGAGCTCGTCTCCATCAGGATGAGCGCCACCGCGACGAAGAGCAGAGTGATCACGATCAGCGCGAGACCGACCGGGTTCCGAGGGTTGTAGACGTAGCGGCTCGTCCCCCACTTGCTCCGTATGAAGACTGGCTCATCGTCACGGTCCACAACTGGCATGGTACGTCGAACACTTGAGCGCTCGCAGCGTCCGGTCACGACGTGGACGACCCCGTACACGCCCTGGCGACCCGCCCCCCGTCCCTGGCGCCCCACCCACGTCCCCGGTGCCCCGCCCCCTCATCCCCCGCATTCGGCCATTCATTGGCCGAAGAACGATCTCCAGCCGGCCTGCCGATTCTGCCGATGCAGAAGACATCCATGTTCTTCCACGACGTGAGGAGGGCTGCCATGGGCGACGTTCTGCCGGCCCTGTCCATCCCTGTGCTGGTCTTCGCGGGCGGCATCTACGCGGCGTGCGAGAGCTGGTGGCGGCGTCGGCACCCGGCGCCGCCGTCCCCGTACACCCATCAGGCGGCACGGCTGGCCGAGCAGGCGATGCTGGTGGACGCCGAGGCCGTCGTCGACGGCGCGTACACGAGGCTGGGCGGCCTCTACGACGGCCCGGAAGCGCCCACCACGCAGGCCCCGGCCCCTGGCGTCACGCGCCGGGAGGCCGCCACCCCGGATCCCGGCCGGTCAGCGCCAGCACCTGCTCGAAGGGGCTAGCCCCGTCCGGTACGGGACGGGGCTCACCGAACACCTTCGCCTCCCGGGCCATCGGTGCCATCGCGGCCAGTCCGGGACCGATCTCCCCCAGCACGGCTTCGTCCGGAGCGAACTCCTGGCCGGTGGCGCGCGCCAGGTCCCAGGCATGCACGGTCAGATCGCCCAGCGCCATGTTCCCCACGGTCCTGGCCGGGAGCCCCATGGCCCCCGCCGTCCCCTCGTCCGCGCCGGGCACGGCCCAGGCCGCCACCAGCTTCGCCGTCTCCTCACCGAAGCGGGCCCGCCAGTCCCCCGTGACGGCGTCCGGCGCCTCACCGAACTCGACCTGCTCCCTGGCCGCCAGGGCCTGGAAGGTGACGACCACCTGGAAGAGATGGTTGACCAGGGCCCGTACGTCGTACTCCGCGCACGGTGTGGGCCCTGCAAGGCTGTTGTCGTCGATCCCGTCCAGTACGGGAACGGCCCGCTCGGCGGCTGCTTCCAGCAACTCACTGATCCTCTTCATGCTGCGACCCTGCATGCTGGAACGGCCCGGCGCATGAAGAAACGCGACACTGCCCCACCGAGTTCGTCACACCGTAGGATCGCCGCCATGGCAGCTCCTCGACGGGACACCCGGGGCATCGTCGACGCCCCCGATCTCTTCGCGCAGGTACGTTTCCGCCGCCGCGAGCCCGCCCCCGCACTGCGGCCGTACCTGGAGCACTACTGGCTCATCGACTGGGATCTGCCGAAGCCGTACGCCTCCCATGTGGTGCCGCACCCGTCCGTGAACCTGGTCTTCCAGCGGTACGGGACGGACGAGCACGATGCCGGGTTCGCGGAGGTCTCGGGCATCGGGCTGGAGCTGTTCACACAGAAGCTGGAGGGCCGGGGGCGGGTCTGCGGGGTGCAGTTCCGACCCGGCGGATTCCGCCCGTTCGCACCGGACCGACCGGTCTCGGAGTGGACGGGGAAGCGGCTCCCCGCGGACGAGGTCTTCGTCCCGCCCGCCCCGCCGTCGGCCGTGCTGGATCCGGCCGACGAGGATGCGCGGGTGGCCGCGCTCGACGCGTACCTGCTGCGGCTCGGCCCGGAACCGGACCCGCAGGCCGACCGTGCGATGGCCCTGGTCGACCTGATCCGCACGGACCGTACGGTGCTCCGCGTCGACGAGCTCGCCCGCATCGAGGGGCTGTCGCCGCGCTCGCTCCAGCGGCTCTTCGCCGTGTACGTCGGTGTCGGCCCCAAGTGGGTCATCCTCCGCTACCGCATCCATGAGGCACTGGAGCGGGCCGAGTCGGACCCGGCGGTGAACTGGGCGGCACTCGCCGTGGAACTCGGCTACAGCGACCAGGCCCACCTGATCAGGGACTTCACCGCCACGGTCGGCGTCCCGCCGACGGCGTTCGCCCCGCACCGGTCACCGAACGAGCCGCCCACCGGCTGACGCGGAAGCGCCGAACCGACTGACGCGGGAGCGCCGCACTGACGCGGGAGCGCCGCACCGGTCAGTGCCCGGGCCACAGCCGCCGGAACCTGACGGTCAGCGGCAATGTCAGTGCCGCGCCCTACAGTTCTGGCATGGAACTCACCGCTGCGTCATCCGTGCGTCTTGAGCCCTGGTCGGACGCCGACCTGGAGCTTCTTCGCCGTGCCAACGCACCGGAGCTGATGAACCACCTGGGCGGCCCCGAGACGGAGGAACAGCTCGTCACGCGTCACGAACGCTATGTGGCGATGAGCGCGGACCGGGAGGGCGGAGGCAGGATGTTCCGCATCGCCCTGGCCGACGGGGACACCGCCGTGGGCACGATCGGCTTCTGGCAGCGGACCTGGCGGGGCCAGGAGGTGTACGAGACGGGCTGGGCCGTCCTCCCCGGCTACCAGGGCAGGGGCATCGCGACGGCCGCCACGACGGCCGTCGCCGAGCAGGCCCGCGCCGAGCACAAGCACCGCTATCTGCACGCCTATCCGTCCATGGACAACAGCGCGTCGAACGCGGTGTGCCGCAAGGCGGGCTTCACGCTGATCGGCGTGTGCGACTTCGAGTACCCGCCCGGCCACGCGCTGCTGACGAACAACTGGCGGCTGGACCTCACACCGGAAGCCCCGCCCGCCCCGGCCCCCGGCGCTCCGCCCGCCCCGGCCGCCGGCGTCGAAAACCCTGGCTGACGCACCCCGCGTGATGCCATCCTGGCGAGGTGAACGGACCGGAGATCCACCTCGAAGTCGACCCCGAACTGCGGCTCTTCGTCGCCCATGAACGCCGCCACGGGCGCTCGGCCGTGATCACGGACGGCTCCTCCACGCTCGGGCATGTCGTGGAGTCGCTCGGTATCCCGCTCACCGAGGCCGGACAGCTCCTGGTCGACGGCCGTCCCGTGCCGGTGTCGCACATCCCGGCGGCGGGCGAGGTGGTCGAGGTACGCGCCGTGGATCGCCCTCAGCGCGTTCCGGGCGCGCCTCTGCGGTTCCTGCTCGACGTCCACCTCGGCACGCTCGCCCGGCGGCTTCGTCTGCTGGGTGTCGACGCGGCGTACGAGAGCGAGGACATCGGCGACGCCGCGCTGGCCACCCGGTCGGCCAAGGAGCGCCGCGTACTGCTCTCCCGGGACCGGGGGCTGCTGCACCGACGGGAGATCTGGGCCGGAGCGTACGTCTACAGCGACCGGCCGGAGGACCAACTGCGTGACGTGCTGGAGCGTTTCTCGCCACATCTGGCCCCCTGGACCAGATGCACCGCCTGCAACGGTCCGCTGAAGGCGGCCGACAAGGACTCCGTCAGCGATCATCTGGAGCACGGCACCCGGCGCTCGTACGACGTCTTCGCCCAGTGCACGGAGTGTGACCGGGTCTACTGGCGGGGCGCCCACCACACCCGCCTGGACGCGATCGTCACGCAGGCGCTCCACGGCTTCGCCCCCACGCTCCCTGCTACTCCCCCTTCCGCTCCCCCTGCCCCTGCCCCGGAGAGCGCCGAGGAGGACGGGCACCATGCGGCACCGTCAAACCCGTCCGGAGCCGGGGACTGACCGGGGCCCCGCTCCTCCGCCCCGTGACACCCTGCTCCCATGTCGATCGCACGCTCTGTCGCCCTGTTCGTCGTCGCCGCGCTCTTCGAGATCGGCGGGGCCTGGCTCGTCTGGCAGGGCGTGCGGGAGCACCGGGGCTGGATCTGGATCGGCGCGGGCGTCATCGCCCTGGGTGTCTACGGCTTCGCCGCCACGCTCCAGCCGGACGGTGAGTTCGGCCGCATCCTCGCCGCGTACGGCGGTGTCTTCGTCGCGGGCTCCATCGCCTGGGGCATGGTCGCCGACGGCTACCGCCCCGACCGCTGGGACGTGACCGGCGCACTGATCTGCCTGGCAGGGATGGCCGTGATCATGTACGCCCCGCGCAGTCACTGATCAGGCACCTGCCTATCCTGGCCGGGTACCGATCAGCTGCCCGAGGAGTCCGCCATGGCCGCCACCCCGATCGCCGTCATCACCGGAGCGAGCAGCGGCATCGGTGCCGCGACCGCCCGGCAGCTGGCCGCCGCCGGCTACCGCGTGGTGCTGACCGCCCGCCGCAAGGACCGCATCGAGGCACTCGCCGCCGAGATCACCGAGGCGGGCCACCAGGCCACGGCGTACGTCCTGGACGTCACCGACCGCGACGCCGTGGACGAGTTCGCCACGGCGTTCCGCAGCCTCGCCGTCCTCGTCAACAACGCGGGCGGAGCGCTCGGCGCCGACCCCGTCGCCACCGGTGACCCCGCCGACTGGCGCCGGATGTACGAGACGAACGTCATCGGTACGCTCAACGTCACCCAGGCCCTGCTCCCGGCCCTCACGGCGAGCGGCGACGGCACGATCGTGGTCCTCTCCTCCACCGCCGGCCACGGCACGTACGAGGGCGGTGGCGGCTACGTGGCCGCCAAGCACGGCGAACACGTCCTGGCCGAGACCCTTCGCCTGGAGATCGTCGGCACCCCGGTCCGCGTCATCGAGATCGCCCCCGGCATGGTCAAGACGGAGGAGTTCGCCACGACCCGCTTCCGCGGCGACACCGAAAAGGCGGCACGGGTGTACGCGGGCGTCGATGCCCCGCTCACCGCCGACGACGTGGCCGACACCATCACCTGGGCCATCACGCGCCCCAGCCACGTCAACATCGACCTTCTCGTGGTCCGCCCCCGCGCCCAGGCATCCAACTCCAAGGTCCACCGCACCGCCTGACCTCAGCGAAGACACGGCAGAAGCAACCCCCTTCGGCGGGAGCGCGCGGCCCCCGCCGGTGGGAGGCGCGGACCCCGCGGGTGGGAAGCGACGCCCCCGCCCACTGCACGCCAAGGGGACCTCAGCCCTTCACGCACACCACCTGCTTGAGCTTGGCGACGACCTCCACCAGGTCCCGCTGCTGGTCGATGACCTGCTCGATCGGCTTGTACGCGGCGGGAATCTCGTCCACGACACCGGAGTCCTTGCGGCACTCCACGCCCCGCGTCTGATCCTCCAGGTCCCGCGTGGAGAAGCGCCTCTTCGCGGCGTTCCGGCTCATCTTCCGACCGGCGCCGTGCGAGGCCGAGTTGAAGGACTTCTCGTTCCCGAGGCCCTTCACGATGTACGAGCCGGTGCCCATCGAACCCGGAATGATCCCGAAGTCCCCCGAGCCCGCACGGATCGCGCCCTTCCGCGTGACCAGCAGGTCCATGCCCGCGTACCGCTCCTCCGCCACGTAGTTGTGGTGGCAGGAGATCACCGGCTCGAAGGTGACCTTGGCCTTCTTGAACTCCTTGCGGACCACGTTCTGGAAGAGCGCCATCATGACGGCGCGGTTGTGCTTCGCGTACTCCTGAGCCCAGAAGAGGTCGTTCCGGTAGGCCCCCATCTGCGGGGTGTCCGCGATGAACACGGCCAGGTCGCGGTCGATCAGGTCCTGGTTGTGCGGCAGCTTCTGCGCCTGTCCGATGTGGAAGTCGGCCAGTTCCTTGCCGATGTTCCGCGAACCGGAGTGCAGCATCAGCCAGACCGCGCCCGACTCGTCGAGGCAGAACTCGATGAAGTGGTTGCCCGATCCGAGCGTGCCCATCTGCTTCGTGGCCCGTTCCTCACGGAACTTGACCGCATCGGCCACCCCGCCGAACCGTCCCCAGAAGTCGTCCCAGCCCGGCGCCCGGAAGCCGTACAGCCGGTCCGGGTCCACGGCCTCGTCGTGCATGCCGCGGCCCACCGGAATGGCCTGCTCGATCTTCGACCGCAGCCGGGACAGATCGCCCGGCAGGTCATTGGCCGTCAGGGAGGTCTTCACGGCGGACATTCCGCAGCCGATGTCCACACCGACCGCCGCCGGGCAGACCGCACCCTCCATCGCGATCACCGAACCGACGGTCGCACCCTTGCCGAAGTGGACATCCGGCATCACGGCAAGGCCCTTGATCCAGGGCAGGGTCGCCACGTTCCGCAACTGCTGCATGGCGGCGTCCTCGACCGAGGCAGGGTCGGCCCACATACGGATCGGGACCTTCGCGCCCGGCATCTCCACATACGACATAGCTCTTGATTCCCCCGAAAAGTCTGAAAGCGCAAAACCGGCGCCAAGATCGGCAAATACATCGCTCGACCGGCATTCACAGCGGCGTGTGCGATACACATTGTGTCCACCGGTCGCCATCGAGCGGCAACCGTTTTTCGCACGAAGGGAGTCCAGGACCGTGCGGCGAATGGCGTACGTACCCGGCACCGCTCTGGTGGCAGTGCTTGCCGTCGGCTGCAGCGCCGGCACCGGAACAGGCGGCTCCGCCCCCGACAGCAAGCCGGGCGAGGCAACGGCCGCCGCGGCGGCCCCCGGCAAGTACCGCGATCTCCCCGACCCCTGCCGCGCTGTCGCGTCGTCCACGCTGAAGGACCTGCTCCCGGGGGCCGCCGAACTCCCCGAGGACCAGCAGCAGAAGGTGTTCGCGGGCACGGCCGCCGTGACCTACGACACCGACCGCCGGGTCGGATGCCGCTGGAAGTCCGAGGCCGCCGACTCCTCGCACTCCCTCTTCATCGACTTCGAGCGTGTCGTGTCCTACGACCCCACCGTGAGCGACGACGACCGTGCCCGCGAGGTGTACGCCAAGAAGGAGACCGCCGCCGGCGTGTCCTCGCCCTCCGCCACACCCGGGACCACGAAGGACACGGGCGAGAAGGACACCTCTTCCTCCTCCGGGGACGGCTCCGCGTCGGGCTCCGCCTCGCACGCCCTGTCCGGCTCGTCCTCCGAGAACGAGAACGGGAACAGCGAGAACGCAGACGACAACAACGGCACCACCGGCACCACGGACGGCAGCGACGACAGCACCGACGACAGCCTCCTGCCCCGCACGCTCGACGACCTCGCAGACAGTGCATTTCTGAACGATTCGCTCACTCGGGCAGGTTCCACCGCGCAGAACCGCACGGTGAGCGTGGTGTTCCGCACATCGAACGTCATCGTGACCGTCGAGTACACCGACCGGCCGACCATCTCCACCGTCGTCCCCGACAGCAGGGAACTGCAGGACAGAGCCCGGTCGCTGGCCCGGAAGCTGGTCGACAAGTTCAGCGAATAGCCCCGGCCGGAGTGTCCCGGACCGGCGTCGCGCCCGCCCGCCGAGTGCCCGACCGAGGCGGCATCCGGCCGCCGTCCGTCGTACCGTGGCCCTCCGGACCACCCGCCGACCACCCTCCGGACCACCCGCCGACCGCGCGCCCGGCCACCCCGGCAGCCCCACGCCGCGCCACCCGAGTGAAGGAACCATGCACCGTTCAGCCCCGCGACTCTCCCGCATACTCGCCTGCGCCGCCGTTCCGGTGATGCTCGTCGTCGCCGGCTGCTCGTCGGACTCCGGCGGCAAGAAGGAATCGGGTTCCTCCTCGTCGTCCGCCGCGCCGGACGCGAAGAAGTCGGAAGCGAGCGTCGAGGCCGCGAGGTTCGCCGCGCTGCCCGACCCGTGCAAGTCGGTCAGCGCGAAGACGGTCACGTCCCTCGTCCCCAAGGCGAAGTCCAAGGGCGGCACGCCCGCCAAGTCCAGCGACACCGCGTACCGCGCGGGCTGCTCCTGGAACGGCCTCGACGACAAGGGCGTGAAGGGCTCCCAGTACCGCTGGCTCGACGTCGGCTTCACCCGCTTCGACTCGGACCAGGCCCTGGGCAGCGGCGCCCAGCGTGCCCAGCAGGACTTCGCGAAGCAGGTCACCAAGGCCAAGGCCGCCGAGGGGGCGAAGAAGGTCACCGAGACGCCCGCCTCCGGCATCGGCGACCAGGCCACCACCATCACGTACGACCTCACCAAGACCAGTGAGGACTTCAAGTACGCGACCGTCGTCGCCCGCACGGGGAACGTCGTCGTCACCCTCACCTACAACGGCGCGGGCTACGCGGGCGCGAAGACCCCGGCAGCCGCCGACATCCTGAAGGGTGCCGAGAAGGCGGCCAAGGAGACCGTGGCGTCGGTCGCCGCCACCGGCACGGCGTCGGCCGCACCGAGCGAGTCCACCGGGTCCACCGGGTCCGGCAAGTCCGCCGCGCCCAGCGAGAAGGCCACGGACAAGAAGACGAGCTGACCGACGCGCGGCAGGGCGCACCGTCCCACAACGCCCCTGCGCAGAAGCGCTTTCACGAAGCCCGGTGCTCCCCCGAGCACCGGGCTTCGCCCCTCCCCGCGCAACGCGCCGCGCCCTCATGTGCCAGGCTGTGCCCGCCAGAAGTCGAACAGGACGTCGAGCGGGGCGCCACAACAAGGCGCCGGCGCGGGCGTCGGATACGAGAAACGGGGAGGGGAACGCGGGTGGCCGCGATGCAGCTGACACGCACCCACCGAATACTCATCGGTCTCGTGGTCGCCGGTGCGGTACTCATCGCCGCGATCGGTTTCGCGGGTTCGTACGCGGCGGTGCGCGAACTCGCCCTCCAGAAGGGCTTCGGGGACTTCTCGCTGGTCTTCCCGATCGGCATCGACGCGGGCATCTGTGTCCTGCTCGCCCTGGACCTGCTGCTGACCTGGCTGCGCATCCCGTTCCCGCTGCTGCGCCAGACGGCCTGGCTGCTGACCGCCGCGACGATCGCCTTCAACGGCGCCGCGGCCTGGCCCGACCCGCTCGGTGTCGGCATGCACGCGGTCATCCCGGTGCTGTTCGTGGTCTCCGTCGAGGCCGCCCGGCACGCCGTCGGCCGGATCGCCGACATCACCGCCGACAAGCACATGGAGGGCGTGCGGCTCACCCGCTGGCTGCTCTCCCCCATACCGACGTTCCGGCTCTGGCGCCGGATGAAGCTGTGGGAGCTCCGGTCGTACGAGCAGGTCATCAAGCTCGAACAGGACCGGCTGATCTACCAGGCCCGCCTCCAGGCCCGCTTCGGCCGCAACTGGCGTCGCAAGGCCCCCATCGAGTCCCTGATGCCGCTGCGCCTGGCGAAGTACGGCGTGCCACTGGCCGAGACCGCCGGGCCCGGCCTCGCCGCCGCCGGCATCGAACCGGTCCTGCTGCCCGCGGCCCCGGCCCACGCCGTCGAGAGCGGCGATGCCCCGCACGAGCTGCCGTCCGCCCAGTCCCACCCCCAGCAGCAGGGGCAGCAGCAAAAGCTGTACGAACAGCAGCAGCAGTACGCACAGCAGCAGGGTCACCAGCACGCCTACCCCGCCGACCCGGCCGGTGCCGAGGAGTGGCCCCCGGAGGGCGCCGGTACGCACGAGAGCCCGTGGTTCGCCGCGCCCCAGGTGCCGGACGACGCGTACCAGAGCGCGTACGACCCGACGTACATCGAGGGCCTGGAGCCCACCCCGGTCATGGTCCCGCTCGGCCCCGGCGGTCGCACCCGCCCCCTGGGCAACGTGGGCACCATCGGTGCCGTCCCGGGCCCCCGCGCCCCGGAACCTCAGCCGGAGCCTCGGCCGGAACCCCGGCAGGAGCCTCAGCCGGAGCCCCGGTCCGCGCCGCCGACGCCGAAACCGGAGCCGGCCGTGCGGCCCGAGCAGCCGCAGGAGCCCGACCCCTCCGAATGGGCCGAGGCCGAAGTCGAGTTCGGCGAGATCGCGTACGAGGTGTTCACCGCGTACACGCACGCCCACCAGGACTACCCGAGCGCGGAGGTCCTGGACATACACCTGTCGGACGGCCACAACGTCAGGCACCCCCGTAGCGCGGCCCTGCTCCGCCGCCTTCTGCCGGGGTTCAAGCAGCGCTTCGACAACGAGATGGCGGAGAACCACATCGCGTGAGCCGTCCGCCGGCCCCCACGCCCCGTCCCGGAACGGCACACGCCCACCCCCGGATCGTCCGCCCCCGCCCGGGCGCGCAACGAAGAAGGGCCGTCACCCGGGATCACCGGTGACGGCCCTTCGTGAGCGAACGCGCTACGCGCCCAGCAGCCTGCGCACCCGGTCCGCCCCGACGGCCAGCAGCAGCGTGGGCAGCCGCGGACCCGTGTCCCGGCCGACCAGCAGCCGGTACAGCAGCGCGAAGAACGACCGCTGGGCCACCTTCAGCTCGGGCGTCGGCTTGGCGTCCGGCTCCAGGCCCTCCAGGATCTTCGGCACGCCGTAGACGAGTGTGGTGAGCCCGTCCAGCGACCAGTGCGAGTCCAGCCCCTCCAGGAGCAGCCGCAGCGACTCGCGGCCCTGCTCGTCCAGCGAGCCGAGCAGTTCCTTGTCCGGCTCCTCACGGACGATCGTGCGGGCCTCGGCCGGGACCTGGCTGGTGATCCAGTTCCAGGCGCGGTCGAGGCGCGGCCGGGCCTCGTCCAGCAGGGTCAGCGGGTTCTCCGGGTCCAGCTCGCTCAGGATGCGCAGCGTCTGCTCGTCGTGCCCGCCGGTGATGTCGACGACGGACGCGAGCGTGCGGTACGGCAGCGGTCGCGGCGTGCGCGGCAGTTCACCGGAGGCCGTGCCGATGGCCCGCGTGTAGGCGGCGGCGTCGGCCGGCAGCACCGAGCCGTCGGCGACCTTGCGCGCCAGCGAGTCCCACTCGTCGTAGAGCCGCTGGATCTCCTGGTCGAACGCGATCTTGAAGGACTGGTTGGGCTTGCGGCGCGCGTACAGCCAGCGCAGCAGCGGCGCCTCCATGATCTTCAGCGCGTCGGCCGGGGTCGGCACGCCGCCCTTGCTGGAGGACATCTTCGCCATGCCGGAGATGCCGACGAAGGCGTACATCGGGCCGATCGGCTGCACGCCGTCGAAGACCTCGCGGACGATCTGGCCGCCGACGACGAACGAGGAGCCCGGCGAGGAGTGGTCCACGCCGCTCGGCTCGAAGATCACGCCTTCGTACGCCCAGCGCATCGGCCAGTCGACCTTCCAGACCAGCTTTCCGCGGTTGAACTCGCTCAGCCGGACGGTCTCGGCGAAGCCGCAGGCCGTGCAGGTGTAGTTCAGCTCCGTGCTGTCGTCGTCGTACGACGTGACGGTCGTGAGGTCCTTCTCGCAGTTGCCGCAGTAGGGCTTGTACGGGAAGTAGCCGGCCGAGCCGCCGCTGCCGTCGTCCTCGCCGGCCGCGCCGGAGCCCGCCTCTGCCTCCAGCTCGGCCTCGTCGGCCTTCTTCTGCTGCGGCTTCTTGCCGCCCTTGGCACCGGCCGCACCCGCCGCCGGGTCCTTCTTCGTCCGGTACCGGTCGAGGACGGCGTCGATGTCGGCGCGGTGCTTCATCGCGTGCAGGATCTGCTCGCGGTACGTGCCCGCCGTGTACTGCTCGGTCTGGCTGATGCCGTCGTACTCGACGCCCAGCTCCGCCAGCGCGGCGGTCATGGCGGCCTTGAAGTGCTCGGCCCAGTTCGGGTACGCGGACCCGGTCGGGGCGGGCACCGAGGTCAGCGGCTTGCCGATGTGCTCGGCCCAGGACGCGTCGACGCCCGGGACGCCGTTCGGAACCTTGCGGTAGCGGTCGTAGTCGTCCCAGGAGATCAGGTGCCGGACGGTGTACCCGCGGCGGCGGATCTCGTCGGCGACCAGGTGCGGGGTCATGACCTCGCGGAGGTTGCCCAGGTGGATCGGGCCCGACGGAGAGAGACCGGACGCGACGACGACCGGTTTGCCAGGCGCACGACGCTCCGATTCGGCGATGACATCGTCCGCGAAGCGGGAGACCCAGTCGGTCTCGGTGCTGCTCTGACTCTGAGCCACGGTCTGCACGTCCTTCTCTCTTGTGGGGCTCGTCAGGGACAAACCCTGATGGGACTCGTAGGGCCCTGGGCGGACGCGCGGGGCCCCGGTGGGACTGGCAAGGGGGTCCTGTGCGACGCGCAGGAGCAGTGGCCATTCTCCCAGGTCCTACCGGAAGCGCGAAAACGGCTTTACTCGCCGTGGAATACTGGGTGTGATCCCTTGCACCCCTACGGAAACGGCAGCCAGCCCATGGCCTCGGTCACTTCCCTCGCTTCCACACTCCAGCAGCAGCTGGCGGACGCCCTGACGGCAGCACTGCCGGACGCGGGCACCGCCGACCCGCTGCTGCGACGAAGCGACCGGGCCGACTTCCAGGCCAACGGCATCCTGGCCCTCGCCAAGAAGCTCAAGGGCAACCCGCGCGAGCTGGCGTCCCGGGTCACGGCCGCGATCCCGACGGGCGGCCTGATCGAGGAGATCGAGGTCTCCGGCCCCGGCTTCCTGAACGTGACGCTCAGCGACAGGGCGATCGTCGAGACCCTCGCCGCGCGTGCCGCGGACGCCGAGGGCCGGCTCGGTGTGCCGTACAACAGCGCCGCGGGCACGACGGTCATCGACTACGCGCAGCCGAACGTGGCCAAGGAGATGCACGTCGGTCACCTCCGTTCCGCGGTGATCGGTGACGCGATGGCGCAGATCCTGGAGTTCACGGGCGAGACCGTGGTCCGGCGCCACCACATCGGCGACTGGGGCACCCAGTTCGGCATGCTCATCCAGTACCTGATCGAGCACCCGGGCGAGCTGACCCACGAGACCGACGGCGGCGCGGCGGACGGCGAAGCCGCCATGTCCTCCCTGAACCGGCTCTACAAGGCCTCGCGGGCGCTCTTCGACTCCGACGAGGAGTTCAAGGCCCGCTCCCGGGACCGGGTCGTCGCGCTCCAGGCCGGCGACGGGGAGACGCTGGCGATGTGGCAGCGCTTCGTCGACGAGTCGAAGATCTACTTCTACTCGGTCTTCAACAAGCTCGACATGGAGATCCGCGACGCCGACATCGTCGGCGAGTCCGGCTACAACGACATGCTGGCGGAGACCTGCCGCATCCTGGAGGAGTCGGGCGTCGCCGTCCGCTCCGAGGGTGCGCTGTGCGTGTTCTTCGACGACGTGAAGGGCACGGACGGCGAGCCGGTGCCGCTGATCGTGCAGAAGTCCAACGGCGGTTTCGGCTACGCGGCCACCGACCTCTCCGCGATCCGGGACCGGGTGCAGAACCTCAAGGCGTCCACCCTGCTGTACGTGGTGGACGCCCGGCAGGCCCTGCACTTCAAGATGGTCTTCGAGACGGCGCGCCGGGCCGGTTGGCTGAACGAGGACGTCACGGCCGTGCATCTCGCCTTCGGCACGGTGCTCGGCAAGGACGGCAAGCCGTTCAAGACCCGTGCGGGCGAGACGATCCGGCTGGCGGACCTGCTGGACGAGGCGATCGACCGGGCGTCCACCGTCGTGCGCGAGAAGGCGAACGACCTCACCGACGAGGAGATCACCGAGCGGGCCACGCAGGTCGGTATCGGCGCGGTGAAGTACGCGGACCTGTCGACGTCGGCCGCCCGCGACTACAAGTTCGACCTGGACCAGATGGTGTCACTGACCGGCGACACCAGCGTGTACATCCAGTACGCGCACGCCCGGTCCCGCTCCATCAAGCGCAAGGCGGGCGAGCTGAAGTCCCAGCCCCACCCGGAGCTGGAGCTGGCCCCGGCCGAGCGCGCGCTGGGGCTGCACCTGGACCAGTTCGGCGAGGTCGTGGCCGAGGTCGCCGCCGCGTACGAGCCGCACAAGCTGGCCTCGTACCTCTACCAGCTGTCGTCGCTCTTCACGACGTTCTACGACCAGTGCCCGGTGCTGAAGCCCGAGGTTCCGGGCGATGTGGCGGAGAACCGCCTCTTCCTCTCGGACCTCACGGCCCGCACCCTGCACCAGGGCATGGAGCTGCTCGGCATCAGGACCCCCGAGCGCCTCTGAGCCCCGTCCCCTTCCGTACGCATCGGCCCGGTGCGGTGACCCTCTACTTGGTCACCCACTGGGCCGTGTCGTACCGGTACATGTACTGCGGCCGTGCCGCGATGCTGCTCGTACGGAAGGGCTTCCCGCCGTCGTCGATGCGCAGCGTCCCCTCACGGCCGCCGCTGCTCCACTCCAGCTCCAGGTACCAGCTGACGTCGTGCCCTTCGACATGCACGTCGAGGTCGAACACCTCCACGTCGGTGGAGGTGACCCGGAAGGGGAAGTCCTTCGGCGGCACCGGCTTGCCCGCATGCTCCCCGGCGACCGGGGTGAGCGAAGGCTGGTTGTCGTCGAGGTCGACGTCGAAGGACTGCGGTGTGATGCCGCCGCCGCAGCCCTCCCCCATCGAGTACGCCGACCACGGCAGCGGCACCTTCCGGGACAGTGCGCGCACATGGAGTCCGTGGAGCACGACGGCCTGGTCGGACCTTCCCTGCACGGTGAGTTCGAGCAGCATCTGGCCGCCGTCCACACCGCCGAGCGCCCTGGCCCAGCCACGGGTGCCCTGCGGCGTGGGAGGCGGAGGTACGTCCTCCGGCGCCTGGTCCAGTACGTAGTACTGGCCACAGGGCGCTTCCCAGTTGTACGAGCTGATGGTGGCGTTCAGGGGGACGCCGCCCGTCTGCCCGCCCGAGCCCGCTCCGGCTCCCGCATCGTGCCCGGCGGACGCGGACGCGGAGGCGGACCGCGACCCCGGGGACGGGGTGGCCGCGGTACCGGACGCGCCGGGCTTGCCCGACGGATCGGGTGTGCCCGACGACGCGGCGGTGCTCTCGTCGTGGCTGGGCCGTGCGGGTGCGCCGTTCACGGCGGCGGCATCGCTGAGGTCGCCCGTACCCGAGCCCGAGAGATGGCTGACGATGATCGTGGTCGGCACGGTGAGCGCGACGACGGCGACGGCCGCGAGCAGGACGCGCGTGCGCGGGGAGGACCAGAACCGCCGGGGCCGGATCGCGCCACCGGTCACGGTCGGGGGCACGTCGCCGTCGCTCGCGTCCTGGTCCCGGTGCTCGCCGCCGTGCTCGTCCCGGTGCTCGGGCGAAGGCACAGCACCGGCTTCGGCCCCCGCCGCAGCCCCGGCCTCAGCCGTCGCGTCGGACCCGGAATCAGAAACGGCACCGGAAACGGCACCGGCACCGGCACCCGCACCCGCACCCGCACCCGCACCGGGAAACGGACCCGAAACGGGAGACGGACCCGGGCCAGGGACGGAGTCAGGAGCGGGAGCAGGACGCCGTCGGGACGCGTCGGCCACGATCCACCGCCGGTGCAGCTCCACCAGTTCGTCCGCGTTCGCCCCGCACAGGCGGGCCAGCCGCTCCACCGGGGCGTAGTCGTTCGGCACGGCATCGCCGTTGCAATACCGGTGCAGCGTCGACGTGCTGACGTGCAGTCTTCCGGCGAGGACCCCGTAGCTGCGCCCTGAGCGGTCCTTCAGTTCCTTCAGCAGAGCCGCGAACTGTGCGGCCTCCGGCGTCGCCACTGTGGCGTTCCCCCTCTTGGTCCGTCCCGGAACGCCGTTCCAGGGACGTGGAATCTGCCCAGGTCACAGTACGCGCAAGCATTCCGGCATCCCCAATGGGTCAGTCGGCGTTGCGGCTGGATTCCGGCGTCCCGCAGTCTGTGATCACACCGCAGAGACCACCGGGACGAAGCAGTGCGAACCCTTTTCCGCATCGAGCTCATCGATGTCGTGGCCATCGCCGTGGTGATCGTGTCCACCGCGATCACCCTGATCCTGATCTGCCACCACTGACTGATCCACCTCAACCACACACGGGGAGTACCACCATGCGCACCAACCGCATCCGCACCACCGCCCTCGCCGCGACCGCCCTCCTGGCCGCCCTCTCGCTCACCGCATGCAGCGGAGACGACGTCGCTGACAACGGCAAGGCGGGAGCAGCGGCTCCGGCGGGGAGCACCACCGGACAGCAGTCCCCGACCGCCACACCGGACTCGGGCAAGGACGCCAAGGACGGCACGGACGCCAAGGACACGGACAGCGCGTCCGGCGGCTCCCCGGCGGCCCCCGCCAAGGACTCCTCCTCCGGCACGGGCGGCGGAAAGAGCAACAACGGCAGCTCCGGCAACAGCGGCAGCTCCGGCAACTCCGGATCCCCCGTCACCTGCGTCGGCGCGAACACCAAGGTCACCGTCAGCAAGGTGAGCCGTCCCATCAACCACTTGCTGCTCACCATGACCAACACCGGCTCCCGTGCCTGCTACGCGTACAACGCGCCCAAGCTCCGGTTCGACGACGCGCAGGCCGTCTTCCCCATCCTCAACGACAGCATTCCGCAGGCCGTGGTCACGCTCGACCCGGGCCAGTCCGCGTACGCCTCCATCGGCCTGACCGGTGAGAGCGAGCTGAAGGACCAGCACAAGTCCGCCCACCTCACGATGTACTTCTCCGCCAAGAACCCCTCGGGCGACACGGGCACCGCCCCGGCCGAGCTGACGCTCCCGGCCGACACCTACTGGGACGACAACGGATTCGTCACCTACTGGCAGAGCGACATGGCCCTCGCGCTGACCTACTGAGTCGCCGCGTATCGACCGACAATCCGCCTTCCTGCCCAGCAGTTGACCGTAGAATCGCGGCCGGAATCCGAGGGGGATGCATGCGGGCAGGCAAGCGTGGCGGATCAACAAGGGCGGGAGCGTGCGCAGTCGTCGCCGTGGCGTCCCTGACGCTCGTCACGGGCTGCGGCAAGGCGACAGGAAGCCGCGCGTCGGACCAGGACTCCAGCGTCCCCGTGTCCTCGTCGGCCCCGAGCGTGAATCCGTCCTACGGCGAGAAGTACCTCGCCGAGCGCGAGTGCGCCGCGCCCGAGTCCGGCAAGAAGGACGCCTACCGCGAGGCCCCGTGCGACGCCGCCGAGGCCGTCGCACGGGTCACCGACCGGTTCGAGATCGGCAGCGCGGTGCCGGTCTCGGCCACCGGCTGCCCGGCGCACACCGACTTCGTGATCGATACGCCGATCAGCCTCGCCCTCCTGGAGGGCACCCCGGCAACGGGCGAGGGCTACGCCTGCATGCGCAACCTGAAGCCACCGCACCCCGGCGACCCCGGTCAGGGCGGCGGTCCCAGGATCGAGATCGGCGACTGCGTGCACAGCGAGTCGACGAAGGCCGACGACGTGATCGAGGAGGTCGCCTGCCGGACCAGGAGCAAGAGGAACGGCGCGACCTACAAGATCACGAACATCCTTGAGGACAGGTCGGTGGCTTCCCTCACCGACCCGTGCGAGGGCGAGGCCGACGCGGAGTTCAGCGAGAACCCGATGTTCGGCGGGGATCCGACCAAGAACGAACGGCTCCTCTGCGGCAAGAAGCTCTAGATCCTCAGTCCTTGCCGGGGGCGACCGGGAAGGATGCCTCGTCGCGGTCCGTGCCGTCGGTGATCCACCATCGGTCCCGGCCGAGAAGGGCCAGTTCCGCGCGGCCGTCGCCGTCCCAGTCCTGGACGGTGAAGAGCGAGCCGTCGACGGGGCCGTCGTCACCCGGCACGGAACGCTCGGTGGCGCGCCAGGGCTTCGACCCGAGCCCGTGCTCGGAGCCGCCCCGCAGCACCTCGATCCGCGCGTCCCCCGTCTCCTTCTTCTTGGTGAGCTGTACGGCCAGGTCGTCGCAGCCGTCGCCGTTGAAGTCTCCGGCGGCGAGCCTGGTGCCGAAGCCCTCCTTGAAGTCGCCGCCATCCATGGTGACCCACTTCCCCGGCTGCTTCCCGTAGCGGACGCTGATCTGGCCGCGCCGGTGAGGTGTGTCGACCTCGTCGTAGCTGTCGACGAAGCTCCGGCCGATGGCGACGTCCTGCCGCCCGTCGCCGTCGAAGTCGCCGAAGACGACGTTCTCGCCCTCCGGCAGCCGCTCGGGCTCCTTGCTCAAGCCGCCGGCGGTACGGGCGCCGCCGGTGAACAGCAGGGGCGGATCCCACGGGGAGTCGTAGAGCACGAGATCGGTGGCGCGGTCGTCGTTCGCGTCCCCGGCGACCAGCACGGGTGACGCGCCCTCGTGGACCGGGCTGGGGATCTCCACGGTCCGGGCGGGAGCGCCGGAGCGCTGGAACGGTCCCTGGAGGACGACCAGTTCCTGATCCTCGTTCGAGGACCTGAAGACCGCGAGGTCGGTGTGGCCGTCCCCGTCGAAGTCGCCGGCGATCGGCGCGGTGAAGTATCCGCTGCCCGGCAGTGGGACGCGCCCGTGCGGTCCGCCGGCCCGGGGGCCCTTGGGGCCTCCCCACAGGATCTGGGCGGCTCCGCTGACGACGAGGTCGGCGTGGCCGTCCTCGTCCAGGTCGGCGACCGTGGGCTGCCACGGGTCGTCGCCCGTCTGGATGTCGTCCGGCACACCGAGGTCGTCGTAGGTGAGGACGGTCGTGCGGTCGTGGTCCGGACCGTGCTCGGAGCCGGGCACGACGATCACGTCGAAGTTCTCCGCGCCGGAGATCTCGTGCACCAGATCGACGAAGCCGTCCCCGTCGAGGTCGGGGGTCGCGGGCGTGTCCTCGCGTGCCGAATCGACCGGTCGGCACGGGCTGTTGGGCACCGAGCGCGCGCCGTCGGACGGGAGAAGGACGAGGTACGCCACCACCGCCACCACGACGAGGGAGGCCGGCACGGCGTGCCACATGCGCAGGTGGCGCAAGAACGGACCGTCTGCTGTCGGAAAGTGCATCAGCCCACTTCACGGGCGTGGACGCGGCCCGCACAAGAAAGCGGATCATTCTGTTACGGGGGTGATGCACGACTACGGGGGTGATGCACGACAGGACGTGTAGGACGTGTCACGTGACGCAGGGCGATTCCGCAGATTGATCACGGCTCGACACAGGCCCCAGCCCCCTGGCCGAGCCGCGAGCGGCCGTGCGGTCAGGGGCGGCCGAGCTGGATTCGGCCGCTGCGCAGGGCGGCGACCACGCCGCCGTCCACCAGCAGGTCGGCGCCGGTGACGAAGGACGCCTCGGAGCTCAGCAGGAAGGCGACGGCTGCGGCGATGTCGTCGGGCGTGCCGAGGCGGCCGGTGCCGGAGGCGTCGACCATGGCCCGCATCGAACCGCCGCTGCCGCCCTCAAGTTCCTGCCGGCCCATGGCGGTGGAGATCACGCCGGGGCTGATCGAGTTGACGCGCGCGCCACGCTCGCCCCATACCGCGCTGGCTTCACGCACCCGGATCTGATTGGCCAGCTTGGCGAAGCTGTAGGCCAGGGGCCCCATCGCCTCGGCATCGACGTAGGGCAGGTCCAGGAGTTCCTCGGCCGGAGTGCGGGCGAGTTCCTGGACCTGCTCGGCGCTCAGCTGGTTGGGGTACATGTAGGCCGACATGCTGGAGATCATCACGCCGGCGCCGCCGGAGGCCACCACCCGGCCGAACTCCTCCAGCACCAGCGCGGTGCCCACGAGGTCGACGTGCAGCACGGCCTCGGCCGACGCCTGCACGGGGGAGAGTCCGGCGGTGTGCACGACCTGCGTGACGGGGCCGGCCTCGGCGGCTGCGGCGGCGAGCGCGGCGACCGAAGCGCGCGAGGACACGTCGACGATCTGCGTCAGGACGTCGTGTCCCTGGTCGCGAAGCTCCCCGGCGACCGCCTTCAGCGCCTCCTCGTTGAAGTCCGCCAGCAGGAGCCGGTGCCCGGCGCCCTGCCGCCGAGCGGCCGCTTGGCCCATGCCGCCCGTACCGATCACCACGACCACGTCTGCACCCATGAGGCACCTCACCAGCTTTAGTTACGAAACGTTCCGTAACGATAACCGATGATCCGTAGGATGGCCTCATGCCCCAGGAACGATTGCGCGGCCGTCCCCGCGACGAGGCCACCGACCTGGCCATCCTGACCGCAGCCTGCGATCTCTTGCTCGACGACGGCTACGAGCGCCTCACGATGGAACGGGTGGCCACGCGCGCCGGCGTGGGCAAGCCGACCGTCTACCGGCGTTGGAGTTCCAAGGCCCACCTGGTCGGTGACGCCGTCCACCGGGTCTACTCCGAGGCTGCCGGCCGAGCGGACCAGGGCCCGGCCCACGCCGCGGGTGTGCGACGCGACCTCGCCGACTGGCTCCAGTCGTGCGCCGAGGTGGCCGCCGACCGGCGCACCGCCCCTCTCGTCCTGGCCCTGGTCGCAGCCGCCGCCGGAAGCCGTGCCGACGCCCAGTCGTTGTACGGAGCGTTGACGCGCGTCCAGCACGAGGCGGTGGTGCGGCGCCTGCGGGCGGGAGCGGCGGACGGGGAGCTGCGGCCGGACGCCGACTTCGAGGCGGTGGCCGACGCGTTGATCGGCTCCGTGCTATACCAGTTGCTCACCGACCGGACGTCCGGCTCCTCAAGCCGGGCGACAGCCCTGCTGGACGTCGTGCTCAACGGGCTCACCGAGGACCACCGCTGAGCGCCGGCCAGTAGCGGTACGGCCGGGATACGGGCCACAGGCGAGAGGTACCGACCAGCCCTGGCATCTCCAGCGCCCGTGGCAGGGGATACACGTGCTCCGCGGGGAAGAGCCGCTGTGCTTCCGCGGGGAAGAGCCGCTGTGCTTTGGTGGCGTGCCCACCGGAGTGCTCCCTCGCCGCCGCGCTCACGCCGGGTAGGGGGCGGCCTCGCGCGCCGACCGGAGCGCCCCCGCCCACCAGTCCAACTGGTCGAGCACGGTCTTGGCGTACCCGGGGGCCCCGGGGTCGAGCGGCTGACCGTCCTGCCACGCCGTGAAGTAGTTCGGGAAGGCGAGGCCGTCGCGAATCGTCACCGCGTGCAGTTCGGTCAGCACGTTCTCCAGGTGCAGCACCGCGTGGCGGCCCCCGGCCGCTCCCCCGTAGCTGACGAAGGCGACGGGCTTGGCCGTCCACTGGGTGAAGTGCCAGTCGATGGCGGCCTTCAACGACGCGGGATAGCTGTGGTTGTACTCCGGGGTGACCACGACGAACGCGTCGGCGCTCTCCAGCGCCGCTGTCAGTGCCGCCATCCCGGCCGGACGGGGATACGCGTCACCGGCGTACTTCGGCGAGGCCGCGGGCAGCACCAACGGGACCTCTGTCTCGGCGAGATCGACCACGTCCACGTCGAAACCGCCATGCGTACGGGCCTGTTCGGCGACCCACGAGGACACCGCCGGCCCGAACCGCGCTTCGCGGACGCTTCCGACGATGATCACCAGCTTGTGCTTGTGCTTGTTCTTGTTCTCCATGCCCCTCACGATCGGCCCGTTCCGTGGCCGCAACCAGACCGTGCCGAGGCTGGCCCCCGCAGGGCCACCCTCGGCACTCCACGACCGGCCGGACGTCGCCCTATCCTCGGGGGCATGGGTACGCCGCTGGGGGACTTCATCCGGGCCAAGCGCGACAGCATCCAGCCGGCCTCGCTGGGACTGCCGGATCGCGGACGCCGCCGGTCACCGGGGCTGCGGCGCTCGGAGCTCGCCACACGGGCCGGCATCAGCGTCGAATACCTGACCCGCCTGGAACAGGGCCGTGACCGCAATCCCTCGGTGGCGGTGGTGAACGCGCTCGCCGACGCTCTCAGCCTCGACCCCTCGGAGCGCAGCCACCTGCGCTACCTGGCGAAGATCACCGGCGGAGTGTGTGTCGACCACCCCGAGCCCGCACCGCCGCGCCGGGACGTCCGTCCGACCGTCCTGAAGACCCTCCGGCTCCTTGAGCCCGGCATCGCCCTGGTGACCAACCGGCTGGGCGATGTCCTCGCCCACACCGACGGATACGCGTCGGTGACGAGCGGAACCGGACTGCTCGACGCCGACCACCCGAACCTCACCCGCTACGTCTTCACGGACCCCCGCGCCCGGACGTTCTTCGCCGACTGGGACGACGTCGCGGACGAGCAGGCATTCCACCTGTGGCTCGGACCGTCCGTCGAGACCTCCGCGTGGTTCACCGCGGAACTCGCCCCCCTCGCCGGACCCGACTTCACCGCGCGCCTGAACCGTCACGTGGTTCCGCGACGGGACGTCCTGCGGCTCCACCACCCGTCCGGCTGCGCTCTTCACCTGCACCGCGAAACACTCGAACTCCCCGCGGACGCCCAACAACTGGTCGTCCTCCTCCCCGCGGACGAGAGCACGGCCCAGGCCGTCGACCGACTCCGCCGCAGGCCCCACGGCCGGCTCCGGGCCATCTCGTAACCCGCACCACTCCCGTACCGCGGCCCGGAGTTGCCCCGGAGTTGCGCCGGAGTCGAGCCCGGACACGGACTCCGCAGGAGCCGGCCTCCGCCAAGCCCGGGGAAAGCCCTCAGATGCTCGGTGCCAGGGTGCGCAGGACGCAGAACTCGTTGCCCTCGGGGTCGGCCATGACCACCCAGCTCCGGTCCGGGCCCTGGCCCACATCCGCCCGGGTGGCGCCGAGGCCGAGCAGTCTGGTCACCTCGTCGTCGGTGCTGCCGTCGATCGGGCTGACGTCGAGGTGAAGCCGGTTCTTCACGGTTCTGGCCTCGGGCACCCGGATGAACACCAGGGTGGGCGGCATCTGACGGGCCCGAACCTCCTCGACGGTCGGCACCCAGGATCCGATCTCGACCTTGCCCTCGTTCCGCTCGATCACCGTGAAGTCCAGGACCTCGCACCAGAAGGCCGCAAGCCTCTCCGGATCGTGGCAGTCAACGGCCACCTCGGTGAACCTGCTTGTCATATCTCCCCCAGATGATGTCGACGGGACAGCCCCTAGCATCGCCGCATGGCGATGTTCGTGCACCTGACCCCCATGGCGAACGCGGCGCGGATCCGCCGTTCCGGGATACGGGCGAGCAGTCACGGCCGCGACGCCACACGCTCACGCGGCCTGTACTGCTTCCCCGTCCTCCCCTCGTACACCCTCACCCACCAGTGGTTGCGCGAACTGGCCCGGCACGGCGGCCCCCGCGGTCTCGTCGCCGTACACCTGCGGCTGCCCGACGACGAACCCGTCACCCTGGGCCACTACAACCACGACCCCATGGCCGTCACGGCAGCCGAGGCCGTCCGCCGCACCGCCGCCCTGACCGACCCGCGCGGCTGGGAGGTGTTCGTCCCGCGTGCGGTCACCCGGCGCGAGGTGCACCGCGTCCGTGCCGTCCGGCAGGTCAACGGCTGGCGCTACTCGCCCGACTCCCACGGCACGGCGCCCTGCACCTGCTTCGGTTGCCGGGTACGCGGCGAGTACGGCTCACAGCGCCTGCGCCGCCGCCGGCCGCACCCCCTCGACGGCCCCGCGCCCGCCGCCCCCGTCCTCCTCCGCCGGATCGCCGCAGCGGGCACCCCCGGCGATCCCGCACAACTGACCGACGCCCTCCACTGGTTCGGCATGCGCCGACGCGGTCCGGTCGGCCAACTGGCCCACCTTGCCGATCATCCGGACCCACAGGTCCGGGAAGCACTCGTCTGGGCCGTCGCCGGCTGGTCGACACCGGGTGTCGCCGCGCTCCTCGGCCGACTCTCCCAGGACCCGGACCCGGACGTCCGGGACGCCGTCGAGTCCACGGCACCCGAGCGGCCCTGAGCGAACGCGCACCACACGATCTTGCCGGGATTCCGCTCCCCGACGCCCCAGCGGTCTGCGGTCGCCGCCACCAGCAACAGCCCCCGCCCCGACTCCCCGTCCGGCTCCCGCAACGCCTGCTCCCGCACAGCCGGTTGCCCGCCGCCGCTGTCGTGCACCTCGACCCGCAGCGACGCCCCGCCCTCCCCCAACAACAGCCGCACCAGATACCCGCGCCCCGGCGGCACCCCGTGCAGCAGCGCGTTGGTGGCCAGCTCGCTCACACAGAGCAGTACGTCGTCCAGCCGCGCACCGAACCCCCAGTCGGTGACAGCCCCTCGCACGAACTCCCGCGCCGCAGAGACGGACCGGCGTTCGCGCCGGTAGAACCGCTCGCGCAGCAAAGAGAGTTGCATCGTCTCGTTCATGGGACGAGAGTCACACTGCGTGACTACGCTGCCGCAGTATGCGCACCCGTACAGATTTCTTGTACGGGTCGTGCGCGCGTGACGTACGCATGTAGGTGGGAGTTCGATCCGTATGCACCCCAGGAAGCGGCAGCGCAAGAACGCGTCGGCAATGAAACTCGTGGGCAAGCTGGTCGGCGTGTTCCGCGTCGCGGCGGGCCTGACCCAGGCCCAGCTCGCGGGCCTGGTCGGCCACCAGGTGGAGACGATCGCCTCCATCGAGCAGGGCCGACGCGCACTGCTGCCGGAACTGGCCCGCACGATGGACCAGTTGCTCGACACCAAAGGCGCGCTGGAAACGGCGGTGGGCAACCTGCCGGAGGTGGACCTCGTCCCGGCGTGGGCGGAGCAGTACCTGGACCTGGAGCGGGAAGCCCTGGCCCTTTCCTGGTACGACAACCAGGTGCTCCCCGGACTTCTCCAGACGGCGCCGTATGCCCGAGCCGTCTTCCGCAACCGGGTTCCCGTCTTCAGTGAGGACGAGATCGCCCTCCAGACGACGGCCCGCATCGAGCGCCAGGAGATTCTGCACCGCCCCTCGCCGCCGACCATCAGCTTCGTCGTCTGGGAGCCGGTCCTGATGCTCCAGCTCCTCGACGCCGAGAGGCATGCGGAGCAACTGCGCCACCTTCGGACATGCGCCGCGCTCCCCGGCATCTGCCTCCAGGCCCTGCCCCTGAACAGCCGCACCCACGCGGGGCTCGCCGGCCCCTTCACCCTGCTGGAGACTCCGGACTACCAGCATGTCTCCTTCTCCGAGACACAGCGCGGCAGTGTGCTCGTCTCCGACCCCGACGAGGTCAGCATCCTCGCCCAGAAATATGCGATGCTGCGAGCCCAGGCCCTCAGTCCCGAAGACACCGTGGGCCTGTTGGACCGTCTGCTGGGAGAGCTATGAGCAGCACCGCACTTGAGTGGTTCAAGTCCAGCTACAGCAGCGACGAGGGCGGGCAGTGCCTCGAAGTCGCCTACGAGTGGCGCAAGTCGAGCTACAGCAGCGACGAGGGCGGTGCCTGCCTGGAGGTCGCCTACGACTGGCAGAAGTCGAGTCACAGCGGCAGCGAGGGCGGCGCATGCGTCGAGGTCGCCGCTCACACCGCCGCCGTCCACATCCGCGACTCCAAGAACCCCGGCGGCCCCATGCTCACCGTCGCCCCGGCCGCCTGGGCGGCCTTCGCCGGCTTCGCCGCCGACCGGCGTCTCGTCTGAGCCCACGGAGGGATAGCACCACCATGTCCGTCATCCACCGCACCACCCTCACGCCCACCAAGCTCGAACTGCTCACCGCCTGGCTGCCCGAGCAGCCCTGGTACCGCGGCAAGGCCGGGCAGCGCCCCGAGTTGGTGAAGTCCGGCGGGTTCCGGCTGGACGACCCGGAGGGCGAGGTCGGCATCGAGTTCATGGCGGCCACCGACACCTCGGGCGACCACCCGGTCACGTACCACGTGCCGTTCACCTACCGCGCCGCACCGATGCCGGGCGCCGACGAAGCGCTCATCGGCACCACCGAGCACGGCGTGCTGGGACAGCGGTGGGTGTACGACGGGACACGTGACCCGGTCCTCGTCGCCCAGTTGTTCGCGCTGTTCGTCGGCGAGGCCGAGCCGCAGATGCAGAGCATCAGCGACACCCCCGACCCGTCCGTCACCGCCCGGTTCACCGAGTCCGGCGTGAAGGCGGCGATCGCCTCCACGACCGCGACCGACGACCCGGACGGCACGGATCTCCTCGTGGAGACGGCCTCCGACGGCCGCAGGCTGACCCTCCACATCCCTCGCGTTCTCCGGCCCGGCAAGGACACGGCGGAGCCGTCGGCACCGCTGGGAGACATCACGGCGGGCTGGCCCCTGCCCGACGGCACGACGGCACGCGCCGTGTTCGCCACCGTTCACGCACGCCCGTAGCCCCGGTCCGTAATCCAGGAGGACGGGGCGGCGGACCCGTAGCGGCGACCCCGTGACCGGACGGGCCGGACGTACGGGCTGGACGTACGGGCCGGACGGGCTGCGCCCTCGCGCGGGCGTGAGAGCGCGCGGGCGTGAGAGCGCGCGGGCGTGAGAGCGCGCGGGCGTGAGAGCGCGCGGGCGTGAGAGCGCGCGGGCATACGGGCCGAACCGCGTCCCGTTGTCAGTGGCCGCGTCTAGAGTCACGACCATGGCGACGCTCCCGAACCCGCTCCCGTCCCTGGCCACGTCAGGGCTCCGACTTCCGCCCGGATCGCTGGTGGACGCGACGCTCGACGGCCCCTGGCACGAACCACTGCTCTGGGTGGCCGACGAGCCCGCGTCCCCGGGGACATGGGAGGAACTGCGCACGGCCGGACGGGCGGTGGGTCTGCTTCCCGTGCTGATCGACGGCGGTCGGCTCGACCAGTGGCCCGAAGCCTGGGATCTGATCCCGGACAGCACGTCGTACCCCGGCGACCACACCGCCGAGGACGTGCTCGGCGCGTACTGGGCGGAGTACGCATCCGACGAATTGGACACCGCGAGCGGCGAGTTCCCCGGCCTGGCACCCACTCCGTCCGTCGAGGGTGCGCGCTCCCCCGACGATCTGGCGGCCGAGTTCGCGGACGAGAGCACCGGTCCGGGCGCCTGGTTCCCCGGCTCGCGGGCGGCGCTCGTCCCGGCCCGTCGCAGTGCGGACATACCGGCGGCGATCGGCTGGTCGGGACCGCTCAACTACGAGGAGGACGTGGCACGGCTCTGCGCGGTGCTCCGCTCCTGGGAGGACCGCTTCGGCATACGGGTGGTGGTGCTGGGCTTCGACACCCTGACCGTCTCCGTCGCACGACCGCCCACCACCCCCGCCGAAGCACGGGCGGTCGCTGCCGAACACCTCGCGTTCTGCCCGGACAACCTCGACCAGGGCCCGCACCCCGATCTGGACACCTACGCCGAGAAGATGATCCTGAACCAGGAGATCTGGTCGTTCTGGTGGGACTGAGCGACTGAGCTCGCGTGCCGGCCCCGCACACGTCCGCCGGCTGCGTACCGGGCACGGACCGGGGCCGCACGAAGGGCCGCATCGGCCGGACGTCGTCGGGTCATGACGACCGGCCACCGAACTGCCAGTTGTGCACCTCGATGTCGGCGTACCGGTCCGAGGTCAGTACGGCGCGTGCCGTCTCCGGGTCCGGCGCCCGGAGCAACACCGCCGTGCCGAGCCAGGTGGCGCCGTCGTCGGACAACAGCGGGCCGTAGGCGATCAGCTCGTCCCGGTCGGCTGCCACGGCGAGATCGGCGCCCTGCCCCGTGCCGAGGCCGAGCACCAGATACCGGTTGCCACCGGTCCGGCCACCGGGAAAGTCCCACATGGTGCGTCCCAGCACGTTGTTCCACCGCCGCAGCAGCACGTCCCGGTAGACGCCGGCCTGGTAACCCGGCTCCTCGAAGGCGAACGTGCGGGCAGCGGCGGGATCCGGCAGGTCGACGATGTGCAGGCTGCCTGTGGGTGCGTCGCCGTCGCCGGTGAGGGTCGGGCCCCGGGCGATCATTTCCTTCGCGTACTGGTCCATGTAGGACCAGTGCTCTTCCAGCAGCTCGTCCCGCAGGGGCAGGGAGCCGGGCCGGTCGCGGTGATAGCAGAGAAACTCCATGCCCATATGGTCTCTTCAAGCAGGTGCCCCGGTCGAGTGGCTTTCACCGCGCCGGCCGCTCGGCAACCTCGTCAACCTCAGCCAGAAGCACGCGTGCCGAGTCCGCGTAGCGGATAGCTGCCGTGAAGCCCCGGATGATGCCGGTCCGCTCGACTCACCGCACAGCACGGTCTCAGTCCTCGTCCGGGTCGCGCCGCCGGGGCCGGGCGGCAGCGATGACGACGACCGGCGCAGGGCATGCCGTCGGCTGCTCGGGCACACCGGAACGAGAGTTCAAGGATTGCGCAACTGTTAAAATATTTTCATGGATGCAGATGAGGCGACAGTCTGGGAGGCCGCCGTGCTCGACGGAGGCCCCGCAACCGGACTGCGGACGAGGGTCACGGGCCGGCCGGGAGTGCTGCAAGTGACCTACCCCTGCGAGATGGGCGCTTCACCGGGTGGCGTGCAGGTGGAGGCGCTGTACGTGTACCGCCGCGACTATCGCGTACAGCGCGAGCCGCTGCGGTACCGCTTCGACGCGGCCAGCCCCTGACACCTGCGCGGGGTGGACGCCGGGACCGGACCGGGTGCGCCGAGGACGCATCGCCGACGCGGCCCGGATCGCGCTCAGCGGGTGGCGGCCCGGTGGTCGGACGCGGTGCGGGCGAGGAAGAAGTCCCGGACGTCCTGGGCAAGCAGTTCCGGCACCTCCATCGCGGCGAAGTGGCCGCCGCGCTCGAACTCCGACCAGTGCCGGATGTCGTACAGCCGCTCGGCCAGCGGTCGCACCGACTGCGTGATGTCGTGCGCGAACACCGCGACGCCGAGCGGCACCGGGCACGGTGGCTGGACCCCGCGCGGCGCGTCGTGGTGCAGCCGCGCCGAGGAAGCCGCGGTGCCGGTCAGCCAGTACAGCGAGATGTCGGTGAGCATCCGCTCATCACTGACCGGCGTCCCGGGGTCCGTCCACTGCGCGAATCGCTCGGCGATCCAGGCCAGTTGACCGACCGGCGAGTCGGTCAGCGCGTAGCCGATGGTCTGCGGGGTGAGGGCCTGCAGAGCCTGGTACGGCGGACGGTTCGCCATCAGCTGCCTGACCTTGTCCAGCCGGGCTTCGTCCGTCGCGGACAGTTCGACGCCGGCGTCCGGGACCGGCCGGGTCGGCAGATAATTGACGTGTACGCCGACGACCTGCTCGGGTGCCACCGCGCCGAGCGCCGTCGAGATGCCCGAGCCGAAGTCGCCGCCCTGCGCGCCGTAGCGCTCGTACCCGAGACGGCGCATCAGCTCGGCCCAGGCCCGCGCGACCCGGACGACGTCCCAGCCGCGCTCATGGGTCGGCCCGGAGAAGCCGTAGCCCGGGATGGACGGAATCACCAGGTGGAAGTCGCGCGACAGCGGCTCGATCACGTCGAGGAACTCCAGGAACGAACCGGGCCAGCCATGGGTGAGGACCAGCGCCAGTGCGTCCGGCTTCGAGCACCGGACATGGACGAAGTGGACGTTCTGGCCGTCGATCTCGGTGATGAAGTGCGGAAGTTCATTGAGTTCGGCCTCGTGCTCACGCCAGTCGTAGCCGGTGCGCCAGTACGCGACCAGCTCCTTGAGCCGCGCCAGCGGGAAGCCGTAGTCCCACCCGGCGTCGGCGACCTCGTTGGGCCAACGGGTGCGGTCGAGACGGTCGTTCAGGTCGTCGAGGTCGGCTTGGGGGATGTCGATGCGGAACGGCTTGATCACGGTCGTGACTCCAGGGGGTCGTTCGGCGCCCACATGTCTGCAACGTCCGGGAGGACGGCGCCGGTGAGAGGAGGTGATGACGGTTCAGCCGGTGGCGATGGACCGGCCGATGGCGTGCGGTCGAGACCCGGGGGCCTGACGGCCGACGGCCGACGGACCCGGTCCGGTTCAGGTCTGGTCCGGTTCAGGTCTGGTCTGGTCTGGTCCGGTTCGGTTCGGTTCGGGTCCGGTCTCTGCGGTGAGTTCGCGCTGGACTTTAGATCCGCGCTTCGACAACCGTCAACAGTCCAACCATTTTGAGGGCAACCATCATCGGGGGAACTATCAGCCTGTTAGCATCACGCCAGGAGGTGGAGCCCGTGCCCGACCGGATGAGCGACGTCGTCGACGACGAATCCGGACCGCTGCATGCGACCACCGGTCACCTGATGCGCCGCGTGTTCACCGCCATCACCGCTCATGCCGTGCAGGACGGGCCGCAGTCACGCGAGTTCGTGGTGCTCGACATCCTCGCCGACGAAGACGCCCCCTCACAGCAGGACCTCGCCCACCGGCTCGGCATCAACCGCACGATCATGGTCAGGCTGCTCGACCGGCTCCAGGCGGCGGGCCATGTCACCCGCACCCGCAACCCGGCCAACCGCCGCACCTACGTGCTGTCGCTGACCGAAGCGGGCCGTACCGCCCTGGACGGCATGCGCCGCGTCGTCACCGCCCGGGACGCCCGGCTCACCGGCGCGCTCACCAGCCCCGAACGGCAGCGCCTCACCACGCTGCTGACCGCACTCGTCGCCGACGACGGGCCCTCCTCCATCCACAGCGTCGAGCACCTGATCGCCCAGGCCCACTACCGACTGCGCCGCCTCGGGGACCACCGGCTCGCGGCATACGGCCTGCGCACCCGCCACTTCGCCCTGCTGCCCGCCCTGGACCGGCTCGCCCCCTGCCCGCAGGAGCAACTGGCCCGCTACCTGCACCTGACCGAACCGGCCACCGCGTCGCTCATCGAGGAACTGGTGCGGGCCGGCATCGTCTCCCGCGGCCAGGACCCGCACGACCGACGCCGCTACGCCTTGCAGCTCACCGACCTCGGCCGCGCCCGCATCCCGGTCGCGCGTGAAGCCGTGGAGAGCATGGAGCGCGACATCGACGACATCCTCGGCCCCGACGGCGCCCAGGAGCTCCGCACCCTTCTCACCAAGCTCCTGCCGTAGAGCCGTAGACCTGGGGAGCCGTAGAGCTGGAGAGCTGGAGAGCTGGAGAGCGGAAAAGCTGGAGAGCGGATCGGCCCGCACCGTGTGCGCGGTGCCGCCCTCGTCGCAGACTTCCACAGCGGTGGCGCTGAGCGGCTGGGGGCTGAGCGGCTGAGGCTGTGCGGCTGGGGGCTGGGGGCTGTGCGGCTGAGTACGACAACTCATGTGGCCGCCCCGGCAATCGAGTTGACTCGTACACATGCCCGAAGACGTTGTGTCGCCCCGCCCGCCGCGCCCCTGGATCGCCTCACTGATCTCCACGGTCGTGACACTCCCGCTCGCCTTCTTCGCCCTGGTATTCGGCTCGCTCTCGCCGATGGCGTGCGACTCGTGCTCCGAGGCCGACGCCCACCGGTTCGACTCCAGCTTCGATCCCGCGTGGACGGTGCTCACTTGGGGCCTGGTGCTCGCACTGGTCGTCATGGTCGCGAGTTGGGCGTTCAGCCGAAGCCGCCCGCCGATCGCGATCGCCCTCGCCGCGGCCGCACCCGGCACCGTGTTCTTCGCGTGGGTGGTGTTCATGACCCTCGTCGACTGGCCCTGAGCCCTCGGCAGGCAACACCGCGCACCCGCCAGGGATTACGGGACAGCACTTGGCCTGATCTTCAACCTTGAGGTGAGCGACCGAGTCCGAAGCCCATGGCGAGGCCGTCCCCAGCCCCTTTCGAGACCGTCCCCCACAGGGCCGACCTGACGCTAGCCTGATCGACATGACAGCTGAGGGCGAGGGGACAGAGGGCGAAGCGCTGGTCGGTGGCATGGTGAATGCGGGCGCGGTCTTCCGCCACGGCGCCCTGGTGGAACGCCCGGCACCACGTACCGCACACGCCCTCCACACCTACCTCCTCGCGCTCGAAGCCCGCGGCTTCGACGCCGCTCCGACGCCCGTCCGTCTCACCGAGGACGGCCGCGAGCAGCTGACGTTCATTCCTGGCGACGTCGCTCTGCCACCGTTTCCGCACTGGGCGATGACAGAGACCGCGCTGAGATCGGTGGGAAGCCTGCTGCGGCGTCTGCACGAGGCCAGTGCGTCCATCGCGGTCGACACATCCGTCGAGTGGCCCCGGGCCCTGTCCGACCCGGAGGGGGGAACGATGCTGTGCCACAACGATGTGTGCCCGGACAACGTCGTCTTCCGCGACGGCCGTGCCGCCGCCCTGATCGATTTCGACCTGGCGGCACCCGGCCGACCGCTGTGGGACGTCGCCATGACCGCCCGCTACTGGATTCCCATGACCGATCCCGCGTCCGCGACAGCTCTCTATCCCCCAGGGCTGGATGTTCCGACGCGACTGCGGATCCTCGCCGAGAGCTACGGCCTCTCCCCCGAGGAACGCGCCGAGTTGCCCGGCGTCATCGAACAGGCCACCGCATCCTGTCGGGCCTTCGTCGCCGACCGAGTGGCCGACGGTGACCCCGTCTACACCGAGGCGCTGTCCGAGCGCGGTGGTTGGCAGCGTTGGGACCGCGCGCAGGAGTGGCTGACGGCTCACCGCGAGACGTTCACCGCTGCCCTGCTGGACTGACAGGGACAGAGGTCAACGAACAGGCCGAGCCGGGCCGGGGCCGTCGGTGAAGTGCGGCAGGACCATCTCGACCAGGGCGGCGACGTCGGCATCGACCATCGGCACGCCGGTCATGCCCATCCGGTGGAGCAGGGCTCCGACCACGACGTCGATGAAGAACAGGACCCGGCTCTCCGGCTCGCCGAGCGCATCCTGGAGCGCGAGCCGGTACGGGTCCTGCAACCGCGCGGACAGGATCTCGCGCAGGGCCGGATCGCTGACGGCGTCACTGAACACACCGGCGAACGCGTCACCCACCCCGGGCTCACCGATCTTTCCCGCGATCCAGCGAATGGCCGAGGACATGAGCTCGGCCCGGCCGACGCCCTCCTCCAGCGGCACCGGGCCGAACGCGTCCAGGAGGCAGTCCACGATCAGCTCGCCCTTCGACGGCCAGCGCCGGTAGACCGTCGACTTCGCGACGCCGGCCACCGCGGCGATGCGCTCGACGGTGGCGCGCGCGTAGCCGAGTTCGTGGACCGTACTCAGCGTCGCGGCGAAGACCACGGCGTTGACGCCGGCGCGCGGGCGACCGGGCGGTCTGGCGGATGTGGTCGAAGGCATGGCGACACGATACCTGATTCCGCTACCTTAGGTTTCGATACCTTGGGTAGCGATACTTGAGGTAGCGAAACTCTCTGAGCGAGGAGAAGACATGAGTGAGCTCACTGCCGCGGGACGGCCGCCGGAGCCGAACTGGCAGACGATCACGGCCGAGGAGCTGGTCGCCTATCGCGAGGCGGAGAACCGGTTCCGGGCGTCCGACGCGGTGCGGGCGATCACCGGGGATCCGGATCCCGGCGCAACGATCGGGTGGCAGACGGTGGCGCTGCCCGGCCGCGAGCTCCCGGTCCGGGTGTACCGGCCGTCAGCCGGGCGAGACGGCCGGGGTGCCGATGGGGCCGGTCTGCCCCTCGTGCTGCATGTGCACGGTGGGGCGTTCGTGGGCACGGCGGTGCAGAGCGACTGGGTCAACAGCCACCTGGCCGCCCACCTGCCCGCACTCGTCGTCTCGGTCGAGCACCGCCTCCTCGCCCCGGACAGCCCGATGGCGGCAGCCGTCGACGACGGCTGGGACGTGCTCCAGCACGTGGTGCGGCAGGCCGCACCATGGGGCATCGACCCGGCGAGGATCGCCGTCTTCGGCGAGAGCGGCGGCGCGTTGGTCTGCGCCCTGGCCGCGATCCGGGCCCGGGAGACCGGCCTGCGTCTCCAGGCGCAGGTGCTGGTGAACCCCGCTGTCGATGTGACCGGGACGATGCTCGATCACGCCTCGGCCACCGAGTACGCCCACACCCCGACCCTCGCCGTGCCGCATCTGCAACTGGTCCAGCGACTCGCCGTTCCACCGGGAGGCGACCCCCGCGCGCTCTCTCCGCTGTACGCCGACAACCTGAACGGGCTGGCCCCGGCGCTCGTGGTGGTGCCGACCCACGACCCGATAGCCGATCACGGCCGCCGCTACGCCGAACGACTGCAAGCGGCCGGGACACCCGCGCGGCTCACCGAACACCCCGGAGCGGGGCACGGGTTCCTCAGCACACCCGGCCTGGCACCTCAGGCCGAGGCCGCACGGGCGGAGATCCTCGCATTCCTCCGGGCCTCCCTCACCGCGTGAGGCGCGGAAGAAGGCACCGCGATGACGAAGACACGGAAGACACGGGCGTGAGCGAGGGGCCGTCGGAGCAATGCACACGGGCCTGATGCGCGGATTTGCTGTCAGGGCGACGTGAGCAGGTCGCGGAGTGCGCCGACGTACGCGCGGACACCGCACCCGGCGGCGGACTCGATGACGGGTTCCGTGGCGACGGCTTGTGTGGCGTCGGCTTGTATGGCGTCGGCTTGTGTGGCGTCGGTTTCGCCGTGGGTGTCCTGTCGGCAAGGTCGGCAGAGACCGTCAGGAAGCGCCTCGGGGCGGCCGGGCGTGCCGCAGCGGGTGCATTCCACGAGCACGCGGCGGGGCGGCGCGGTGGAGCTGTCCGGCATGGCGGGCAGCGCGGGCGGGATCTTGTCCCTGAGCCGGTGCCGCAGGAAGCCGACCGGCGACTCCACTCGGGCGGGGAGCCCGGCCGAGAGCGCCTGGATGAGGTAGTCCGCACTCACACCGCGAGCGAACCATTCCGCGGCCCCCGCCTCCAGCGCTTCGCAGTCGGCGGCGGAGAGAGCGAGCCGGTGCTCGACACGCCCGAGCCGGGCCAGGGCCAGGTACGCGGGCGAGGGGCACCCCGGGGCCAACTGTGCGGCTACGGAGGGCACATCGACGGCGGACGCATCGACAGCGGGTTCATCGACGGCGTGTTCATCGACGGCGGACTCGTCGACGGCGGACTCGTCGACGGCGGCCGAGGGTTCCGGAACCCGGGGCATCGGAACCCGGGGCGCCGGAATCAGCGGCACCGCACCCCTGGGCGCCGGAACCACGGGCGCCGGAACAAGGGATCCGATGGGCTCAGCACCCTCCCCCGCCCCTGGACAGTCCCCCGCCGCCGCATGCTCCCCCGGCTCGGCCAGGGCCCGGCCCCGGCGGTCCTCCGCGTCCAGATAGTCGGCCCACCACGCGTTGTCGCGCGCCGTGCGCGACCAGAACGTGCGGAAGACCCACCGGACCTGCTCGCCCTCGCCCACCGCGCGACGCACCCGGCGCAGGTGCCCCGCCACCGACAGGGCGGTCAGGGCACTGCCGACGGCCTGCTGTCCGTACAGCGGCAGTTGCTTGGCGAGGGTCTTCACGTTGATCGCCGCGCCGTCGGGCAGATGGTCGACGAATCCGGCGACATACCGCTCCCGTTCGGGCAGCAGAGCGAAGTCGTCCGCGCGAGGCGAACACCGGTCCGGCACGGACCGCTTGCCGTAGCCGGGGTTGGCCATCGGGTAGGCGGGCGAGGATGCGGGCGCGCACAGGGCAGGGCTAAGGTGCTGGATAGCCACGAGATCGGCTCTTTCGATCTTGGGGTGAGACCCCGGCCCGGTGCGACAACACCGTGTCGGGGTCGATTCGTTGTCGGCACCGTAAGCAGTCGTCACGTCGCGCCGCAAGCCGTCACGATTAGTCATACTTGCTGGCCGTGACGGGTTCGGGAGGGGCAGGGCGGTCTACCCAACCCCCCTTCCCCACCCACCGGTTGAAGAAGACGCTCGAATCCCGGAGCCCGAGCCCCGACGCTCGCATCCCGACGCCCGAGTCCCGAAGCTCACCGCCCGGCCCCGCCCCCAACACCTCCCTCGCGCGCCCCCTGCACGTCCCCCGCACGAGTGAACCGACGCGCCCGAGGCTCGAATCCCGGAGCCCTGGTCCCGAGCGACGGCCACGTGTCCGCCGGAGACGGGGCGCCGCCCCGGCGCGCGATGGGTAACGTGCATGGCCCTGGTCGCCGGCCCCGGTCGACCGGCCCCGAGAGGAACCCGCATGAACCGCCCTCCGACCCCGGACAGCGCCGACCGCCCCTCCCCGCTCGACCGTCTCATCGAGGAGTTCCGGGCCCTGCCCGCCGCGAGCGACCGCAGGCACGAGATCGTCGCGGAACTGGACGGCGACGCCGACGCGTTGCCCTTCCTCATCTCCGTCGTCGGTGACCCGCAGGAGTACGACCTCGCCCGCGTCGAGGCCGCCACGCTCCTGCGACTGTGGCCCCCCACCGACCCGGCCACCCGCCGCACGGCCGGCCGGGCCCTGCTGACCGCACTCCACGACCCGGAGGAGGACCTGGTCCGCCAGTACGCGGCCGGGGCACTCGGTCCCTACGCCGGAGACCCGGTGGTCGACGAGGCCGTGACCGCGGTCGTGCGGAACGACGAGGACCCCCTCGTACGGCACAACGCCCTGTCCGCCGTCGAACAGGCGGGCCCGAGCCGCACCCGTACCGACACACTGCGCGCCCTCACCGACGACCCCGAACTAGGCAGGGCGGCGACCCGGATCCTCACCACGTGGAGCCGTGAACCGGACACCCGGGAATAGCCGAAGCCCCTGCCCGCCCCGGCATTGGGGACGAGCAGGGGCTCACAAGCCGAACAGCGCAGGCCGATCAGTGCAGGCCGGTCAGTCCAGGTTCCACGCCGCGTCGTTGGGGGCGATGCGCCACAGCCGGTCGGAGCTCGGGTATGCGGTGTCGAGGTGCAGGGTGTCCCAGCTGCCGTCGTTGTAGCGGTTCAGGGCGATGGCGACGTTCCGGTTGACCTTCGGGCGCCACATCCACCACCCGGTGTACCGGCCGTCGACCTTCTCGCCCCTGAGGATCCACTTCTGCAGGTCGGAACCGTCGCAGGTCCGCACGACGATGGTGGTACCGCGCTCGGCGCTCGCGGAGGCGGGCTGGAGGCACTTGTTCGCCGCCCTGTTGCGGTACACGGTGGTCCAGGTACCGGTCTCGTCCGCGGACCAGGTTGAGTCCGCGTCCCACGCCTCCGTGCTGTACTTCCACGACGGGCTGCGCAGAGTGATGGCGGTATTGCCCTCACCCGTGGCGTCGTTGTGCAGGGCCAGGCGCCCGCCGCTCATCTTGTTGATGAGGTCCTGGTTCGGGTCCACTCCGGCGGAGGCCGTGGTGACGCCGAGCGTGAGGGTGCCGGCGACAGCGATCGCAATGCCCAGGACAGCGCGGGAGAGATGGCGATGTGCCATGGAGGAATCCTGCTCTCATGAGTACGTGGTGCCCTCTACCGGAGGGAGGGGCCAGGCAATCATGAAGGGGTCAACCCACCGAGAACGGTGGAAACATGGCCGATTCACCCAAATAAACGTGCCCTATTCACTCAAGAGGCGGGCCCGTCGACCCCACCCACCTCAACCGCCCCGGACCGGCACCGACACCGGCAACAACCTGCTCATCGCCCTATCTCCTGACACTTCATCAACACAGGGGCCATTGGTCTTGACCAATATCCTTTTGTGTGAAAAATATGGGCACGCCACCACGGAATCTCCATGACCACCTCCGCGGGAGAACCAAGCCCCATGCGCATAACCGCAACCGCCGCAGCCGCCGCGCTCGGCGGAGCCCTCCTTCTCGGCCTCACGGCCGTCCCGGCCGCCCGGGCCACGCCCGCCGATTCGGCCGGCTGCACCACGGACGCCTTCGGAATCGCAGGAAAATACGGGGAGTTCGTCCTCGGTGACGACGTCCACTCACCCGACGCGGAGGGAGCGGTGGCCGTCGGCGGCAACGCAGACTTCCGCGGCGGCTTCAGCGTCGGCAACGAACTGTCGGCGGCAGAGGTCGACGCCCTGCCGGACCGGGCGACGCTCGTCGTCCGCGGCGACCTGGTCAACGGCTCGTCGGTCACCGCAGTGATGAAGGGCAACGCCGTCGTCGGCGGCACAGTCCGCGACCGCGCCGTAGAACTGCACTCCGGCAGCTTCCGCCAGAACTCCGGACTCATCGACTTCGACGCCGAGTTCGCCAAGCTCCGGTCCTACTCCTCCGCACTGGCCGAAGAACCGGCCACCGACGGCACCACCGTGAAGGCCGACGGCGCCAAGCTCACCCTGCAGGGCGGTGACACCACCCGCAACGTCTTCACCGTGACGGCAAGCCAGTTGGAGGGGGCCAAGGAGGTCTTCCTCAAGGTGCCCGCCGGATCGACCACGGTCGTGAACGTCAGCGGCGAGACCTACGACATGGCCGCGGCCGGCACCACCGGTTTCTTCCTGTCCGGCGGCCAGGGCTACGTCCTGGACGACAAGCTCCAGAGCTCCTCCGAGGGCAAGATCCGCGCCCGCCTGCTGTGGAACTTCCCCGAGGCCCGCACCATCACCAAGAACAGCCAGGCCGCCTGGCCCGGCAGCGTGCTGGCGCCCCGCGCCCACCTGGAGCTGGGCAACGCCGCACCGGTCAACGGCTCGGTGTGGGTCGCCTCGCTGCACGGCTCGGGCGGAGCGGAGACGCACCACTTCCCGTTCAGCGGCTGCCTCCCGGAGGCCGGGAAGACCCCGTCCGCCACTCCGACGCCGAGCAGCACCCCCGACACCACGCCGTCGACGGGCAGCACGCCCTCCGCCTCCGCGACACCGCCCTCGGAGGGCGGCACGCCGTCCGCCGACTCCTCGCAGTCAGCCGCACCGGGCACGACACCGTCACAGAACACGGCGACCGGCACCGGCGGTGGTGGCGACCTGGCCTCGACCGGCAGCAACGGCACGATCCCGCTGGTCATCGGCACCGCCGCGGTGCTCGCCGCAGGCACCGGCCTCGTCGTGGCAGCCCGCCGCCGCTCCAGGCGCGCCTGACACCCGGGGCCCCGCCCCGTCCGTTCCTGACACACGACGGAACCCCGCCCGATCCGGGCGGGGTTCCCACGGACACAGGCAGAAGCACAAACAGCAGGCACCGGCACCGGCACCGGCACCTCACCGACTGGAAGCAACGGCCACTTACCGGAACCAACTGGTCCCAACCGGTCCCAACCGGTCCGATCGAACGGTCAGCCGCGGCCCAGTCGCTGCGCGACCTCCGTCGCCCAGTACGTCAGGATCATCTGCGCGCCGGCCCGCCGGATCCCGGTCAGGCTCTCCATGATCGCCGCGTCCCGGTTGATCCAGCCCTTCTCGGCGGCGGCCTCGATCATCGCGTACTCGCCACTGACCTGATACGCGGCGACCGGCACGTCCACCGAGTCGGCGACCTTCGCGAGGATGTCGAGGTACGGTCCGGCCGGCTTGACCATGACCATGTCCGCGCCCTCTTCGAGGTCGAGCGCCAGCTCGCGCAGGGACTCACGGGAGTTCGCCGGGTCCTGCTGGTACGTCTTGCGGTCACCCTTCAGCGAGGAGCCGACGGCCTCACGGAACGGCCCGAAGAACGCCGACGAGTACTTGGCCGTGTAGGCGAGGATCGCGACGTCCTCGTGGCCCGTCTGGTCCAGCGCGTCACGGATGACGCCGACCTGGCCGTCCATCATGCCGCTCGGGCCGAGCACATGGGCCCCCGCGTCGGCCTGGACCTGGGCCATCTCGGCGTACCGCTCCAGCGTCGCGTCGTTGTCGACACGGCCGTCGGCGGTCAGGACACCGCAGTGGCCGTGGTCGGTGTACTCGTCCAGGCACACGTCGGACATGACGACGAGATCGTCACCGACCTCCTCGCGCACCGCGCGCAGACCGACCTGGAGAATGCCGTCCGGGTCGGTGCCGGCCGTGCCCCGGGCGTCCTTCTTCTCGTCCTCGGGCACGCCGTAGAGCATGATTCCGGAGACCCCGGCCGAGACCGCGTCGACGGCGGCCTTGCGCAGCGTGTCCAGGGTGTGCTGCTGCACGCCGGGCATCGCCGAGATCGCGACGGGGGCGTCGATGCCCTCGCGCACGAACGCGGGCAGGATCAGATCCGCCGGGTCGAGCCGTGTCTCGGCGACCATCCGCCGCATCGTCGGGGTCGTCCGCAGCCGCCGGGGGCGGGAGCCGGGGAAGTTTCCGTACACAGTCATGCTTCGAGACTAGACCCGTACACATCACCGTCTTACCGACACCTGTGCCGGGAAAGCCCCTCCGCCCCCACGGCCCGTCCGCCGCCTCCGCCGGACCGGCCCTCCGGCCCACCCCGCTCCACCCCGCTCCGCTCCGCAGGCATCGGCACCCGCCCCCTACGACAGCGTCGGCCCCCAAGACCACCACGAGGTCTCGGGAACCGACGTCACGCACGGGCCCGCATCAGCCGCCGACAGCGCCGGCGAAGGGACCGGGTTCCACAGCGTCCGACCGGGCAGGCCAAGTCAGGCCGGGTCAGGTCGTCGTACGACAACACCGTCCGACCGAGCCCGCTCAGGCCGGGTCAGGTCGTCGTACGACGCCGCCGCGCCCCGGGACGCCGCTCGCTCGGCCGCGTCACCGGATCACCGGCCTCCTTCGCCGCCTCCCGGCGCCGCGCACCGAATTCGGCGAGGGCCTCGGCCAGCTTGTGCACCGAAGGCTCCGGCGACAGGACGTCGACGCGCAGCCCGTGCTCCTCCGCCGTCTTCGCCGTCGCCGGGCCGATACACGCGATGACGGTCACGTTGTGCGGCTTGCCCGCGATACCGACGAGGTTGCGCACGGTCGACGACGAGGTGAAGAGCACCGCGTCGAAACCGCCGCCCTTGATCGCCTCACGCGTCTCGGCGGGCGGCGGCGAGGCACGCACCGTGCGGTACGCGGTGACGTCGTCGACCTCCCAGCCCAGCTCGATGAGCCCGGCCACCAGCGTCTCGGTGGCGATGTCGGCGCGCGGCAGGAAGACACGGTCGATCGGGTCGAAGACCGGGTCGTACGGCGGCCAGTCCTCCAGGAGACCGGCGGCGGACTGCTCACCGGACGGCACCAGGTCCGGCTTCACACCGAAGTCGATCAGCGCGGCGGCGGTCTGCTCACCGACGGCAGCGACCTTGATCCCGGCGAAGGCACGGGCGTCGAGCCCGTACTCCTCGAACTTCTCACGAACGGCCTTCACCGCATTGACGCTGGTGAAGGCGATCCACTCGTAACGGCCGGTGACCAGGCCCTTGACCGCGCGCTCTATCTGCTGCGGCGTACGAGGCGGCTCGACGGCGATCGTCGGAACCTCGTGCGGCACGGCACCGTAGGAACGGAGCTGGTCGGAAAGCGACGCCGCCTGCTCCTTGGTCCGCGGGACGAGCACCTTCCAGCCGAACAGCGGCTTGGACTCGAACCACGCGAGCTGGTCGCGCTGGGCGGCGGAGCTGCGCTCACCGACCACGGCTATGACGGGCTGGTGCCCGTCCGGCGAGGGGAGGACCTTCGCCTGCTTCAGGACCTGGGCGATCGTTCCGAGCGTCGCCGTCCAGGTGCGCTGGCGGGTGGTCGTACCGGCCGCGGTCACGGTCAGCGGGGTGTCGGGCTTGCGACCCGCCGAGACCAGCTCACCCGCGGCCGCGGCCACCGAGTCGAGGGTCGTCGAGATGACCGCCGTGGCATCGCTCGCGCCGACCTCGGTCCAGCAGCGGTCCGAGGCGGTCCGGGCGTCGACGAACCGGACGTCGGCACCCTGCGCGTCACGCAGCGGCACACCGGCGTACGCGGGCACGCCCACGACGTTCGCGACACCTGGCACGACCTCGAAGGGGATGCCCGCGGAGGCGCAGGCAAGCATCTCGGCACCGGCGTTCCCGTCCAGTCCCGGGTCGCCCGAGACGGCGCGGACGACCCGCCTGCCGCCCCTCACCGCCTCCATGACAAGATTGGTCGCGTCCCTGAGAACGGGTACACCGGCGGCTGTTGACTGCGCGTCAACAACTGCCAGCTCAGGTGTGCTCACGCCTGCCCGCGCATGGCAGCGAACGACGCCGAGAACGTCCGGCTCTGCGACAAGGACGTCCGCGCTCGCAAGCGCCTCGACGGCGCGCAGAGTCAGCAGTCCCGGATCGCCGGGGCCGGCGCCGAGGAAGGTGACGTGCCCTTGTGCGGACAGGGCCGGAAAGTCGGATGCGGCGGGGCCGGTGGGGCTCAAAGTGCTCGCTCCCCCATAAGACCGGCCGCACCCTTGGCAAGCATCTCGGCCGCGAGTTCGCGACCGAGGGCCGCCGCGTCGTCGTGCGACGTGGGGACGGGACCGGTGGTGGACATCTGTACCAGCGAGGAACCGTCGGTGGAACCAACGACACCGCGCAGGCGCAGTTCATTGACAGCCTGTCCGTCGGCCAGGAGGTCGGCCAGCGCACCCACAGGTGCGGAGCAGCCGGCCTCCAGGGCGGCGAGCAGGGCACGCTCGGCGGTCACGGCGGCCCGGGTGTACGGGTCGTCGAGCTCGCCGAGCGCGGCGGCGAGGTCCGCGCTGGTCGCAGCGCATTCGATCGCCAGTGCTCCCTGACCGGGAGCGGGCAGAACGGTGTCGACCGACAGGAAGTCGGTCACCTCACCGGTCCGGCCGAGGCGGCTGAGACCGGCCGCGGCGAGTACCACCGCGTCCAGCTCCCCGCTTCGTACGAAACCGATACGCGTATCGACGTTCCCCCGGATCGGCACGGTCTCGATGCCGAGGCCGTGACTGCGGGCGTACGCGTTCAGCTGCGCCATGCGGCGCGGCGAGCCGGTGCCGATACGGGCACCGGACGGCAGCTGCTCGAAGGTCAGCCCGTCCCGCGCCACCAGCACGTCGCGCGGGTCCTCGCGCACCGGTACGGCGGCCAGCACAAGGCCCTCGGGCTGGGCGGTCGGCAGATCCTTGAGCGAGTGGACGGCGAAGTCCACCTCCCCGCGCAGCAGCGCGTCGCGCAGCGCGGCGACGAACACGCCCGTGCCGCCGATCTGGGCGAGGTGCTCCCGGGAGGTGTCGCCGTACGTGGTGATCTCGACGAGCTCGACGGCGCGCCCGGTCACCTCGCTGACCGCGTCGGCGACGAGGCCGGACTGCGCCATGGCGAGCTTGCTGCGCCGGGTTCCCAGCCTCAACGGCTTGGTGGCCCCCGCACCCAGGGATGAGTTGTCGGTCATGACCGCCCTCGATTCGGGTCGTTCAGGTCTGCCCGGGAGACGGCGGCGACCGTCTGCGGGTCGAGGTCGAAGAGTTCCCGCAGCGCGTCGGCGTACCCGGCACCGCCGGGCTCGCTGGCGAGCTGCTTGACCCGCACGGTGGGCGCGTGCAGGAGCTTGTCGACGACGCGGCGCACGGTCTGCGAGATCTCGGCGCGCTGCTTCTCGTCCAGATCGGGGAGGCGTCCGTCGAGCCGTGCGATCTCGCCCGCGACCACTCCGGCGGCCATCGTGCGCAGGGCGACGACGGTCGGGGTGATGTGGGCGGCGCGCTGGGCGGCGCCGAAGGCGGCGACCTCGTCGGCGACGATGGTGCGCACCTGGTCCACATCGGCGGCCATCGGGGCGTCCGCGGACGCCTCGGCGAGCGACTCGATGTCGACGAGGCGCACACCGTCGAGACGGGTGGTGGCTCCGTCGATGTCGCGCGGCATGGCGAGGTCGAGCAGGGCGAGGCGGACGGGGCCGGTGCCCTGGGCGGGCACGGTGGCCCGCCGCACGGCCTGGCGCACCGTGCCGGCGGTGCCGTTCTCCACCCAGGCGGCGTGCCGGTCGGGGTCGGCGGGCGGCGCCGGGACGGACGCGGCGGGAGCCTCGCGCCCGGGTTCGAAGGCCAGGCCGAGCGCTCCGGCGACGGCCTCGGCGGTCAGCACGAGACCGGTCGCGCCGGTGCACGAGACGACGACATCGGCACGTGTCAGTTCGTCGGCGACCGCGGCCATCTCCACGGCGCGAGCGACCACGCCCGTACCGCCGGACTGGGCCAGGATCTCCACGAGCCGGTCCGCGCGGGCCCGGGTCCGGTTGGCGACGACGATCTCGGCGACACCGGTGCGGGCCAGGGTGGCGGCGGCCAGCGAGGACATCGAGCCGGCGCCGATCACCAGGGCGCGCTTGCCCCTGGCCCAGTCGGAGATCTCCGCACCGGACGCGAGCTGTTCGAGACCGAAGGTGACGAGCGACTGACCGGCCCGGTCGATCCCGGTCTCGCTGTGGGCGCGCTTGCCGACCCGCAGGGCCTGCTGGAACAGGTCGTTCAGCAGCCGGCCGGCCGTGTGCAGCTCCTGCCCCAGCGCCAGCGCGTCCTTGATCTGGCCGAGGATCTGCCCCTCGCCGACGACCATCGAGTCCAGACCGCAGGCCACCGAGAAGAGGTGGTGGACGGCCCGGTCCTCGTAGTGCACATAGAGATACGGAGTGAGTTCGTCCATCCCGACGCCGCTGTGCTGGGCGAGGAGCGTGGACAGCTCGGCGACGCCCGCGTGGAACTTGTCCACGTCGGCGTACAGCTCGATGCGGTTGCAGGTGGCCAGCACGGCGGCCTCGACCGCGGGCTCCGCGGCGAGGGTGTCCTGGAGGAGCTTGGCCTGCGTCTCGACGGCCAGCGAGGCCCGCTCCAGTACGGAGACGGGGGCGCTGCGATGGCTCAGTCCTACGACGAGAAGACTCATGCCGGCATCACGGCGGGCATGTCCCCGTCGGGTCCTTTCCGCCCTCCGGCGGTCGCGCGCACGGGCGGCGCGGCCGGGTCCGGGACGCTCTCGGCTCCCTCGTCACCGGCCTTGCGCTGCTCGTGGAAGGCGAGGATCTGAAGCTCGATGGAGAGGTCGACCTTGCGCACGTCGACACCGTCGGGCACGGAGAGCACCGTCGGCGCGAAGTTCAGGATGGAGGTGACACCGGCGGCGACGAGCCGGTCGCAGACCTGCTGCGCGGCTCCGGCCGGAGTCGAGATGACGCCGATCGACACCCCGTTGTCGCCGACGATCCGTTCCAGCTGGTCGGCATGCTGCACGGGGATACCGGCGACGGGCGTTCCGGTCATCGCCGGGTCGGCGTCGATCAGCGCGGCGACCCGGAAACCGCGGGAGGCGAAGCCGCCGTAGTTGGCGAGCGCGGCGCCGAGGTTACCGATACCGACGATCACGACAGGCCAGTCCTGGGTGAGGCCGAGTTCGCGGGAGATCTGGTAGACGAGATACTCGACGTCGTACCCGACACCACGCGTCCCGTAGGACCCCAGGTAGCTGAAGTCCTTGCGGAGCTTGGCGGAGTTGACCCCCGCCGCCGCGGCGAGCTCCTCGGAGGAAACCGTGGGAACCGAGCGCTCGGACAGCGTCGTCAAGGCGCGTAGATACAGCGGAAGCCGGGCGACGGTGGCCTCGGGAATTCCTCGACTACGGGTCGCCGGTCGGTGATTTCGGCCAGTTGCCACGGTGCTCCTGCGGGATGAGCGGGGCTGCAGGCGGCCGTACGTCCCATGGCCGCCCCGTCGAATGCAGGCTATGTCTTTGTGAACACGTGCACAAAGATGGTGTCCGTTTTGTCCGGTCAAAGTGACCGGGGTCACGCACATTCGTCGCGCGATCCCGGAACCAAGGATCGCATCATCCCGTTGCGGGCCCGAAGGGGGCAAAGCGGTACACACTCCTCACAACCACTCCCCCGAGACCACTCAAAACGCCCATGATGGTAGCCGCCTTTCGCTCACGGACGCAGTGCGTCGCGCAGCCGCACCGGATCCACCTTCCAGAACGTGTGCTGCTCGTCATCGATCAGGACGACCGGGATCTGCTCCCAGTACTCCCGGTGCAGCTCCTCGTCCCGGGTGATGTCCTTCTCCTCCCAGGACGCGCCGACCTCCGCACAGACCTCCCGCACCACCGCTCTCGCGTCGTCGCAGAGGTGGCATCCGGGCTTCCCGACCAGGGTCACCACCCGGTCCGCGGGCTTCTTCTTCGTACGTCGCAGCAGGGCACTCATGCCTTCATTCTGCGCTTGACGAAGCCGCCGCTCCGCACGAGAGGAGAACCGGGCCCGGGACCGGAGGGAACCACCCCGCGGCCCGGTGCCGGGCCGGCCTCCGGCCCGGAGAGGAACCGCACCCGAGACCCGGAGGAGGATCGGCCGCCGGCCCGGAGAAGAACCGCACCCGAGACCCGGAACCGGTCCGGCCACCGGACCGGAAGCCGGAAAGGGGACGCCTCTCCCCTTGATCCGATACGCCCCGAATCACCCGTTTAACGTCCCGGCAGCCGAGAGTTCACGGCACGGCATCCCGGCAGGTCGGGAAGGGCCGAACCGACTGGCTATGCTCACGACATGGCCGCTCTTGGATGGCTCACACCCCGTAGGCGCCCCGCGACAGCACGGAGCGTGCTGGCAGGCGAGGCAGCAGCTGAGGCAGCACGGAAGTCCTCCCTCCCCGAACCCCCCGGCGATCAGTCCCCCGCCACCGGCGAGGACACCTCCGCACGCGCCGCGGCCGAGGAACCGCCCTTCCCCGTCGTCGGCGACGAGCGGGCCGCCGCGTTCTTCGACCTGGACAACACCGTGATGCAGGGCGCGGCGATCTTCCACTTCGGCCGCGGCCTGTACAAGCGGAAGTTCTTCCAGCGCCGCGAGCTGACCCGGTTCGCCTGGCAGCAGGCGTGGTTCAGGCTGGCCGGAGTCGAGGACCCGGAACACATGCAGGACGCCCGCGACAGCGCCCTGTCCATCGTCAAGGGCCACCGCGTCTCCGAGCTGATGTCCATCGGCGAGGAGATCTACGACGAGTACATGGCCGACCGCATCTGGCCCGGCACCCGCGCCCTCGCCCAGGCCCACCTCGACGCCGGACAGCGGGTCTGGCTGGTCACCGCCGCCCCGGTGGAGACCGCCACGATCATCGCCCGCCGCCTCGGCCTGACCGGCGCACTCGGCACGGTCGCCGAATCGGTCGACGGCGTCTACACCGGCCGCCTGGTCGGCGAACCGCTGCACGGCCCCGCCAAGGCCGAGGCCGTCCGCGCCCTGGCCGCGGCCGAGGGACTGGACCTGGACCGCTGCGCGGCGTACAGCGATTCGCACAACGACATCCCGATGCTGTCCCTGGTCGGGCACCCGTACGCGATCAACCCGGACGCCAAGCTCCGCAAACACGCCCGCGCGCTCGACTGGCGCCTGCGGGACTACCGGACGGGCCGCAAGGCCGCCAAGGTCGGCATCCCGGCCGCTGCCGGGGTCGGCGCACTCGCCGGCGGCACCGCGGCAGCCGTCGCCCTGCACCGGCGCCGCCGCTGACGCACACCCGTTCACCCCCGGCCGAACCGGCCGGGGGCCGCCCGGTCATGCCCGAAACCCTGCCGCCGATCGGGACCTCTTACCCACCCCCCGCCCCCGCCAGTCGGATTGCTCGCACCCGGCCACAACCCGTCGCTCCCGCAGGCAGATCACGAAGTAATCCGATCAATAACCGGTCGCGATGTGTTACTTGATGCGTCGATAAGTCGCAACAGAAGCGACGGAATCGATGATTTGAGCAACTGGGTGTAGCACTGCCTGTACGAAGCGTTATTCTCCTCAGACGCATTCCGGAACCCACCACTCACTACGACGAGTGACGGTTTCGCACTTCACGTGATGGAAGCTCTGCCTCTGGGAGTCCCGTGTACCCACACGTCGGGGTTGACGCCTCGGGCCTGGCTACGCTGCGCGCAACGATCGCTGACCGCTTGCGCAGCTTCGTCCCCACCGCGTACGCCGCACCCGCATTCGCCACCCCTGCACCTGTCGGCCCCTGCTACGCCCTGGCCGAACGCGGTGCGGCGGTCGGAAGACGCGGCAACCGCGGCGCAACTACTACGTCCACCGTCCGCCGGCCCACCGCCGACAGCGACAGCGCGCGCATGATGGATCTCGTCGAGCGCGCACAGGCCGGCGAGGCCGACGCCTTCGGCCGCCTCTACGACCAGTACAGCGACACCGTCTACCGCTACATCTACTACCGCGTGGGCGGCAAGGCGACGGCGGAGGACCTCACCAGTGAGACCTTCCTGCGCGCCCTGCGCCGCATCTCCACCTTCACCTGGCAGGGCCGCGACTTCGGCGCCTGGCTGGTCACGATCGCCCGCAACCTCGTCGCCGACCACTTCAAGTCCAGCCGCTTCCGGCTGGAGGTGACCACCGGCGAGATGCTCGACGCCAACGAGGTCGAGCGCAGCCCGGAGGACTCCGTCCTGGAGTCCCTCTCCAACGCCGCGCTGCTCCAGGCCGTGCGGCGACTCAACCCCCAGCAGCAGGAGTGCGTGACCCTGCGTTTCCTGCAAGGTCTCTCGGTCGCCGAGACCGCGCGCGTCATGGGCAAGAACGAAGGCGCGATCAAGACCCTTCAGTACCGCGCCGTCCGCACACTGGCCCGACTCCTCCCGGACGACGCACGCTGACCCTCCCCGATCGGATCACTCTCGGCGACATGTTCATCACGCACTGGTCCGATCATCTTTCTTGCGTAACCCAAGCGCCGTACCCCTCGTTGTGCCGATTGCAGGCCCCCTGTCGTTGCCCCATGTCCGCCGCCACTCACTCATTCGTGTGGAAGCGCTCAAGGTGTGCAACCTTCCGGACCCCAGGGGGGTCGACCGTCATGACGAGAGGAGGTGCCGCCAGTGATCGCACACGTTTCGGCACACCGGCGGGCGAACGCCTTCGCCCAGGCCCTGGAGGAGCAGTCGCTCCGAGGTGCGGCGGCCGTACAGCCCGAGGAGTCGGCCGAACCGGCCGCCCACGGACCGCTGTTGGCCCTGGCGAACGGCCTCGGTGAGCTACCGCGGCCGGAGTTGGACCCCGAGGTCAAAGTGGCGCAGCGAGCACAGCTCCTCGCCGCCATGGAGGCCATGTTCGCCGAGGGCGGCGCGTCCGCGGGCCCTACGGTGCCCGAACAACGGACCAAGGGGGCCCACCGGGCCTCCCCGCTCCGGAAATTGCGTCCGCGTTCACGCTGGACGAAGGGGCTCGCGGCCGGCGGGCTCACCGTCGGTGTGGCGGCCGGAGCCTTCGGCGGAGTGGCCGCTGCCAGTTCCGACGCCCTGCCGGGTGATTCGCTGTACGGGCTCAAGCGCGGCATGGAGGACATCCACCTCGGCATGGCCAACGGCGATGCCGACCGCGGTGAGATCTACCTCGACCAGGCATCGACCCGGCTCAGCGAGGCCCGCCGCCTGATGGAGCGCGCCCGCGCCGGCGATCTGGACCACGAACAGCTCGGCGAGGTCAGGCGCACGCTCAACCGCATGACGCACGACGCCACCGAGGGCCACCGCCTGCTCCACTCCGCCTACCAGCGCGACGGCGCCATCGGCCCGATCCAGACCCTGGAATCCTTCTCCCGCGCGCACCGCGACAGCTGGAGCAGCCTGCGCGACCGGCTGCCCCTTCAGCTGACCGATGTCGGAGACCAGGTCAGCTCGGTGTTCGACGCCATAGACGACGAGGTGGAACCGCTCCAGTCGCTGCTGCCCCGCACCCCGGACAGGAGCAGCGGCTCCCGCCAGTCGGACGAGGCGGGCCAGGACACAGGTTCCTCCCGTACGGACCAGTCCTCGCCCTCGTCGCCGGAAGCCTCACAAGGTCATACGGGCGACAGCGCCTCGCCCTACCCGTCCGGCTCCGACAGCGCCTCGTCCGACGGCCTGATCGGCGGCGGCACGGACGGCCTCTTCGGCCCCCCGTCCCCCAGCACCACTCCGTCCGCCGACGGCCGGTTCAGCCCCGTGCCCGCTCCGGACATCACACTGCCCCCGCTCCTCCCCGGCCTGCTCCCGGGCCTGGGAATCAACAGCGAGGACATGGACGACTGACACACTCCTCGACCGCCGGGCGGGCACGCCCCGCCCGGCAACGGGACGAACCCGATCGAGCCGATGCGACGATCGCGGGCCGGGCGATCGAGGACCGGACTGGTCGAGGGCCGGACTGATCGAGGGCCACACGTCCGTCCGACACCCCGGGCACTCCCGCGCCCACCCCCAGAAGAACAGAAGAACACCGGTCCCCAGAAGAGCACCGGCCCTCAGAAGAACACCGACCTCCGCTGCACCAGCAACTTGTACAGCGTGTGCTGAATCTGCTCGCGCACCTGGTCCGTCAGGTTGAACATCAGCATCGGGTCCTCCGCCGCCTCCACCGGATACCCGCTCGTGGCGATCGGCTCCCCGAATTGAATCGTCCACTTCGTCGGCAACGGCACCGCCCCGAGCGGACCCAGCCAGGGGAACGTCGGCGTGATCGGGAAGTACGGGAACCCCAGCAGCCGCGCCGCCGTCTTCGCGTTGCCGATCATCGGGTAGATCTCCTCCGCCCCCACGATCGAACACGGAACGATCGGCACCCCGGCCCGCAGCGCCGTGGAGACGAAGCCGCCCCGCCCGAAGCGCTGGAGCTTGTACCGCTCGGCGAACGGCTTGCCGAGACCCTTGAAGCCCTCCGGCATCACCCCGACGACCTCGCCCCGCCGCAGCAGCCGCTCCGCGTCCTCCGCACAGGCCAGCGTGTGCCCCGCCTTGCGGGCAAGCTCGTTGACCACCGGCAGCATGAACACCAGGTCGGCGGCGAGCAGCCGCAGATGCCGCCCCGCCGGATGGTTGTCGTGCACGGCGACCTGGAGCATCAGCCCGTCGAGCGGCAGCGTCCCCGAGTGGTTGGACACGATGAGCGCCCCGCCGTCGGACGGGATGTTCTCGATGCCCTTCACCTCGACCCGGAAGTACTTCTCGTACACCGGCCGCAGCATCGACATCAGGACCTGATCGGTCAGCTCCTTGTCGTATCCGAACTCGTCGACGTCGTACTCACCGGTGAGCCTCCGCCGCAGAAACGCGAGCCCACCGGCGACCCGCCGGTCCCAGCTGCCCCGCTCGGCCCCTTCCAGGGGCTGCCCGGCCCGCTCCGGCTCCTCCTGCGGAAGCGAGGCGCCGTGCGGACCCGGAAGGGCGCTCACGGCCGCGGTCCCGACCACAGGGGCCGCGGAGGGCCCCTGGCCCCGACCGCCGACCCCCGCGGACCGGCGTCGCGCGGAGCGCGGTGAGCCGCCCGACCGTGAACGGTCGTCGTCGAACGGAATGACCTTGGCGTCCGCCATCGTCGATGCGCTCCTCTACCTGGCGCTGGGGGTCGGGCACGTATCGCCCGCCCCGGTGGTTCCCGGAACATCGCCGGCCGCCCCGGCGAACGGCATGGCGGCCAGCCGGTCGATCGCCCCGCCCACCGCCTCCGGCGGCAGCAGTCCGGGGCCCTGACTGCGCGCGAACTCCGCGAACGTCTCCGCGGTACTGAACCGCGGGTGGAAACCGAGGGTTTCGCGCATCTGGACCGTGGACACCACCCGGCCGTGGGTGAGCAGCCGGATCTGCTCCGGCGAGAAGTCCGTCATACCGACCGTACGCAGCGCCTGGCCCACCCATGTGACGGCGGGCAGCAGCAACGGCACCGTCGGCCGCCCCAGCCGCCGCGAGCACTGCGAGAGCAGCAGCACACCGTCCCCGGCGATGTTGAAGGTGCCGCTGTTCAGCGTCCCGCGCCGCGGCTCGCGCGAGGCGATCCCCAGGACGTCGACGACATCGTCCTCGTGCACGAACTGGAGCCTCGGGTCATAGCCGAACACCGTCGGCAGCACGGACAGCGAAAGGTAGTCGGCGAGCGGCGAATCCGCCTGGGGCCCCAGGATGTTCGCGAACCTCAGCACGCACACGGCGACATCCGGCCGCCGGCGCGCGAAGCCCCGTACGTACCCCTCGACCTCCACCACGTCCTTGGCGAAGCCGCCGCTCGGGAGGGACTTGGGCGGGGTGGTCTCGGTGAAGACCGCGGGATCGCGGGGCGCGGAGCCGTACACATTCGTACTGGACTTGATCACCAGCCTTCGCACGCTCGGCGCCTTCTGGCAGGCACCGAGCAGCTGCATGGTGCCGATGACGTTGGTCTCCTTGACCGTCGTCCGGCCGACCGTGCCAGCCGTCTTGGCGGACACGTCCAGATGGACGACCGTGTCGACACTGTGCTCGGCGAGGACCCTGCCGATCGCGGGCTGGCGGATGTCCGCGGTCACGAACTCGGCATCGCCCAACCGATGTGCGGGCGCCACCGCGTCGACGGCGATCACCCGGTCCACCTCCGGATCACGCTGGATGCGGCGCACGAAGCGGCCGCCCAGCTGCCGGGCCGCTCCCGTGACCAGCACGACCTTCCCCAAGATCAGCGCCTTCCGTAGAAAGGTTTCCCCTGGCCGTCACCGTAGCGGGTGGATGTTGCCCTGTGATGACTGCGAGGCGCCCCGCTGCCGAGTCTTTGGCCCGAATGCGCGTACACGCACCGTCCACGGCACATCGCCACGCAACGCGCCGTAGCCCTCCCGCCAGGTCGGCGGGAGGGCTACGGAATCACGAACTGCGTTCGCCTACTTCTTGTTGCGACGCTGAACGCGCGTGCGCTTGAGCAGCTTGCGGTGCTTCTTCTTGGCCATCCGCTTGCGCCGCTTCTTGATAACAGAGCCCACGACTACCCTCGCTCACTTCTTCTTCACTGGTGCGGGGCGTCTGGGCCCACACGACCTACGTCGGCCTAGCCTACCCGTCACCGCGTGAGGGGCGTAATCCGCGGTGAACCTCAGGCAGACTCCACCCCCACAAAGGACTCGCGGAGATACTCGTGAACCGCTTGCTCCGGAACCCGGAAGGACCTTCCCACCCGGATCGCCGGCAGATGACCGCTGTGCACCAAGCGGTACACGGTCATCTTCGACACCCTCATGACGGCGGCGACTTCCGCCACAGTCAGAAACTTGACCTCGTTGAGAGGCCTCTCGCTGCCAGCAGCCATGACCCACCTGTACCTTCCGCGCCGGACGCGCACCGGCTTCCCCTCCGGTGACTCTTCGTCGCTGTGCGCTCACTCACCAGATTAGGGGCGTGTGATGCAAGTGGGGAAGAGGAGAGACGATCGGCCGCCTACTGTGACAGACACGCCCGATTGAGTACATAGCGAGTGAGCGGCCGGTAGTAGGCGGATTGCACGGCGTCGTCGAGCGGAACGGCGACCGACACCCGCCCCTCGGCCTCCCCGACGAACAGGGCCGGATCGTCCGTATCCGCCAGCCCGATCGCCTCAATACCCAGCTGACCTGCACCGCAGACCCATCCGTGGTCGCCGACGACCAGCTCCGGCAGCCACCCCCGGCCCTCCGCGACCGCCTCCAGGGCGACCCGGACAGGCAGCGGCGAATGAGTGTGTGCGCCGGTGTCACCACCGGGAGCCCGCGCGCCGGGCTCGCGCACCATCGCGACTCCTCGTACGTAGTCGAGGCGGTACGTACGTACGCCGAACCGGGTTGTTATGTCGATACATCGCCCCTGCGCAGGGGTGAGTACGGAGCAGCCGGCCGCCGACATGGCGTCTGCCAACTCTGCGTAGAAACCGAGCAGCCGGTGCGGGTGACCGGTCCCGAACAGCACCGGCGCCCGCCGGACCGCGGCACACGAGAGCCGCACAGCGAACGCATCCAGCCCCGCCAAAGTCCGCTCAGGATCGATCACATCAAGGCCTGAAACATGACCAGGATCGTCCGAAACCCCGCACTTGTCAGCCATCAAACGAAGAAGATCGGGCTCTTCCCAGGCCCACTCGGGAGCGAGGCCGAGCGTCACCCGCGGGTCGCGCGCCGCGAAGAGCCGATAGCTCCGCAGACTCGCCTCCCGCGTCGTGGCCACAGGCCCGGCCAGCCGGGCCGCCAGCAGATGCGCACGCAGCGCTCCGGTGCTCAACACCCCACCGATGCTCCACCAATCCCCCGGACGGAAGGCCAGAAGTCCGGTTCCGCCCCACAGTTGGCGTAACCGTTCCCCACCACCGCACGGAAACGGCCGCACCACGACCGCCCCCGCCCGCCTCAGGCCAGCAGCCCCCGCAAGGGGAACGCCGCTCGCCTGGTCGCCAGCACCGCCTGATCCACCCGGTCCGCGGGGTCGTACCCCTCCTCCCACGGCTTCCAGGAAGGAACCCGACCGTCCGTCATCCGGGCCGGCCCCGACTGCCGTGTCCGGGCGTAGACCTCATCCCGCCACGAAGACGGAATCACTGACTCCGGATCCACCGGCGCATGCGCGGCGATACCCACCAGATGCGTCCAGGACCGCGGAACCACGTCGACCACCGCGTAACCACCCCCGCCGAGCGCCACCCAGCGCCCGCCCTCCGCGTACTCATGGGCGAGATCGTGACAGGCCGCCATCACCGCCCGCTGCGCGTCCAGCGACACCGCGAAATGAGCGAGGGGGTCCTCGAAATGCGTATCGGCCCCGTGCTGACTCACCAGCACCTGCGGCCGGAAGTCCGCCAACAGCTCCGGCACCACCGCGTGGAACGCCCGCAGCCACGCCGCGTCCCCCGTACCGGCAGGCAGCGCCACGTTCACCGCGCTGCCCTCACCCGCCCCCGCTCCGGTCTCCTCCGGCCATCCGGTCTGCGGAAAGAGTGTGCGCGGGTGCTCGTGGAGCGACACCGTCAGGACCCGGGGATCCTCCCAGAACGCCGCTTGCACCCCGTCCCCGTGGTGCACATCCACATCGATGTACGCGACCCGCTCGGCCCCCAGTTCCAGCAGCCGCGCGATGGCGAGCGCCGGATCGTTGTAGACGCAGAACCCGGACGCCCCTCCCGGCATGGCGTGGTGCAGACCGCCCGCGAAGTTCACGGCGTGCGCGGTGTCCCCGCGCCACACCGCCTCGCCCGCCGCCACGGACTGCCCGGCGATCAGGGCCGCCACCTCGTGCATCCCCGCGAACGCCGGATCGTCCACCGTGCCGAGACCGTAGTTCTGATCAGCCTGCCTCGGATCCGCCGAGGCGGCCCGCACGGCGGCCACATAGTCCTCGCGGTGCACCAGCCGCAGCGTGGACTCCCCGGCTGGCTTGCCCGCCACCACATCCACCGCACCGTCGAGCCCGTACGCCCGCACCAGCTCCATCGTCAGGGCGAGCCTGACCGGGTCCATCGGATGGCTTTCCCCGAAGTTGTAACCCGTTACTGCGTCATCCCACATCAGCTGTGCGCGGCCGCTCATGCCCGCCACCGTAGCGGGCAGTCTCGACGTCGAACGACTTGGCGTACACGAGCGTCGCGAGCACCAGCACCATCGGCACGAGCATCGCCCCCCGGTAGCTCCACGCGTCCCCGAGCGCCCCCACCAGCGGCGACCCGACCAGGAATCCGACGTAGTTGAAGACATTCAGCCGCGCGACGGCCGTATCGCTCGCCCCGGGGAACATCCGCCCGGCGGCGGCGAACGTCTGCGGCACGATCACGCACAGCCCGAGCCCCAGCAGAGTGAACCCGAGCATCCCGACCCACGCCCCGCCGGCCACCGCCACCACACCGAAGCCGACAGCGGCCAGCACACTCCCGAACCGCACCACGGCCACAGCCCCGAACCGCCGCACCCCGAAGTCCCCGACAGCCCGCCCCAGCAGCGTCGTCACCATGTAGACGTTGTACGGAACGGTCGACAGCTGCTCGGAACTCCCCAGCACGTCCTGCAGATACTTGGCGCTCCAGTTGGAAACCGTCGAGTCCCCGATGTACGCGAAGCTCATCACCAGACAGAGCGGCATCAGCAACGCGAAGGAGACCGGAACGGCCGCCTTCTCCCGCGTCTCGCCCGCGCTCGCGTCCTGCGACGCGCCGTCGGCGTACCACCGGCTCCCGATGAACGCGGCGGGCAGCAGCACGACAACCGCCGGCAGGTACGACACCAGCAACGACAGATCCCAGTGCGCCCCGGCCCACGCCATGGATGCCCCGGCGATCCCGCCCAGGCTGTACGCGGCATGGAAGCCGAGCATGATCGAACGCCCGTATGCCCGCTGAAGGCTGACACCCATCATGTTCATGGAGGCATCGAGCGCTCCGACGGCGAGCCCGAACACACCGAGCGCCAGGGCCGCCTCCCATACTTCGCTGCCGGCCCCGACACCGAGCAGAGCGAGCAGCACAACGGGCTGAGCCCATCGCAGTACGCTCCTGGGCCGCGTCCGCGCCACCACCTTCTCGGTGACCACGCTTCCCACTCCGGCCAGGATGGGCACCGCGGCGAGAAAGACCGGCAACAGCCCGTCGGATATCCCGTACCGATCCTGAATGGCGGGAATCCGCGTCACCAGAAGAGCAAAGGTGACTCCCTGCGCGAAGAAACTCAACGTGAGGGAGGCCCTGCCGTGCCGCAAACGAGCATCTGTCATGGCGGCGAGCGTAGGCCCAGTCGCTACCCATGGGTAGATGGATCAGGCAAGCAATTCCCTCAGTTGGCTCATGTCGGAGAAGTACCCGGTCACGCCGGTGAGTCGGTCTGCCGGCATCATCGACGTAAACCCGTACACATCCATCCCCGCGGCCCTGGCCGCCTCCACTCCGAGCGGGCTGTCCTCGATGACGACGCACCGTTCGGGAGCCACGCCCATCCGCTCGGCGGCGTGCAGGTACAGGTCGGGCGCAGGCTTCCCCCGCCCCACATCCTCCGCGCTGAAGATCCAGTCTTCCTCGAACCACTGGTCCAGCCCGGTCTTGCGATGTGCGACTCTGATCCGCTCGTGGCTGCCGGAGGACGCGACGCAGTAGGCGATTCCGTCGGCGACAAGCTTTCCGAGTACATCGTCGACACCCGCCACCGGCGCCAGCTCCTGCCGGAACGCGGCGAAGATCCGCGAGTGAAGCGTCTCGTCGAAGTCCGCGGGCAGCTTCTCCCCCGTCCTCTCCTCGACGAGATCGTGCACCCGGTGCACGGCGGCCCCCATGTAGTCGCGAAGACACTCCTGGTACGAGGTGGGGTGTCCGAGCTCCGTGAGGTACTCGGCCAGGATGGTGTTGGAGATCGGCTCGCTGTCCACGAGCACGCCGTCGTTGTCGAAGATGACCAGTTCGTAGCGCATGGTGCGAGCCTAGACGTTCAGAACGCAGAAAAGCCCCGTGCCACAAGGGCACGGGGCTTCTCAACAAAAGGAGTTCGGCGGCGTCCTACTCTCCCACAGGATCCCCCCTGCAGTACCATCGGCGCTGAAAGGCTTAGCTTCCGGGTTCGGAATGTAACCGGGCGTTTCCCTAACGCAATGACCACCGAAACACTAT